>NZ_MUMI01000154.1 GCF_002155975.1 Amycolatopsis kentuckyensis
CGTGCTCGGCGCGGTGCTCGGCGCCGCACTCATCGCCGTCCCCCTCACCCTCCCCGCCGCCGCGTCCATCCCGCCGCCCGAGTCGGGCTGGACCACCGTCTTCGCCGACGACTTCACCGGCGGCTCCGGCTCGCTCCCCTCGAGCGCGAACTGGATCATCGACACCGGCCACAGCTACCCGGGCGGCCCCGCCAACTGGGGCACCGGCGAGATCCAGAACTACACGTCGAGCACCGCGCCGAGCACGAGCCTGCGGGAGTGGGGCATCGGGTACGACCTCCTTGTCGACCGGATTTGTTGCCGTTCACAACAAAGCCCGTCGACAAGGAGACCTGACGACCTGAGGCGATTCCAGAGGCGTTACACGGGTTGGGTGATCCAGGTCACAAAGTCTGCCCGGAAGGCCATCCGCTCAGAGGCCGAAGCGGGACCAGGCTGCCTTCTGGGTCACCGCGTCCAGCACCGCCGACGCGGCCGCCGGGGCGCCGATGCCCAGCCGCGCGAGCAGGGGCCGCTTCGGCTCGGCCACCGAGATCTCCGCGTCCGGGTAGCGCTCGGTGATGATCTGGCGGAGGCTGCCGAGGCCGTCGGCCAGGCCGAGCTCGACCGCCTTCGCGCCGAGCCAGACGTCGCCGGTGAACAGGTCCTCCGCGTCCGTCAGGCGGTCACCGCGGCGTTCCTTCACCCAGTTCACGAACAGCTCGTGGAGCTGGGTGTGCATCTTCTTCAGCCACTCGACGTCTTCGGGCTTCTCCGGCGAGAACGGGTCCAAGCGCGACTTGTTCGCGCCCGCCGTGTGCAGCCGGCGCTCGATGCCGAAGCGTTCCAGCAGGCCGGTGAACCCGAAGCCGCCGCTGATCACGCCGATCGAGCCGACCATCGACGTGCGGTGGGCGTAGATCTCGTCGGCCGCGCAGGCCAGCCAGTACCCGCCCGACGCGGCGACGTCCTCGCAGAACGCCAGCACCGGCACGTTCTTCTCGTCGGCCAGCTGCCGGATCCGCTCGGCGACCAGGCCCGACTGCGTCGGCGCGCCACCCGGGGAGTTCACCAGCAGCGCGACCGCCTTCAGCCGATCGTGGCCGAACGCCCTGGTCAGCGCCGATTCCACGGCGGCCAGGTTGATCGCGCCCCTGGCCAGCGGCGACGGCGACGGTGTGATCACGCCGTGCAGCTTCACCACGGCCACGACGTCCTTGCGCTCCACCCGGTCGGCGAGCACCGGGATCCGCGAAGCCAGTTTGTCCGTAACGCTCATGAAGCCAGGCTAGCCGGATTCAGCTCATGGGGAGGATGCCCGACCGCGTGCCGTTGACGCCGTTCACGTCGGCGCCGTTGAGCTGGGTGGGACCGCCCTGGGCCGGGACGTCGGCCTCCGCGTCCGAGCTGTAGTCCGGCATGTTCGGCCGGACGCCCGGGACGAACTTCGGCACCCGCAGCGTCACCTTCATGCCGGCACCGGGCGCGGTCTCGACCATCACCGCGTAGTCGTTGCCGAAGACCTGCTGCATGCGCTGGCTGATGTTGCCGAGCCCGACGTGCGCGCCGGTGCTGTGCGCGTTCTTGACGTCCTTGAGGCGCCGCGGGTCCATGCCGATGCCGTCGTCCTCGACGCTGATCAGCGCCTCGGTGCCGTAGTCCTGCGCGATCACCGTGACGCAGCCGCCGCTGGGCTTGCTCGCCAGTCCGTGCTTGACCGCGTTCTCCACCAGCGGCTGGATGATCAGGAACGGCACGACGACGCTGAGCACCTCGGGCGCGATCTTCATCCGCACCTCGAGCCGTCCGCCGAAGCGGGCGTTCTCGATGGTCAGGTAGCGGTCGATGTTGCGGAGCTCCTCGGCGAGCGAGGTGAACATGCCCGACGTCCGGAACGAGTAGCGCGTGAAGTCGGCGAAGTCCTGAAGCAGCTCTCGCGCCTCTTCGGGGTCCGTGCGGATCAGGGCGGAGATCGTGTTCAGCGCGTTGTAGACGAAGTGCGGCGAGATCTGCGCCCGCAGCGCCTTGATCTCGGCCTGCTGGAGCTGGTGCTTGGACTCGTCGAGCCGGGCCAGCTCGAACTGGGTGCAGACGAACTGGGCGACGGCGTCGGCCATCTGCACCAGCCGGCCCCGGGTCCGGCCGACGACGATCAGCGCCGCCTCCGTCTCGCCCTCCACCAGCAGCGGCACGATGACCGCGGTCTTCATCCGGCAGGTGCCGCGGTGGTTGCACGGCATCCGGTCGTGCGCGACGACCTCGCGGCGGTGCTTGCGGATCGCCGCCCCGATCGCCTCGACCAGGTCGACGTAGTGCTCGTTCGCCTCGCCGTCCCAGGACAGCAGCGTGCCTTCGCTGTCGGTGATGCCGACGGCGACGCAGTCGAGCATCTGCAGCAGCTGCGTGGTGATCTTGTCGGCGGCGTCCTCGTCCAGCCCGGCACGCAGGTTCGGCGCCGCCTTCGACATCCGGTGCACGGCCTGCAGCATGGCGTCCTCGACCACGCTGACCGGGCGGCGCTGCTTGACGAGCAGCACGACGACCGCGGCGACGAGCAGCACCACAAGACCCCACGGGACGATCTGCGCAAGCGGGAACCCGGACACGGCGTCCATGCTCTGCGCTCGACCGACCGGGTGCAAGGCCTGATCCCACTTTCTGTCCAACAGCGATGACCGAGGGTTGCCGAGACCCTACCGAGCGTCCGGAAGCGACTACTTCAGGAGTCGCGACATCCGGCGGTCGGCGAGCGGCTTGCCGCCGGTCTGGCAGGTCGGGCAGTACTGGAACGACTTGTCGGCGAAGGATATTTCGCGGATCGTGTCGCCGCAGACGGGGCACGGCAGCCCGGTGCGCGCGTGGACCCGCAGGCCCGACCGCTTCTCGCCCTTCAGCCGGGCCGCCTTCTGCCCCACCGACCGCTCGACGGCGTCGGTCTCGATCTCGCGGATCGCCTCGGCGAGGGTTTCCAGCGCGCCTTCGCCGAGCTTGCCGATCGTGGCGTACGGCGAGAGCTTCGCGCGGTGCATGATCTCGTCGGAGTAGGCGTTGCCGATCCCGGCGAGCAGCGACTGGTCGGTGAGCGCCCACTTCAGCCGGGTGTTCTTGCCGGCGAAGAGCTCGCGCAGCCGAGCGGCGTCGACGGCGAGCGCGTCCGGGCCCAGCCGCGCGACGCTCGCGATCTCCTGCGGGTCCTCCACGATCCACACCGCGAGGCCCTTCTTCGTGCCCGCTTCGGTGAGGTCGAAGCCCGGTCCGGTCGCGGACTCGAGGTGCACCCGCAGCGAGATCGGGCCCTTGCCCGGTTTCAGCGGTGCCGCGGCGAGGCCGTCGGACCAGCGCAGCCACCCCGCGCGGGCCAGGTGGACGACGAGGTGCAGGTCACCGGCGACGACGTCGAGGTGCTTGCCGTGCCGGGTCGCGCCGGTGATCTCGCGGCCGTGCAGGTCGGTCCACGGCGGCGTCGCCGTCTTCAGCACGCTCAGCGATGCGACATCGATGCGGAAGATCGTCCGGCCCACGGCGTTCTCGCGCAGGTGGTGAGCCAGTGCTTCGACCTCGGGTAGCTCGGGCATGGCTCCAGTGTCCTACTCGACCGGGTGAAGCGGCCCGTCGAAGTCCGGCAGCGAGTGCCGCTGGATGGTCTTGGAGATCTTCTTGACCTCGCCCTGGACGGTGAACATGCCGCGGATGGTGCCGACCCAGCGCTCGGACGGCCGGTCACCGGTCACGTCGCCCTCGGTCTCCGCGACCACGGTCCAGGGACGGCGCAGGATCCACCGCAGCGGGAAGAACAGCACCACGAGCAGCAGCGCCAGCAGCACCCACGCGGGGACGTTGACCTGGTCCGGCGTCCACACGATGAGGATCACGGCCAGCAGCGCGGTGACGACGATCATCGCGATTCCGGGCCCGTAGCTGCCCGCGACGTCGTGCTCGAAGTCGTCGGCCGTCGCCGGTGCGCGCCATTCCATCTGGGCACGGACCACCCAGTCGCGGCCGTCTTCGCCGCGTACCAGCCGGTTCATTCAGTTGCCTCCCGGGGCGCCCGCAGGGTGAGCGCCTCAACGGTACCGTGCCGGGGCTCACCCGCGCGAGGGAGGAACCGGACATCTCGCCCACCGGAGGAGATCACCGCTGATCAAGAACCTGACGGCGGGACCAGAGCCGGGTCCGCCGGTTCGCCCGACCCGGTGACGGTCGAGGCGCTGTCCGGGCACGGCTTGCCCGAAGTCGGCGTCACGGTCGTCGACGGTTCCGGCGGCGTCTCGGTGGCGCCGGACTCGTCGTCCTTCGGCGCCGGCTTCTCCGCGTCGTCCGACGACGGGTCCGGTTTGCCGGGCCGGCCGGTCGGCGACAGCTCGGGCGCTTCGGCGTCCTCCGGCACGGGTGCTTCGGCGGAGTCGGTCGTCATCGTCATGTCCGGCCTCGACGTGTCCAGCCGCGGCGAGGTCGCCGGCTGGTCAGGCGCCACGAACGTCGACGAGGTGAGGTCTTCGCGCGGGGCCGGCTGCGCACCGGCACCCACTTCCCCGACCGGGACGTCGCCGGCGACCGGCAGTTGCGGGACTTCGTTCGCGGCGACCTGCCGCTCCCCGCCCCGCGACCGGGCCGGCACCGCGGCCCCGGTGCCGCGGCCGTTGAGCACGCCGATGCCGATCCGCGGCTCCGGCTGCGCCTGCGGCGGCGGCTGGTGGTGCGTCTCCGACGGCGGCACCACGACGAGCTCGGGCGCCCCACCGGGCAACCCGATGTCCTGCACCGGCGCGGATCCGAACAGCACCGGCCCGGCGGCGACGCCCACGGCACCCACCGCGGCGGTCGACGCCAGCGCCAGCCCGATCTTCACCTTCGAACCGACCAGCACGCCCTTGACCGTCGCGCCCAGCCCGGCCAGCACCCCGCTGCCGCCCACCGACGCGGCGGCCGGCACCAGCAGCACCAGCACCCCGGCGTGCGCCCGCAGCGACGAGCAGACGTCCCGCAGCTCGTCCTGCGTCGCGCGGCACGACGGGCAGCCGTGCAGGTGCGCCTTGATCCGCTCCGCCTCGGCACCGGTGACGCTGCCCGCGGTGAACCCGCCGAGCTTTTCCACGACCGCCCGGCACGAATCCGGTCCGCGGCTCACCGAAAGGTGGGCCTGCAGGTACGCCGCACGCAGCCCCTGCCGCGCCCGGCGGGCCAGCGCCGCGGTCGCGTTCGCGCTCAACCCGAAGTGGGGAGCGACCATCGCGGGCTGCTCACCCTCGACCTCGGTCTGCCACAGCACCGTCCGCCACCGCTCCGGCAGGCTGGTGAACGCCGTCGTGATCAGCGTGTGCTCCGCCGTGCGGGCGTGCGTGTCCGCACCCGCCCCGGCGCGGAAAGTCAGCTCGTCGTCGGAGACCGGGACGTCCCGGCGGGCACCGTGCCACTCCCACGACACCCGGCGGGCGACGGTCAGCAGGTACGCGCGGACGTAGTCACGGGGACCGGCACCCCGGCGGAGGGCCTGCAACACGCGGAAGAACGTCTCCGCGGTGATGTCCTCGGCCTCGGACCGATCGGCCGCCAGGCTCTGCGCGAGCCGGCGGACCGCGGCGGCGTGCAGCTCGAACAGCTCCCCGAACGCGGCGTCCTCGCCGTTGCGGAGCCGTTGCAGCAGTGCCTGCTCGTCGGATTCCGAGGCCGCTGGTGGCGGCGCCGTGCCCAGCTCGGTCATCCGGCCCGGCACCTCCTCCCCGAAGGTCTCCCCATTCGGTCGAATGGAGACACCATACGGAGGGAATCAGCCGTCGTCACCCCTTGTACGCCAGCTGTGACACCGAAGCACCGGTCCGGGGACGGGGGGACCCGGTGACAGCCCCCTGACGCGGAGGGTATAGAGTTCTTCCCATCAGCAAGACAACGCGGATGTAGCGCAGCTGGTAGCGCATCACCTTGCCAAGGTGAGGGTCGCGGGTTCGAATCCCGTCATCCGCTCGCGGGTAAGAGGGCTGTATCGGCAGAAATCGCCGATACAGCCCTCTCGCCATTTCACCCGGGGGCCGAGCCCCCGGACCCCCCACGGTGCCTTCGCCAGACCTGGGGACGGTGCCCCGGCTTCCCCTTCCGGGCTTGGCCTTGGGGCCCCCTATTCGGGTTTTCAGAGCTCGTAGGTGTCGAGGATCGTGGGGGCCACCGGGGTCAGGTGGGGGTCTTCCCGCTCCGTCACCTGGCCTCGGGCCATTCGGTACACGCGGAAGTTGTTGTCGTTCTCGGTGTCCTGGTCGTCCCACGTGTGCAAGAGGCCGTAGGAACCCGGGGCCAATTCGCCCGCTCGGGTGAACAACGTCAGGAGATCGGCGGCCTGGGCGCCGTGTTTGTCGAACCCTCCGAAGTGGAGCATCGGCATCCCCGCGCTCCAGCGGAGGTCGACCAGGTCGAAGTCGCCCGCGTCGCGGATCGCGCGGTGCACGCGGTCGACCAGGCGTTCCAGGAGCGCCGCGTCGTCATCGCCGCTCGCGGTCGCCTGGATGGTCACCCAGCCGTGGTATTCGAACACCCGCAGAACGGTAGCAAGAGATCAACCAGCGGCTCAGCGGGCCAGCTCGGACCGCTCTCCGGGGGTCCGGGTGGCGGAAGTCCCGGTTGTCACGGCCGGCTTCCCGTCGCGGCGCAGGACGTTCGACAGCACGCCTTCGCCCAGCCGCTCGAACGCCGGCACCAGCTTCTCGCCGAACACGCACAGCGTCCGCTCCCACGGGTGGCCGAGCGTGCCGTAGGAGAAGTCCGCCGCCAGGAACAGGTGGTAGTCCGCACGCGGGAACACCGGCACCGGCCAGCGTGCGCTCCCGGACATCAGGTGCGGGCGGACGCGGTAGGACTGGTGCTGCCAGTGCAGCGCCCACATCCAGTCGTCCGGACCGCAGACCTCCCGGAACGCGGCCAGCGCGATCGTCCCGACCTGGTGCTCCTCGACCGCGTACGGGCCCAGCCGGAACTCCGCCGAGGCGCGGTCCAGGTTCCCGGGCGAAAGGTCCCACGTCCGCGACGGTGCCGGCTCCCGGAACCCGGGCCAGGCGTGCGCGTAGGTGCTCGGCCAGAACGCCAGCTTGTCGTACACCCAGTACCAGGCTGGCTCGTCGACGACGCGGGAGACGGCTTCCCAGGCAGCATTCACGGTTTGAGACCTCGAGTCGGCCGAGCGCGGAAGAACACGCGAAAGCTTCGTGTTCGGCCTCCGGTTTGTCCAGTCCCCGTCCGCCCGCCGCGAACTGTGTCACTCATCCGGGTGGGTTCCGCCAGATTGTCACCATGCGGATCCTCTTCGTCCACGGTGCTTTCGTCCGCGACGGCGCGTGGTGGTGGCAGCCCACCGCCGACGTGCTCGCCCGGCACGGTCTGCGCAGTTCAGCGGCGGTGCTGCCGAGCTGCGAGGGCGAGCCGCGCGGTGATCTGCACGCCGACGCGGAAGCCGTCCGCGCCCTGCTCGACGCCTCCGACGAGCCCGCGCTGCTCGTCGGCCACTCGTACGGCGGCATGGTGATCACCACAGCGGGCGACCACCCCGCGGTCCGGCGGCTCGTCTACGTGACGTCGTTCCTCCCGGACGCCGGCGAGGCGCTCGCCGACTTCGGGACCGGCGAACCGGCGCCGTGGCACGTCAGCCACGGCGACGGCACCGCGAGCGTCCGGGAGGAACTGGTGCGGCCGCTGTTCGCCCAGGACTTCGACGACCCCACCTACGCCGCGGCCGCCGACCGGCTCACCGCGCAGAACGAAGCGGTGTTCGGCCAGCCGGCGACCCGGGCGGCGTGGCGGCAGGTCCCGTCGACCTACCTCGTCTGCGGTGAAGACCGCGCGACACCGCCCGAGACCCAGCGGGCCCAGGCGGCGCGCGCCACCGACGTCGTCGAGCTACCGGTGGCGCACCACCCCTTCGTCACGCGGCCGGACCTCGTGGCCGGCGTGCTGCTCAGGCTGCGTCCCAGAGGGTGAGGAACGCCGAGGCCTCGCTGCGGGCCCAGGGCCGCATCCGGGCGCGGTCGCGCGGCGTGAGCCGGTACTCCTTGCCGCGGCGGACGTCGATCACCAGCGCCTCGCCGCCGGGCAGGATGTCGGGCATCGCCTCCTCCATGACCCAGAGCGCGAGCTGCGCCGAGGACTTCGCCAGTGGCTCCTCCTTGAAGTAGAGCCAGGTCGCGTAGCGGCGGCCGTCGCTCTTGCGCAGCCCCATCTGCGGGCTGACGCCGATTTCGAGCTCGCCGATCCGGCACCGGCCGCGCCCGACCTCCACCAGCCTCGGCGACTTGCGGCCGAGGTACCGCAGCCAGCCCTCGGCGATCGCCGCGTAGTGCGGCTTCGTCCGCTCGTCGGCGGCGTTGACGAGCGCGCGCAGCGCCACCTCGTCCTGGTTCGCCGCCCGGCCGGAGCGCACCGCGTTGGCCGCCCGCCGGTAGTAGTTGAACGCCGCTCGCGCCGGATCCTCGTACTGACGGCGCTGCCGCCGGACGAACGACGACCGCGACGGCCCGGAACTCGCGCTGTAGCCCACGAACGTGGACAGGGTGATGTAGGCCATGGCCCTGCCTTCCTCCATCACGCCACCCGCGGTCGCGGGCGGCATCTCCCCTGGACAACGCCAATTTTAGAACACATGTACGACAGTTTCGGGGTCCTGACGGGTGACGGCCGCCGGTCCGGAGCACTCCGTGGAGACAATTCGGGATCGTCCACGCGGAGGACTCCCGAAACGGCGTTCCGTGCGCTACGTTGCCGATCAACCTCGAACAGCAACGTCTCAGGTCGGCCGCGCGTGCCAGACTGATGCCCCGAACGGTGGATGGGGGTCTACTCATGAGCTGGCAGGACGACCTGCGCCGGCTGGACGCGGATCTGGCGGCCGGCCGCATCGAGCCAGCCGCCCACCGCAAGCAGCGGGACGAGCTGCTCGCGCAGGCTTCCGGTTCGACCGTGGCCTCACCCGTCCCGTCACCGCTGCGCCGGCCCGCGACAGCGTGGCAGAGCAAGAACCCCGCGGCGGCGACGGAGGCCCTGCCGGCGCAACGGCAGGAACCGCCGTCGAACCCGCAGGGCTACCAGCCGTCCCGGCCGCAGGTCCGCCCGCCGGCGCCCGCGCCTCCGTGGCAGCGCACCGGGACCGGCGTGCCCGCCGTCGCGGACCACCTGACCACGGCGCCGAGCCCGGCGGACATCAACCCGACGCGGTACCTGAGCGTCGAGGGCCCGCTGCCGGACCGGCCGCAGCTCAGCCGGTTCCCGCCGACGCACCCGCGCGGGGAGCAGGCGCCGCCCAGGCCGGTGGGGCCGCCGCCGGACGAGACGGGCAAGCACCGCTGGGACGAATCGGCGGACGGCCGCCGCCGTCCGGTCCGGCTCTTCGTCGCCCTGGGTGTGCTCCTGGTCCTGGCGATGATCGCCGGCGGGATCGCGTGGCTCGGCCGCGATTCCGGCTCGGACCGGGCGGCCGCCCCGTCGAGCGCACCGTCGTCGGGTTCCGACGGCGTCCGCACCCCGTCGCTGGACGAACGGGTGCCGCAGATGCCCGGCAAGCAGAACCCGAACAACTCGACGATGTCCGTGGCGAAGGGCCTGGAGCTGGGGCTCTACCCGGCGTCGACCGCGGACCTGCTGAACGCCAACGGGGCGAGCAAGGTGATCTACCGGGGCGCCGCCGACGGCGACGTCTCGTACCTGGTCCTGGTCGTGCCGACGGGCAGCCCGGCCAACGCGCAGGCCGTCGTCGAGAAGCTCTACCAGGACGCGCTGGCGGGCGGCTTCCGGTCGGTCCAGTCGGCGTTGCGCACGGTGTCGGGCAAGGACCGCGACACCTTCCTGAACACCACCTGGTACGGCTCCGGCAGCAATGTCGTGAGCATCGGGATCGCCGAGCCCGACCGCGGCCAGGCGGGTCTGAGCAGCGAGCTGGACAAGGCCGTGGACGCGCTCGAGGCGGTCCTCCCGGTCAGCTGAGCCTGAACGGACCCTTCCGACCTCGGCGGGCGGGGCTGAGTGCACAATGATGCGGGAGCTGGCTGGGCCGGCGACGCAGACGAGAAGGGGGCCCGGTTTGTCCTGGCAGGAGCAACTACGCCAGTTGGACGAAGAGCTGGCCGCGGGTCAGATTTCGGCTGACGACTACCGGCTGCGGCGAGACAGCGTCCTTTCCGCGGCGGTCAACGTCGATCCCCAGGCAGGCCAGACCGGGGCCGGTGAGTCGGAGAGCACGCACATCATCGCCCCGGTGACCCCGCCGCCCGGCCAGCCGCAGGCTCCCGCCGCGCCGGCGGGCGACCAGACCCAGATCGTCAACACCTCGTTCGGCGACGGCGAACGCACCCAGGCCGTCCCGCAGGGCCCCCCGCCCCAGGGCTGGGCGCCGGCCGGCCAGGGCGACGCCGAGCGCACGCAGGTCGTGCCGGGCGTGCCGCCGCAGGCCACCGGCGGCGGTTTCCACCAGGGCGGCCACGGTTCGGGCGGGTTCCCGGCCCAGCAGCCGCAGTACGCGCCGCCGCCGCACCTGTCCGGTCCCAACCAGCAGATGCCGTGGGCCGCGCCCGCGCAGAACACGAGCACCCCGTGGGGCGGCTCGGACTTCCCGGCCGACACCAGCTGGGTCGGCCAGGGGCCGGAGCCGTCGTTCGAGACGACCCCGGCCAAGGGCGGCAAGAAGATCATCGCGATCGTCATCGCGGTCGTCGTGCTGGCCGGCCTCGGCGTCGGCGGCTACTTCCTCTTCTCCGGCGGCAACGAGCAGACGCCGCCGGTCGCGCAGTCGTCCACCGCGCCGCCGCCCCCGACCCAGAAGCCGAAGGACGACCTCGAGATCGCCAAGCTCCCGGGCGACGTCAAGGAAACCACCGACTTCGCCAAGTTCGACGACTTCGAGGCGCGCAAGGTCCTCACCGACGAGGAGAACGACGCCCTCGCCGCGGCGAACCCGACCACCGCGCGGATGTCGGTGTCGAACCTGCCCTCCGGCGTGACCGTCGTCGTGGTCACCGCCAAGACCTCGGGTGCCTCGGCCGCGGCCAACGCGGTCGACAAGCTCGGGACGCTGCAGGCGAAGTACAAGCTCACGAAGTACACCGGCACGGCGCCCGAGGGCGTCGACGTCGTGCAGCTCGTCAAGGAAGACGGCAGCGCCCTGATCCGGGCCCACTACGTGCACAAGCAGACCGTGGTCCGCGTGCAGGTGAACGGGTCGGACATGGCCGGCGTCTCGCAGGCCTTCGACGAGATCCTCGCGAAGCAGCTGGCAGAGCTGCCCGCCAACGGCTGACATGGCGGCTCGCCGGTTCGTCGCCTGCACCGTGGTCACCCGGGACCGCCTGGGTGCCGCCGAGGTGCTCGCCGCGTCGTACCGCGCGCACCACCCCGGACACGAGTTCACCGTGCTCGTGGCCGACGACGGCACCGCGCCCGGCGAGCTGGACCTCGAGCCGGCGGAGTACTTCCGGCTGGTCACCTGCCACGACGGCGCCGACCTGGCGGACGTCCTGCGGCCGCTGCTGCTGCGCAGCCTGCTGGAGCGGTTCGACGTCGCGGTCCTGCTGGACGCCGACGTCGAGGTCCACGCACCGTTCGAGGACGTCAGCGCGCTCGCGGCGGACCACGGCGTCGTCGTCGCGGCGGCGCTGCTGGCCCCGCTCCCGCGGGACGGTCTCGAACCCGAGGACGTCCCCGGCGTCTACGACGGCTTCCTCGCCGCCGGGCCCGCCGCCCGGCCGTTCCTCGACCACTGGGCGGACCGGGCCCGGCGCCGGCCACCGCACCGGACGGCGGCGACCTGGCGGTGGCCGGAGCTGCTCCCCGGCACGTTCGAGCACCTGGTCGTGCGCGACTCCGGGCTCGCCGTCGGCTACTGGAACCTGCACGAACGCTCGCCGTCGGAGAGCCGGTTCATCGCCTTCCGCGGCTACGACCCCGAAGCGCCCTGGCTGCTGACGGCCGACTGCGCGACACGGCCGCGGGTGCGGCTTTCCGCGGATCCGGTCCTGCGCCGGCTGTGTGCCGCCTACGGCGACCGGGTCGGCCCGGCCCGGCCCGGCGAAGGCCGGTTTTCCACGCTGCCGGACGGTTCGCCGCTCACCCCGCAGATGCGGCAGCTCTACCACGACGCCTGGCTGCGCACGGAATCGCCGGACCTGCCGGCCGAAAAGCTGCCGCCGCACCCGTTCGGCGAAGACGGCGGCCGCGCGTTCCGGGAGTGGCTGACCGAACCGGCGAACCCGGTCGACGCCGCCGGGGGGCTGACGCGGCTGGCGGCCGAGGTCTGGCGCGCCCGCGTCGACCTGCAGGCGGTCTTCCCCCACCCCCGCGGCGAGAGCGCGCCCGGGTTCCGGCAGTGGTGCGCGACCCACGGCGTCGCCGAGGGCCTGCTGCCGGCGTGGGCGCTCCCGGTGCCCGCCGCGGCACCGCTGGCGCCGGTCGCCGACTTCGGGGTCAACGTCGTCGGCTTCCTCACCGCCGAACTCGGGCTCGGCGAGATGGCCCGGCTGGTCCAGCGGATGATCGCCCGAGCGGGCATCCCGATGGTGTCGGTCGTCGAAGAGCGGTCCATCGCCGGCTCGGTCCGCACCGGGCTCGCCGTCCCGGAAAGCGTCGGCCCGCCCCGGTTCGGGGTCAGCCTGCTGACGGTCAACTCCGACTTCACCCGGGTGGTCGTCGACAGCCACCCGGACGCCGCCGCCGGGCGCTACCGGATCGGGCTGTGGGCGTGGGAACTGGAGGACTTCCCGGCCGAAATGCACGACGGGTTCGCGTTCGTCGACGAGGTCTGGACCCCCAGCGAGTTCGCCACCCGGGCGATCGCGGCGCACTCGCCGGTCCCGGTCCGGACCATTCCGGTGCCGGTGCCCGACCCCGGCCCGGTGTCGCGGGAACCCGATGGGCAGACCCGGTTCCTGTTCGTCTTCGACTTCAACTCGACCGGCGGCCGGAAGAACCCGTGGGGTGTCGTCGAGGCGTTCCGCCGCGCCTTCCCCGGCCGCGAAGACGTCCGGCTCGTGCTGAAGGCCACCAACGGGCAGCGGAACACCGCGGCCGTCGAACGGCTGCAGCGCGCGATCGACGGCGACCCGCGGATCGAGCTCGTGGAGCGGTACCTCACCACGGCCGAACTCGACGCCCTGTATGCCAGGACCGACGCCTACGTGTCACTGCACCGGAGCGAGGGGTTCGGGCTGACGGTGGCCGAGGCGATGGTCAGGGGGCTGCCGGTGATCGCGACGGACTATTCGAGCACGACCGAGTTCTTCGGTCCCGGGTCCGGCTGGCCGGTGCCGTTCACGATGACCGACGTCGGCCCGGGCTGGCCGCCCTACCGGAGTGACGGCCACTGGGCCGACCCGGACCTCGACGCGGCGGCCGAGGCCATGCGCGCCGTCGCCGACGACCCGGCCGAAGCCCGCCGCCGCGGGGCCGCCGCCCGCGAGCACATCCTGCGCACGCACCCGGCCGACGTCACGGTGGCGTGGCTGCGCGAGCGGCTGGGAGAAGCGCACCGGACCTGGCTCGCCCGGCAGGCGCCCGAACCGCCGCCGCGGTCACCGCTGGCCGCCCGCGCCCGTCGCCTGCTGCGGCCGGTGGCCCGCCGGATGCGGGTGACGTCGTGACGCGGCCCGGCGGCCCGCAGCAGACGATGCTGCCGGTCTACGAAGCCTTCCTGCCCCGCGAGCACGCGCTCTACCGGCCGCGCCACGGCGGGAAGCAGCTCGTGGCGCTGATCTGCGCCACCGTCTTCTTCCTCACGCCGAACCTGTCGGTGGTCTTCGGCGCGCGGCCCGGCGAATTCGAAAACCGGGCGCTGACGCCGTTCCCGAGCATCGGGCAGGGCTGGTCGTTCTTCCCGCAGCTCGGCAGCTGGGCCACCGACCACCTGGTGCTGCGCGAACAAGCCGTGCACACCGCCGACGCCATCAGCCGCGGGGTGTTCGGCGAACCGCCGCCGCTGAACCAGGAACACCAGCAGGGCCCGCTGCAGGTGCCGGGCGACACCAAGCTCGACCCGCGACAGTTCCCCACCGTGATCGAGGGCAAGGACGGCTGGCTCTACCTCGGCGACGAGGTCACCAGCCACTGCGTGCCGACCGAGAACCTGGACACCACGTTCGACCGGCTGCGCCGCTTCCGCGACGGGATCGAGGCTTCGGGCCGCCAGCTGGTCGTCGTCATCGCGCCGGACAAGGCGACCATGGTGCCGCAGCACCTGCCCGACAACTACCTCGGCAAGGACTGCCACGACGCCGTCCAGAACGACTTCTGGCGCCGGGTCGACGCCGAGAACTTCATGGTCGACCTGCGCGGCCCGCTGCGGGACTGGGCCAACCGCAAGGGCCAGCCGCTCTACGGCCCGCTGGACGCCCACTGGAACGACGAAGGCGCGATCACCGCGGTCCGCGAGGTCACCGAGCGGCTGCGACCGGGCATCACCGGGAGCTGGCGCGTCGAGCCGAAGGAGAACTGGGAGCTGCCGGCCGACCTGCCGCGGCTGATCGGCCGGACCGGACTGACGGACGGCACGCACTACGCGCTGATGCCCGACGGCCGGACCGACCTGACCCGCACGATGCCCGCCGACTACATCCCGCCGGTGCACACCGACACCGCGACCGGGACGGGCACCTACGGCCTCCGCACGGCGTGGCTCGGCGACTCGTTCACCATCCGCACCCTGCCGTACATGGCCGCCACCTTCCGCGACCTGACCGCCATGCACTACAGCACGTCCGACCAGGACCGCGGCGCCGCGATCGGTGAGCTGCTCGGGCGCAGCGACGTCGTGGTGGTCGAGTTCGCCGAACGCGGGCTCATCGCCGGAGCCGCGTCGATGCTGACGCCGTCCGTGCAGCAGAACATCTTCCGCGAGCTCAACCGATGATCGCGCCGAACCGTGGGATTGTGCATGTCTTCTGACCAGCTGGCCGCCGCGCTGGCCCGCCTCGACGAACACCGCGAGCTGCACCTGCCGCTGCGCCGGACCGACCTGCTCGGCCGGCTGGCCCTGCGGTTCCTGTGGAAGCGCCAGGTGAAGTGGCAGATCGAGGCCAACCTGGCCATCCGGGACGCGCTCGCCGCCGTCCACCACACCCAGCGCGAGCTGCCGGCCGACGCCGTCCGCCACGCCGAGCTGGCGCACGAGGTCGAGCAGCTGCGGCAGCAGGACCGGACCATGACCGCGGGCCTGAACCAGCGGCTGTACGCGGGTCTCGGCCGGATCGAATCGCAGCTGTCCGAGCTGAAGCTGCACCAGGCCGAGACGGGCGAGCGGGGTGACGACACCGAGCTGCGGCTGAAGGCCCTGGAAACGCAGGTCGCGGCGCTGACGTCGGCGGCGGCCGATGCCCGGCTGCGGCACGCCCAGCTGGACGTCGCGCTCGACCGCGTCCGGGCCGGGCAGGCGGTCGCCGAGGTCGCCGCGGACGTCGCCGACCGGGAGTCCTTCCTCGAGCTGGCGCTCTCGCAGCTGCTCGACGGCCCGGAAAGCCGCGTGCGCGAAGCGCGCAAGACGCACCTGCCGCTCGTCACGGCGGCGCGGGAAGCCGGCGCGACCGGCCCGGTGTTCGACGTCGCGCCGGGCCGCGGCGAATGGCTCGAGGTGCTTCGCTCGGCGGAACTGCCGTACCTGGCGGCGTCGGACAACAAGCTGGTCCGCCGGCACTGCGCGGGGCTCGGCCTCGACGTCGCCGCGAGGGAGTCCCTGGCCGCGCTGGCGGCGGTGCCGTCCCGCTCGCTCGGCGCGGTGACCGCCTTCCGGTTCGCCGAACGCCTGACGCCGGACGCCCTCGCGCGCTTCGCCGACCTCGCCGCGACTGCGCTGCAGCCCGGTGGCGTGCTGCTGGTCGAGACGCCGGGCGCCGGCGCGGAGACGGAGTTCCGGCTGGACCCCTTCGCGCAGAAGCCGTTGCACCCGGCCTACCTCCGGTTCGTCGCCGAGGCGGCGGGCTTCCCGGAGGTCGAGGTCCGCGAGGTGGCCGCGGTGGACGGTCTGGGTGAGCGCCTGTGCCTGATCGCCCGGCGATGACCGCCCGCGCCACCATGTGGACCCCGCTGCCGCCACGGACCAGCGGGATCGCCGACTACAGCTACCACCTGACCGAGGCCCTGTCCGAGCTGCTCGACGTCGCCGCGATGACCGACGCGCCGGGCGCCCGCGTGCCCGCCCGGGTCCGGCTGCTCGGCGCGGCCGAGCCGTCCGAAGGCGTGCCGATCTACCACATCGGCAACCACGCCGGTGTCCACGGCGAGATCTACCGGCAGGCGATCGCGGCCCCGGGTGTGGTGGTGCTGCACGATCCGTCCCTTTTGGACTTCCACGCCGGGATCCTCGGCAGCGTCGCCTCCGAGGCCTTCCGCGAAGAGGTGCGGTACGCGCACGGGCCGATCTGGGGCCACCAGCACGACCCGGCCCTGCTCCACGGCCTGCCGGCGATCGAGGTCGACGGCGTCAAGATCCTCGACCACGCGACGCTGACCCTGGAACGCCGGCTCGTCACGACCAGCCGCGGGGTCGTCGTGCACGACCCGCGGACCGCGGAGTTCCTGCGCGCGCGGTACCCCGGGATCCCGGTGCACGCGGTGCCGCACGGCGCGCTGCTGCCCGACCCCGCACGCCGCGAGCCGGTGCGGGCCGGGCTGGGCTGGACCGACGACCAGGTCGTCTTCGGCGTCTTCGGCAGCCTGGCCGGGCACCGGCGGGTGACCGCCGCCGTGCTGGCCTTCGCCGAGCTGCGCCGCCGGTGGCCCAACGCGCGGCTGGTGATCGCCGGCCACGCTGGCGATCCGGCGCTGCTCGACCAGGTGCGCCAAGTCACTGTCGCCAGCGGGTTCCCCGACTCCGTCCACTTCGAACTGTCACCGGCGGAAGACCGCCTCGACGACCTGATCCTGGCCACGGACGCCGTGGTCAGCCTGCGGTGGCCGACCGCGGGCGAGACCAGCGGCACGATGCTGCGGGCGTTCGGCGCCGGGCGCGTGGTGATCACCAGCGACCTGCCGCAGCACCGGCACTACGACTCGTCGTTCTGCTGGACCGTCCCGACGTCGCCGGCCGGTGAGGCCGCGGAGCTGTACCGGTTGCTCGAACGCGGGATGTGCTGGCCGGAGGAACTGCGCGCGGCGGGCGAGCTCGCGCGGAAGTGGACCGGGGAGAACGCCACCTGGCCGATCGCGGCTCAGGGGTACGCCGAGGCGATCGAAGCGGCGGAGAACTTCGTCGCGCCACCGGAAGAGCCACGGCCCGGGGTGAACGTCTTCGCCGACGTCCGCGCCAGCACCGGCCTGTCCGAGTCGGCTCGCCGGTACGTCCAGGCGATGGCCGCGAGCGGCACCGCGATGACGTTCACGGAGTTCAACAGCCAGGCGCCGTTCCGTTCGATCGAGGTCCCCCCGGACGTCACCGCCCTGCGCCGGGGCAAGGAGTTCGACGTCGACCTGTGGATCGTCAACGTCAACGAGTGGCAGCTGATCCCCGAGCACGCGCTGGACCGCTACACGATCGCCGTGTGGGCGTGGGAACTGCCGGAACCGCCGGTGCACGCGCTGCCGCACCTGCCGGGCATCGACGAGCTCTGGCTGATCTCCCAGTTCGTCTCGGACGCGTTCCGCACGGTGACCGACATCCCGATCACCGTGGTGCCCAACGTCGTCCCCCAGGCGCCGGACGTCACCGGGGACCGCGCGAAGTTCGGCCTCCCCGAGGACGGCCTCATCGTGCTGTTCACGTTCAGCGCGTCCTCGAGCGACGCCCGGAAGAACCCGTGGGCGGTGATCGAGGCGTTCCGCCGGGCGTTCCCGCCGGAAGAGCGTGGGACGAAGGCCCACCTGGTGCTCAAGGCGAACGACCTCCAGCGCTTCCCCGAACTGGACACGTCGCTGAGCGCGGCGGTCGCCTCGGTCGGGGGGACGCTGTTGCGGCGCGAGATGTCCCGCGCGGACATGGACACGCTGCTGGCCACCTGCGACGTCTACACGTCGCTGCACCGCTCGGAAGGCTTCGGGCTCGGGATGGCCGAGGCGATGGCGATGGGCAAGCCGGTGGTGGCGACCGGGTTCGGCGGCAACATCGACTTCATGCCCCCGGGCGCGGCGGCGGTCGTCGGGTACGAAGCCCGCCCGATCGGACCGAACGACCACCGGTTCGGCGGCGGGTTCGGCGACTGGTACACGGTCGGGCAGCTGTGGGCCGACGCGGACGTCGACCAGGCCGCGCGCTGGCTGCGCAAGCTCGCCGACAGCCCGCGGCTGCGCGAGGAAATGGGCGCGAAGGCGATCGAAGCGATCCGTGGCTTCTGCAGCCCGGCGGCGGTCGCGAAGGTGATCAACCGGCGGCTGGCGGAGCTGGCGCGGGACGGGGTCCGGCCGCGCGTGCGCCGCTGAGCCGTCAGGGGAGCCGGAGTCCGAGCTGGGCTTCCAGCTCGGACACGCGGTGTTCGAGGGCCGCGGCCCGGCGGCGGCTCTCCTCGGCGGCACGGGCGGCGTGGGCCAGCTCGCGCCGGGCCTCTTCCAGCTCCAGCCCGAGGTCGGTGCGGGCGCGCTGGGCCTCGGCCACGGTCTCCTCGAGCCGGCGGATGTAGCCGACCTCGGCGGGGCGGCCCGCCTGCGCCGCGGCGAACTCCTCGCGCAAGCGGGCGTGCTCGTACGGCTCGTATTCGTCGAACACGTTGGCCGGCGCGGCCAGCGCCGCCAGGACGTCGGCGTCGTCGGCCCGGCCGTAGAAGCGGTTGAGGCCGTCGAACAGCGCGCAGCGGTAACCCGCGTCGAGCAGCATCGGTTCCCACTGCTCGTGGGTGGGCTTCGGCGAGCCCGGTTCCGTCGCCTCGACGACGAGCACCCGCGGCCGGTGGCGGGTCCAGTCCGCGCCCTCGATCACCGCGCGCTCGGCGCCTTCGACGTCGATCTTCAGGAAGTCGACCGGGCCGGGGTGGGCGTCGAGGAGCGCGGCCAGCGTGGTCAGCTCCACCTCGACCGCGCCCACCTGCCAGCGGCGGTCGTCGCGGTAGCGGACGGCGAGGTCGTCGTCGAGCGTCGACCAGCCCCATTCGTCCTCGACGACGTGCAGCTTCGCGACGCCGGGTGCCGCGCCGACCGCGACCTGCAGCGTGAGGTCCTCCGGGCGGGCGCTGCGCAGTTCGCGGGCCTTCGCCGGGATCGGCTCGACGTTGATGCCCCGCCAGCCGAGGTCGTAGAAGTGCTTCGTGACCGACGCGACCACGGGATCCCCGGCGCCGAGGTCGAGGTAGCGCCCCGTGGCCTGCCCCGCGAAGACGCGGGCGAGCACGACGTCTTCCGCGTTCTGCGCGTACGAAATCACCCGCCGAGGATAGCCGGGGAGCCCGTCGCACTTAGCCCGAAGGTGTGACTTCCGCCGTGTCGGTGAACGCCTTCCCCCTCTCGGACGCCCACTGAGCAGAGCATCGGCCGGGAGAGGAGGCGCCGTGATCTGGATCTGCCTGGTCGGCGTCCTCGCCGTGGTGTTCCTGGTGCGCGCGGTCCGCGTGGTGCGCCGGGTCAGGCGGGGCGACGCGGTGTGACGAGCCCGGACTCGTAGGCCAGCACCACCAGCTGGGCGCGGTCGCGCGCGCCGATCTTCGTCATGATGCGGCTGACGTGGGTGCGCGCCGTCGCCGTCGAGATCACCAGGTGGGCGGCGATTTCGTCGTTCGACATCCCGCCCGCGACCAGGCCGAGCACCTCGCGCTCGCGGTCGGTGATCTCGCGGACGGCGCTGGTGTCGATCTGCCGGTTCTCCGGGCGCCCGACGAACTCCTGGATCAGCCGGCGGGTGACTGTCGGTGCGAGCAGCGCCTCCCCGTTCGCGACGACCCGCAGCGCGCGCAGCAGCTCGACCGGTTCGGTGTCCTTCAGCAGGAACCCGCTGGCGCCCGCCCGCAGGGCTTCGTAGACGTACTCGTCGACGTCGAAGGTGGTCAGGACCAGCACCTTCGTCCCGGCGAGGTCGGGGTTCGCGGTGATCCGGCGGGTCGCTTCGAGGCCGTCGACGCCGGGCATCCGGACGTCCATCACGACGATGTCGGGGCGGTGCTCGACCGCTCCGGCGACGGCCTGCTCGCCGTCGCCGGCCTCGCCGACGACCTCGAAGCCGTCTTCGGTCTCCAGCAGCACGCGGAACCCGGCGCGGACCAGGACCTGGTCGTCGGCCAGCAGGACGCGGATCATGCTTCCCCCTCGATCGGTAGCTCGACGCGGACTTCGAAACCGCCGCCGACCGGCCCGGCGGTGCACCGGCCGCCCAGCGCCGCGGCGCGTTCGCCCATCCCGCGCAGACCGTGGCCCGGGTTCGGCTGGACGGTACCGCGGCCGTCGTCGCGGACCCGCAGCGTGAAGGCCCCCGGCTGCCGCTCGAACCGCACGTCGACGCGGCTGGGCCGGTCGGCGTGCCGGACGACGTTGGTCAGCGATTCCTGCAGGATCCGGTACGCGGCCGCGTCGACGGGTGCCGGGAGATCGCCGGGTTCGCCGTGGACGTCGACCGTGAGCCCGGCGTCGCGGGCGTGGTCCAGCAGCTCGCCGGCCTGGGCGAGGCTCGGCGCGGGTGCCTTGTCCTCCCCCGAGCGCAGCACGGCCAGGGTCGCGCGCAGGTCCTTGAGCGCGGACGCGCTGGCCGCCTTGATGTTGAGCAGCGCCTCCTTCGCCTGCTCGGGCCGCCGGTCGGCGACGTGCGCGGCGACGCCCGCCTGCACGTTGATCATCGCGAGGCTGTGCGCGACGACGTCGTGGACCTCGCGGGCGATGCGCAGCCGCTCCTGCTCCGCGAGCCGGTGCCGGTGCTCGTCGGCCTGCTCCCGCCGGGCCGCGAGGGCGTCGAGCTGGTACCGGACGGCGGTGCCGATGCCGATGACGGCGGTCAGCCAGACGACGAGGAACCCGGCGCCGGACTCCAGGGCCAACGACCTGGTCAGGACGATGTGCACGACGTATGCGGCGGCCAGCGCGGACGCGCCGGTGAGCCCCGCGGTGAGCGGCCCGCGCTGCCGGGTCAGCACGAACAACGCGATGGTCGGCACCAGGATGACCGGCCCGCCGGGCAGGCCGGAGGCGTAGTAGCCGAACGCGGAGGCGGCCGTCACCAGGAAGAGCGTCAGCGGGAAGCGGTGGACGACCAGCAAGGTCAGCCCGGTGGCGGCGAGCCACCCGGCCGCGAGCGGGGTCATCGGGGTCGCGCCGGGCTGCCAGCGCGACGCACCGCTGGTCGCCCCGAGCACGAACACGGTGACGACGACGGTGCGCACCACGCGCCCCACCCACGGCGGCCATCTCATGCCGCGAAAGCTACCGGTCACGACCGGTCGGCGCGTCCGTCCCGGAGCGCACTGCGCGCGTACGTCGTCAGTCTCAGTCGAAGACGAGCGGCAGCTTCGCCGCCGTCTCCTCGTCGGCCGGGGTGTAGGTCGACATGGTGATCTCCGACCGGCGGCCGTAGTAGAGGTAGGTGAAGTTGAACTGGAGCAGCCCGACGTCCGGGTGCAGGTACCGCTTGGTGCGGATCGGCTCCGAGTTGACGTCGTGGTGCGGCCACAGCTCCGCGAACAGCGGTGACTCGGCCTTGAGGCGCTTGACCAGCTGCTTCCACGCCGGCTCGGCGACGTGGTCGGCCATCGCCGCGCGGAAGGACGCGATCACGCGCGGGATGTTCGCGTCCCAGTCGAGCATGCGCTTGCGCCACTCGGGGTTGAGCAGGCACTGGACCAGCGTGTTCCGGTCGCCGAACGGGATGGCGTCGACGTCGCCCATCAGCCAGGTGTAGCCACGGTTGTAGCCGAGCAGGTCGCAGCGGGCGTTGCGGATCGCGACCGGGTACGGCTCCAGCTTCTTCAGCATGAGCTCCATCGCCGGCGTGATGACCTGGCAGTCCTTTTCGCCTTCCGGCTCGGGCGCCCCGGCCAGGCGGAACAGGTGGACGTGCTCGTGCGGGTCGAGCCGCAGGGTGCGGGCGATCGCCTGCAGGACCTGCTCGGACGCGTTGATGTCGCGCCCCTGCTCGAGCCACGTGTACCAGGTGACCCCGACCCCGGCGAGCTGCGCGACCTCTTCGCGGCGCAGCCCCGGCGTCCGGCGGCGGCCCACGATCGGCAGGCCGACCTGCTCGGGCGTGATCCGCTCGCGACGGCTGCGCAGGAACCTCGCCAGCTCCTGGCGGCGCAGGTCGGATTCGACAGCGGTGGTCATGGTGCCAGGATGGCACGCTCCGGAACCTGGTACCAGGTAGTGGTCAATACCTGGATAAGCAGCAACTGGTACCAGTTTAAAATCGGGTTGATCGTAGTACCCATGACCACGACCGAACTCGCGCCGGAAACCGCCGGCGCTCCCAGCCGACCGGGACTGACCCCCGCCGGCCTGGTCACGGTGCTGCTGGGGGCGGCACTGCCGATCATCGACTTCTTCATCGTCAACGTCGCGCTGCCGACGATCGATGCCGACCTCCACGCGTCCACCGCCACCCTGGAACTGGTGGTCGCCGCCTACGGCATCGCGTACGCGGTACTGCTGGTGGTCGGCGGCCGCCTCGGCGACTCGTTCGGCAGGCGGCGGCTGTTCGTCACCGGCCTCTGGCTGTTCACGCTGACGTCCCTGGCCTGCGGAATCGCCCCGACGGCCGGCACGCTGGTGGTGGCCCGCGCCGCGCAGGGGGCGGCGTCGGCCCTGCTGCTGCCGCAGGTGCTTTCGATCATCCAGGCGACGACTTCGGGCGAGAAGCGGTCACGCGCGCTCGGCCTCTTCGGCGCGACGGGCGGCATCTCGACGGTGGTCGGCCAGCTGCTCGGCGGTGCCCTGGTGGCGGCCGACCTGTGGGGTACCGGCTGGCGGCCGATCTTCCTGGTCAACGTCCCGATCGGCCTGGTCGTGCTGGTGATGGCCCGCAAGCTGCCGGAAAGCCGCGCGCACAACCCGCTGGGCGTCGACCGCCTCGGCACGGCACTGCTGGCCGTGTCGCTGCTGTCGCTGCTGGTCCCGCTGATGGAGGGCCGCGCACTGGGCTGGCCGGTCTGGACGATCGCGCTGCTGGCGGTGTTCCCGTTCGCGGCGGCGGCGTTCGTGCACGTCGAACGGCGGTTGGAGCGGCTCGGCGGAACGCCGCTGCTGCCGCCGTCGGTGATGCGGCTGCCGAGCGTGCGTCGCGGGTTGATGGTGGCCGTGCCGTTCTTCGGCGCGTTCGGCTCGTTCATGTTCGTCGTCGCGATGACGCTGCAGGAGGGCCTGCACTTCGGCCCGCTGGGCGCGGGTGGCGCGCTGACCCCGCTGGCCGTCGCCTACTTCACGGTGTCGATGCTGAGCAGCCGCCTGGTGGCCCGCTACGGCCAGAAGGTCGTCCCGATCGGCGGCGCGATCACGGCGACGGGCATGGTGGCGCTGCTCTGCACGACGCTGTCGACGTGGCCGCACGTGACGATCCTCGACCTGGCGCCGTCGATGGTGGCGATCGGCGTCGGGAACGCCCTGGCGATGACCACGCTGTTCCGGATCGTGCTCTCCCACGTGCCGACGGACCTGGCCGGCGTCGGGTCGGGCGTGATGACGACGAACCAGCAGACGTCGCTGGCCCTGGGCGTGGCCACGCTGGGGAGTCTGTACGCGGCACTGTCGGGCTCGATGGGTAGCCGGGACGCGTTCGCGCTGGTGATCGGCGTGGTGGCGGTGCTGGCGGCGATCGTCGCGATCACCGGGCGGCGGCTGCCGGACCCGCGGGGGTAGAAATCCGGAATTCACCCGTCGGAAAATCCGGGCGCCGGACGACTATGAAGGTGTGACGGAACCGCGGGTACGACCGGACCCGGCCTTCGCGCTGCTCGGCCTGTACGAGACGGCCCTGCCGGAGGTCTACGGGTACCTGCTGTCCCGGTGCGGCGACCGCACGCTCGCCGAGGAACTGACGTCCGAGACGTTCCTCGGGGCGGTCGCCGCCTGTCGCAAGGAATACGCACCTCCAGTGAGCACCGGGTGGCTGATCGGCGTCGCCCGGCACAAGCTCGCCGACCACTGGCGGCGCAAAGAACGTGAGGAACGCGGACTGCGGCTGGTGCACGACAGTGCACCGGACGTCGAGGACCCGTGGGACGAGCGGCTCGACGCCCTGCGCGCGAGACAGGTGCTCGAAGCCCTCGGGCCACACCACCGGGCCGCGCTGACCCTGCGGTACGTCGACGGCCTCGGCGTCCCCGAGGTCGCCGGCCACCTGGGGCGCAGCGTGCACGCCACCGAGGCGTTGCTCGTCCGGGCCCGAGCCGCGTTCCGGCGCGCTTACGAGGAGAAGGAGGGTCGCGATGCCTGAGCCTTTCGACGCGCTTCGCCGTCCCTCCGAGCGGGTCGCGCCCGACCCGGACTTCGCCGCCGAACTGCGCGACAACCTGCGTCGCGCCATCTTGAACGGAGCCGACATGACGACCACCGAGGCCCCCGCGGCCGCCGCCGAACTTCGCTCGCTGACGCCCTACCTGGCCGTGTCCGACGCCCGCGCCGCGCTCGACTTCTACGTCGAGGTCTTCGGCGCGACCCGCCGCGGCGAACCGATCCTGATGGACGACGGCCGGATCGGGCACGCGGAGCTGGCCATCGGCGACGCGGTGCTGATGCTCGCCGAGGAGTACCCGGAGATCGGGCACGTGGCGCCGCGCGAGGGCGGCGCGTCGGTGCGGGTCGAGGTACCGGACGTCGACGTTTCGGTGGCCCGCGCGCTGGAGCTGGGCGCGACGCTGATCCGCGAGGTGAGCGACTCGCCGTACGGCCGCGGCGGCTCGTTCCGCGACCCCTTCGGCCAGCGCTGGCTGGTCTCGCAGGCGGCGACGCCGGCCGCGGGACCGAAGCCCGCCCGGCACGGCGAGGCGATGTACTTCACGTTCCAGGTCCCGGAGGCCGAGCCGGCGAAGTCGTTCTACGCCGCGGTGCTGGGCTGGCAGTTCACGCCCGGCTCGACGTCGGACGCGTGGGGGTTCGCGGGCCCGGGGCTCGAAGGCGGGTTGTGGGCCGGGGACCGTCAGGTCGGCTGGAAGCTGATGTACGCGGTCGACGACCTCGAATCGGCGTTGACGCGGGTGCGGGCGCAGGGCGGCCGGGCGGGCGAGGTCGAGAACCACCCGTACGGGACCACCGCGGACTGCACGGACAACCAGGGCATCGAGTTCTGGCTCTGGCAGAAGCCGTGATCACTGGAGGGTGAACACGACGACGTCGTTCGACTCGACCTTGGTCAACGGCAGGCCGGCGGTCGGCCGCTGGAGGATGCCCATGGCGCCCTCCATGGACTTCACGACGACGATCTTGCGGATGCCGTACCGCTTGAAGACGTCGATGCTGTGCTTGTCCGGGAAGGTGGCCGACGAGTCCTGCATGTCGTGGAACTGCGGCCCGTAGTTGCTGGCCGTGCCGTTGGCCGTCGTCGGGAAGCCCTCGGTGGACCACAGCTGGTACTTGAAGTTGCTCCACAGGTCCATCGGCAGCAGCGCGATCGGTTCCTTCGTGCTCGTGAACACCTGCTTGACGTCCGGCGGGATCCCGGGGTTCTCGACCTGCTGCCAGCGCGGGATGCCTTCGAGCAACGCGAAGAAGGCCGGGAACATCATGTAGAACGCGATGACCTGCGTGGCCATCCGGGTGTGCTCGTCGATGAACCGGTAGAGCCGGGTGACCAGGCCGCCCGCGGAGATCGCCAGGCCGAGGGTGACCCAGATGATCATCCGGCCCGGGGTGCGCATGGCGTCCCAGCCGGGCAGGAAGTTCCAGAACAGCCAGTAGAGGCCGCCGCCGAGGAACGTCGTGCCGAGCGAGAGCAGGACGTTGAAGCCGATGAACACGCCGAGGAAAACCCGGACCCGCCAGGTCCAGGCGCTGAAGAACAGGCCCGCGATCCCCAGCACGGTGACCGCGAGACCGGGGAACAGCAGCATCTCGCCGACGCCGTCCTGCGGGAGCACGGCCTCGTTGTTGAAGGCCGTTTCCAGCCACAGCCAGGTCTCGTACGGCGCGGTCCACAGGCCGTTGACCGGCGGCGAGAAGACTTCGACTTCTTTCCAGGTGCGCGTGAAGCCGTACTCCGAGCGCACCCGCAGGAACGGCACCACCAGCCAGTAGACGATGCCGAGGAACGCGACCACGCCGACGACGTTCGCGATGATCATCCGGCGGCCCAGGCGCCAGGCGTAGAGCGCGATCGCGATCCCGACCAGGGCCATCAGGTAGACGAAGGGCAGCCCGATCGCCCACCCGATGCTGACCTGCCAGGCGGCGATCAGCCAGCCGGCGACGACCCACCGCGGCTTGGTCTCGCCGCGCTCCCCGCGGAAGGTGAAGCCGTGCCCCTTGGCGAGCGCCCACAGGGCCAGCGCGATCCCGCCGGTGGAGAGGACGTTGAGGTGCGCGATGTGGCTGAGCCGCCACGGCGCCCACGCCCACACGACGCCGGCGAGCAGCGCGCCCTGCCAGTTGCTGCCGAGCTGCTTGACCAGCAGGTACGCGCCGGCGAAGGCGAGCGCGAAGCAGAACACGAAGAGGAGGTTGTAGAGGAAGACGTTGTTGTACTGGCCGTCGCCTGCGAAGACGCTGAAAGGGACGTAGCCGAGGAGCGTCTCGCCGAACGCATAGTTGTCGACCGCGGGGTAGAACTGGTTCGACGTCCAGAAGTCGCCGCCGTGGGTCAGCCAGTGGTGCTGCCAGCCGAGCTCCCACACCCACAGCAGCGGATCGCCGAGCCCGCCGGTGAGCAAGGACTTCGGGTGCGTGACGATCCGGTGGTTGAAGACCATCGAAATCGCCAGGCCGACATAGAAGGCGATCAAGCCTTCGCTGATGAGCAGCCGGCCGAGCCAGAGCGCGGCCTTCCGTGGCTCGAACCGGCGACCGGACGCCCGCGGCGCCTCCTCGGCAGGCGGCGAAACGGTTTCCTCGGCCGTGGCTCCTTCCACGTCCAGCCCCCTTAGCACTTGGTTTGGGGGCAGCCTACCTGCGCAGCTCCGAGCCCTAACGGCCCGCCGCGTACCCCTGCATGCCGCGGGCGTTGGCCGCCGCCCGGAGGAGGCCGTCGGCGCGGGAGACCGCCGAGAGGCGGCCCAGTGCCCAGTCGCCCGCGTCGACCAGCTCGTGGCCCCGGTCGCGGAGGGCGTCCAAAGTGGACCTGCCGAGGCGGGACTCCACCACCAGCTCGCGCGGGTTCCACGAGCGCGGGTAGAACGAGCTCGGGAACGCCGTCGTGTGCCAGGCGGGCGCATCGATCGATTCCTGGAGGTTCATGCCGCCGTACACGTGGGCCAGCCAGAAGCACAGCTGCCACTGGTCCTGCTGGTCGCCGCCCGGGGTGCCGAAGGCCAGCGCCGGGACGCCGTCGCGCAGCGCCAGGGACGGGGAGAGCGTGATGCGGGGGCGCTTGCGCGGCTGCAGGGAGTTCGGCAGGCCCTGCTCCAGCCAGAACATCTGGCCGCGGGAATCCAGGCAGAAGCCCAGCGACGGGATCGTCGGGCTCGACTGCAGCCAGCCGCCCGAGGGGGTCAGGGACACCAGGTTGCCCGCCGCGTCGACGACGTCGAGGTGGACGGTGTCGCCGCGGGTCTGGCCCTGGGGGCCGACCGTGGGCTCGCCCGTCGCGCCGTCGCCCGCTTCGATGCCCTGCAGCGAGTCCAGGATGGCCGGGAGCCGCGCCGGGCCGCGGGCGTCGCCCGGGCGGAGCAACTCGGACGCCGTGTCCGTGATCAGGGCACGCCGGGCGTCCGTGTACGACGCCGAAAGCAGCACGTCCAAGGGCACGTCGGTGTCGCCGTACCAGGCCTCGCGGTCCGCGAAGGCCAGCTTCGCCGCTTCGGTCGCCAGGTGGACCGTGCGCTCCGACGGGACGCCATCCACATACGACAGCTCGTCGCGGAAGCCGTGCAGGAGCAGCGCCTGTTGCAGCAGCGCCGGTCCCTGGGTCCAGCCGCCCAGCTTGACCAGGCGCCAGTCGTCGACGTCGACGAACGCCGGTTCCTCGTACGACGCCGACCACGACGCCAGGTCGTCGCCGGTCAGCAGGCCCGCGTGGTCGCGGCCGGAGTCGTCGCGGAACGCGGTCCGGCTGAACGAATCGATCTCTTCGGCGACGAACCCCTGTGCCCAGGCACGACGGCCCGCGTCGAGCTGCGCTTCGCGGCCGGAGACGGACTCCGCCTCGCGCAGCAGCCGCTCCCAGGTGTCCGCCAGCGCCGGGTTCCGGTGCAGGCCGGACGCGGGCCTGCCGTCCGGCATCCAGAGCGCCGCCGACGTCGGCCAGTGCTCGGTGAACAGGCGGGACACGGCGCTGATCGTGTCGCCGACCCGCGACACCAGCGGGACGCCGTTGCGCGCGTAGCCGATCGCGTACTTCAGCACCTCGCGAAGCGACTTCGTGCCGTAGTCGCGAAGCAGCAGGAGCCACGCGTCCCAGGCGCCCGGGACAGTGGCCGGGAGCAGGCCGCTGCCCGGGATCAGGTCCAGGCCCAGCGACGCGAAATGCGCAGCGGTGGCCCCCGCGGGCGACGGGCCTTGGCCGGCCAGCGCCCGCGGGGTCGGGTCGTCCGCCGTCACGAAGAGGCCGGGCACCTGGCCGGCCGGGCCGCACAGGTGCGGCTCGGCGACCTGCAGGACGAAGCCGGCGGCGACCGCCGCGTCGAACGCGTTGCCGCCGTCCTCCAGCACCGCCATCCCGGTGGCCGAAGCCAGCCAGTGCGTCGATGCCACCATCCCGAAGGTGCCGGTCAGCTCCGGCCTCGTCGTGAACATGCCCCGATAGTACGCATTGCTAAGGAACTTCTACCAGGACGCGGGACGCTTCCGCTCCGGCTCGTACGGCTGCGTGATGATTTCCATCCCGTTGCCGCCGGGATCGAGGAAATAGACGCCACGGCCACCGTGGTTGTGGTTGATTTCGCCGACCTGCTTCCCCATCGGGTCGGCGTGGTAGGTCACGCCGGTTTCGACGAGCCGCGCGAAGACGGCGTCGAAGTCGTCCTCCGGGATCAGGAAGCAGTAGTGCTGCAGGCGCAGGTCCTCTTCGGGGATGGTCGCGAAGTCCAGCCGGACGCCGTTGCGCGTCTCGACGGGGACGAACGGGCCCCATTCCTCCCCGACTTCGAGGCCGAGCAGGTTCGCCAGGAATTCGGCGGATTCCCGGTTGTTCCGGGACGGGACGATCAGATGGTTCAATTCAACGGAAACGGAAACCGACACGGTTGAAATGCCTCCAGGGCACTCCCGCCACCTCCATGCCTCACCCAGCCGGTGACCGACACGCGATGCCGTGCCGCCAGCTTAACCAAGATCAGGTCCTCACGAAACCTTGATTCGCGCCGCCGCCCGCGGCCGCCCGACGCCCTGCCAGGACAGCCCGGCGTCGACGATCACCCGCGGGTCGAGCAGGTTGCGCGTGTCGACGACGTCGATGCCCTCCATGAGCTCGGCCATCGCCGCCCAGTCGAGGTGCTTGAACTCCGCCCACTCGGTCAGCACGACGACGGCGTCCGCGTCCTTCGCGACCAGGTAGGGGTCGTCGACGACGGTCATCCCGGCGATCTCGCCGTCGACCGCCGGGTCGTAGGCGATCAGCTCCGCACCCAGCGCGCACAGCACCGACGAGACGGCGAGCGCGGGCGAGTCGCGCAGGTCGTTCGTGCCCGCCTTGAAGGCCAGGCCCAGTACGCCGATCCGGGCGCCGGCCAGCGTCCCGCCGACCGCGCCGGCGATCTTCGCGACGATCCGGTCGCGCTGGGCGAGGTTCTCGTCGATGGCGGAGGTCAGCATGGTGAAGTCGTAGTTCACCGACTCGGCCACCTTGACCAGGGCGCTGGTGTCCTTCGGCAGGCACGAACCACCCCAGCCCGGGCCGGGCTTGAGGAACGTCCGCCCGATGCGCCGGTCGTAGCCCATGCCCTCGGTGACCAGGTCGATGTCCGCGCCGAGCCGTTCGCACAGCTCGGCGATCGAGTTGACGTAGGAGAGCTTCAGCGCGAGGTAGCAGTTCGCGGCGTACTTGACGAGCTCCGCGCTGGCCGCGTCGGCGACGACGACCGGCGCGTCGAGCTCGGCGTACAGCTCGCCGACCCAGCGCGCGGCCGCGAGGTCGTCCGAGCCGACGACGATCCGGTCCGGGCCGAGGAAGTCCGCGACCGCGGTGCCTTCGCGGAGGAACTCGGGGTTCGACACCACCGGCACGTCGGTGCGGCCGACCAGCGCCCGGATCCGCTTCGACGTGCCGACCGGCACGGTCGACTTGGTGACCAGCGCGCAGCCGGCGGGCAGGACGTCGCCGATCTCGGCCGTCACCGCCTCGACCGCGCGCAGGTCCGCGGAGCCGCCGGCCCCCATCGGCGTCGGCACGCAGAGGAACACCGCCTGCGCGTGCCGGACCGCGTCCCGCGCGCCGACGACGAACTGGAGGCGCCCGGCCGCGATCCCGCGGTGCACCAGGTCGGCGAGCCCGGGTTCGAGGATGTCGACGCGGCCGGCCGCGAGCCGGGCCACCTTGACGCGGTCGACGTCCACGCAGGTGACGAAATGCCCGAGACCGGCCAGGCAGGCCCCCGTGGTCAAGCCGACGTATCCGGTTCCTACCACCACGATCCGAGCTGGCGTCATGCTGCTGAAGGTCTCAGCCGGACGTGACCACCGCGCTAACGGAAACAGTCGCGCCCGGGAGCGGTGAGCGAAGACACGAACGCCGCGCATGCGAACGAGCGTTAACCTGTCTCCGCGAACGTGAAGACGAAGGGAACGGCACAGATGCAGATCAACGGCACCGCGGCGCTCGTCACCGGCGGCGCGTCCGGCCTCGGCGGGGCCACCGCGAAGGCCCTCGCCGCCAAGGGCGCGCGGGTGTTCGCGCTGGACCTGGCGTCGTCCATCGAGAAGGCCGAGCAGGTCGACGGCATCACCTACGTCGAGGCCGACGTCACCGACGTCGAGCAGGTCGAGGCCGCCGTCGCGACCGCGGCCGGCTCCGGCGTGCCGCTGCGGACCGTGGTGAACTGCGCCGGCATCGGGCCGTCCGCGCGGATCCTGTCCAAGAAGGGCCGCCACGACCTCGCGCTGTACGCGAAGGTCATCCAGATCAACCTGATCGGGACGTTCAACGTGCTGACGATCGCGTCGGAAGCGATCGCGAAGACCGAGCCCCTCGAGGACGACGCCCGCGGCGTCATCATCAACACCGCCTCCATCGCGGCCTTCGACGGCCAGATCGGGCAGGTCGCCTACTCGTCGTCCAAGGGCGGCGTCGTCGGCATGACGCTCCCGGCGGCCCGCGACCTGGCTTCGCACGGCATCCGCGTGCTGACCATCGCGCCCGGCATCGTCGACACCCCGATGCTCGCCACCGTCAGCGACGACTTCCGCGCGTCGCTCGCCGCGGGCGTCCCGTTCCCGAAGCGGCTCGCGCGGCCGGACGAGTACGCGCAGCTCGCGCTGTCGCTGATCGACCACGACTACCTGAACGGCGAGGTGGTCCGCATGGACGGCTCGCTCCGCATGGCCCCGCGCTGATGCCGGGGGCGGCACTTTCCTCCCGAAAGTGCCGCCCCACGGTCAGCGGGTCAGCCGGACTTCCAGGCCGATGCCGTCGGCCGTGACCGAGCAGCCGCCGAACGCGCTTTCCGCGGCCAGCGCCTCGAACTGCTCCCGCGTGAACGCCCGGCGCCGCAGCCAGCCCAGCGTCTGCCGGATGGTGAAGCTGCTGACCGCGCCCACGTTCATCCCGGCGACGTCACGCCGGATGTCGCCGGCGGTGGCCTCGTGGTTCAGGTCGTGGATCACCGCGAACCCGCCCGGGCGCAGCAGCCGGTGCATTTCGTTCAGCGCCGTCACCGGCTGCCGGAAGTTCTTGAACGCGGCCTGGCAGACCAGGTAGTCGAACGAACCGGACTCGAACGGCGCCTGCGTGATGTCGCCCTGCCGGAAGTCGACGTCGAGCCCCGCGCCGTTTTCCCGCGCGATCTCCACCATGGTGTGGCTGATGTCGAGCCCGGTGACGCGGAAGCCGCGCTTCGCCAGCTCCACGGCGAAGAAGCCCGGGCCGGGCGCCACCTCCAGGACTTCGGCGCCTTCGGGCCAGCCCGCCGTGACCTCGGCGGCCTGCCGCCGGTACTGCACGAGCTGGGCCTCGGTGCCGCGGTTCTTGGCGTACCAGCGGGCCTGGAAGCCCTCCATCTCGGGCACCTTGTGCTTGCGGGTCGTCTCCATCGGTTCCTACCTCTCCACGAACTCCCCCAGGTCGTCCGGGAATTCGCCGGTTTCGTGGTAGCGCCGCCAGGCGTCGAGGCCCGGCAGGGCGCCGGTGGTCAGTTCTTCGAGGAAGCCGCGCACCCAGCGCGCCTCGGCTTCCGTCATCGCGAGGTCGTACTCGACCTCCACCAGGAACAGCCGCGGCATGAGCGGCCGCAGCTGTTCGAGCGCCGCGCGGTGCGCCTCCGCGCGTTCGCCGAGCTGCGCCAGCCGCTCCCGCAGCCGGCTGATCGCCTGGTCCGGACCCAGCACGCCGATCATCGACAGCCCGGCCTTGAACCGCGGCGGTTCCCGGTCGACCGTGCCGACGAGCTCGCGGACCCAGTCCTCGAACTCCTCGCGGCCGGCGGGCGTGATGCGGTAGACGGTCCGTTCGGGCCGCCCGCCGTCCTTCACGCTCTCGACGGCCTCGATGAAGCGGTGTTTCTCCAGGTTCGCGACGACCGTGTAGAGCGAGCCCCACTTGATCGGCATGTCGGCGTCCTTGCCGCGCTGCTTGAGCACGGCCGCCATCTCGTACGGGTGCATGGGGCGTTCCTGCACGACGGAGAGGACGGCCAGCCCCAGGACGTTGGCGACCTTCCGCCGTTTCATCAGACTCCTCGTCTACGAGTACTCGCAGACGAGTATTACGCAGAACGCGCCAGGAGGCAAGTGTCTTAGTCGGCGAACTACTCAGAGATCGAACATGTACGGCACTTCGGCCTGCGCCCGGGCGTCGATCCACTCACGCAGCGCCCGCGTCGCGAGGACGTCGTCCTCGTTGTAGCGCAGGAGCCGTTCGCGCTGGTCGTCGTCCGGTTTCTCGCCGTCCATGCCCACCGCGTCGCGGTACCAGCGCATCGACGCCTCGCCGCCCGCCTCCGGGTCGCGCCAGGAGAAGCCGGCCACCGGCGCGATCACCTTCAGGCCCTTGCCGTGGGAGCACAGGAACTGGTCGGTGACACTGCGGAAGAGGTCCACCCACTGTTCGGAATCCACAAAGGACTGGATGTCCTTCTTCGACGGCACGCCGGGGTGGTCGCCGAAGCGCTCGACCGAGCCGAAGAGCCAGCGGTTCTCGGCGAGCGCGTTGTAGCAGTAGGCGCGGAAGGTCAGGCCCGCCGCTTCGGTGCGCTCGCGGACGTCGGTGAGCCAGGCCCAGAACTCGGCGAAGGACCGGGCCTCGTCGTCGGTGGGCAGCGGGTCCCACGTCGCGAAGGCGCGGTAGCCCTGCGGGACGCCGACGTCGGCGCCGCTGAGCAGGCAGCCCCAGAGGTACGCGCCGGCGTCGCCGAAGCTCTCCATGTCGACGTCGACCTCGACGTCGGCGCGCGGCACCTCGACCCGGTCGACGCGGCGCACCAGGGTCAGGTCGGCCAGCCAGGCCCGGGCGAGCACGACGGCGTCCGGGAAGGTGACGCCGGTCCAGTTCACCTCCGGCAGTTCCCCCGCCGGGTCGAGCGCGGCCAGCTTGTCCACAGTGGACACGCCGGCGCGGCGCAGCTCGACGGCGTCCTCGCCGCGCACGACCAGGCTGACGTCCCGGCTTTCGGTGAGCACGACCTCGCAGGTCGGCCACCACGGGCAGCGACGGCACTCCAGCACGCGCGACGGCTCGGCGAGCGGCTCCTCGCCGTTCGCGGCGGCGGTGGCGATGGCCAGCCGGTCGGCGAACCGGGCCTGGTACTCGGTGAGCGCGGTGCGGCCGCCCGGCCAGGTGGCCGCGGTGAGGTCGTGCCAGACGACGACGTCGGCGTC
>NZ_MUMI01000155.1 GCF_002155975.1 Amycolatopsis kentuckyensis
CGATCAGCTCGTCGGCGGACAGCTCGGGACGGCGGCCGGTCAGGTGCGCGGGCATGGTCGCAGAGCCTATCCGCGCCCGTGGTACCGATGAGCGGGCATATCCCCCGGTAGAGACGTGTTTCACGTCCGTGCTGGGATGATCGGGTGCAGAGTGTGTGGCCCGAACGGACGGGCGAGCTGAGCGGTTCGGACCTCGAAGAGATCTACGCCTACCCCGAAGGCCTGGAGCGGCCCTGGGTGCAGGTGAACTTCGTCGCGTCCGCCGACGGCGCCGTCGAGATCGACACGACGTCCGCGGGGCTCTCGCACGAGGCCGACCGGAAGGTCTTCCTGCTGGGCCGCGACCTCGCCGACGTCATCCTGGTCGGCGCCGGGACCGCCCGCGCCGAGAACTACCGCGGGGTCGTCGCGGGCGCGAAACGCCTGGAGCGCCGTCGCCGGCTCGGATTCACCGGAGTTCCGCCGATCGCCGTCGTGACGCGCACGGCCAACCTGGACCCCGCTTCCCGGCTGTTCACCGAAACCGCCGTCCCCCCGATCGTGGTCACCACGGACACCGCCGACACCCGCGCCCTCGAAGCCGCCGGGGCCGAGGTTCTGCGCGCGGGCGCCGACGACGTCGACCTGCCCCGGGCGCTCGACCTGCTCGCCGCCCGCGGCCTGCGCCGGGTCGACTGCGAAGGCGGGCCCGGCCTCTTCGCCCGGCTCGTCGCCGCCGACCTCGTGGACCAGCTGTGCCTGACCGTCGCGCCGCTGCTGGTGGCCGGGACCGCGGGCCGGATCGCCGCGGGCGCCACGCCCGCCGTGCCGCGCCGGCTCGCCCTCGCGTCGATCCTGGTCGAGGACGGCTTCACGCTCCTGCGCTACCGCCGGGGCGCCGGGTGAGCGACGACGCCGAGCTGCTCGCCAGGGCCGCGGGCGGCGACGACACCGCGTTCGGCGCGCTGGTGCGGGAGCACACGCCCCGGATGTACCGGGTCGCGCTGCGGATCACCGGCAGCGCGGCCGAGGCCGAGGACGTGGTGCAGGAGGCGTGGCTGGCCGCGTGGCGGTCACTGGCCGGGTTCCGGCAGGAGTCGGCGGTGTCGACGTGGCTCTACCGCGTCGTCACCAACAGCGCGCTCGCCGTGCTGCGCCGCCGCCGTCCGACGGTCTCGCTCGACGACCCCGATCCGCAGTCCACTGTGGACAGCGCGCTGTTCGCTGCCGCGGTGCCCGGCCCCGAAGGCCGGGTCGTGCGGGCCGAAGAGGTCGACGCGGTGCTGCGGGCGGTCGGCCGGCTGGAGGTGTCCCAGCGCGTGCCGCTCGTGCTGCGGGAGCTGGAAGGGCTGAGCTACGAAGAGGTCGCCGAAGTGCTCGACGTGAACGTCGGTGCCTTGCGCTCCCGGCTGCACCGGGCCAGGGTGGCGCTGCTCGCCGAGTTGAGGGAGCGGTGATGGCCGAGACTCACGATCCCGAGCGGGACCCCCGCTGGGACGCCGTGCGCGCCGCGGCCCGGCGCCGGGTGCCGACCCCGCCCGGCCTGGTCGAACGCGTGCTGCGGGCCGTCGCGCGCGGCCGCCGGACGGCGGTGGAGGTCCCCGGCGAGGCGGGCCGGCTGCGCGTCACCGAAGGCGTCGTCGACCGGCTGGCCCGGACGATCGCCGCGGACCGGGCCCCGTTCGGCGTGCGGATCTCGGCCGTCGCCGTCGAGGACGACGTCGTGCAGGTGCTGGTGTCGGTCCGGTTCGGCATCATCGCCGACGCGGCCGCCGAAGCGCTCCGGCGGGAGGTCACCGCCGAGCTGTCCCGGCAACTGGGCGTCGCCTCGGTGGTGAACGTGCACGTCGTGGACGTCCACCCGGGGTGATGGCCCGAGGAAGCCGATTGGCTATTAACCCGATCGGGGGACCTTGCGTGAGGGTTTCGCGCCGCCGGGCATCGTAAGGGCGAGAACCCGCCGAGAGGAGCCCGTACGCATGCACCCCGAACGGACCGAAAGCCCCGGGACCGTGACACCGCTCAACGAAGAGGGCGCCGCCGGCCGCACCACCATCTCGTCGCTGGTCGTGCAGAAGGTGGCCGGCCTGGCCGCCCGCGAGGTCGCCGGCGTGCACACGCTGGGCGGCGGCGGGGTGTCACGCGCGATCGGCGCGCTGCGCGAGCGGATCCCCGGCTCCGGCACGGTGACCACCGCCGGGGTCTCGGTCGAGGTCGGCGAGAAGCAG
>NZ_MUMI01000156.1 GCF_002155975.1 Amycolatopsis kentuckyensis
GTCGAGCTGAGCGAGCCCTTGGCCGTGCGGCGGCCGGTCGGGCCGCGGTCGGGCAGCGGGGAAGCGGGCTGGCTCACGGGACACCTCGAGTCGGGGAGGACGGGTGATCTGCCATCAGAATACAGGTTTTGGTATGCAAAATCCCGGATCTCACCCGCCGGGGGCGGTTTTGGGTCGAGGTGGATCAACGACGTCGGGTGAAGTGACCCACGGTGTCTGATTTGTCGCTCTTCGCTGCGCCGCCCGAGTGGCCGGCCTGGAAGGGCTGTTCTCGATCGTGGATCCAGGATACTGTATGCAATAACTGCCGGACCTTGGAGGCGCATCATGAAGGTGGCTGTTCTCGGGGCCGGGGCGATCGGCGCCTACGTCGGGGCCGCGCTGCACCGCGGCGGGACCGAGGTGCACCTGATCGCCCGCCGGGCCCACCTCGCCGCGATGCGCGAGCACGGCGTCCGCGTGCTCAGCCCGCGCGGTGACTTCACCGCCCACCCCCACGTCACGGACGACCCCGCCGAGGTGGGCGAGGCCGACTTCGTGTTCCTCGGCCTCAAGGCCAACTCCTACGCCTCGTGCGGTGAACTGCTCGCCCCGCTGCTCGGCCCGGAGACGGCGATCGTCGCCGCGCAGAACGGCATCCCGTGGTGGTACTTCCACGGCCTGCGGGGACACCCGCTCGAAGGGCAGCGGGTCGAGACCGTCGATCCGGGCGGCTCGGTGACCGCCGCGCTCGGACTGCGGCGGGCGATCGGCTGCGTCGTCTACTGCTCGACGGTCATCGAAGAGCCGGGCGTCATCCGGCACCTGGAGGGCACCCGGTTCTCCCTCGGCGAGCCCGACGGCGAAATCTCCGCGCGCTGCAAGGTGCTCAGCGCGGCGATGATCGCCGGCGGCCTCAAGGCACCGGTCGAGGCCGACCTGCGCAACGACATCTGGATCAAGCTGATGGGCAACGTCGCGTTCAACCCGCTGTCCGCGCTGACCCGGGCGACCATGGCCCAGATGTGCGAGCACGAGGACACCCGCGAGCTCGTCGCCACGATGATGACCGAGACCCTGGACATCGCCCGCGCGGCCGGTGCCGATCCGCGGATCTCCGTCGAGAAGCGCATCGACGGCGCCTGGCGCGTCGGCCACCACAAGACGTCGATGCTGCAGGACCTGGAAGCGGGCAAGCCGCTCGAGATCGACGCGATCATCGGCGCGGTCGTCGAGCTGGCCGGCCTCACCGGCGTGCCCGCGCCCGCCCTGCGGTACGTCCACGCCGCGATTTCCCTGCTCGACCACACCAGCAAAGTCCCCGTCGGGTCGCACTGACCGGAGGTCCCCGTGAAGCGCAGGAACACCGAGCCGTACGTCCGGCTCACCCAGCCCCTCGTGCGCGATTCCGGCGTGCTGCGGCCGGCCACCTGGGAGGAGGCCCTCGACCGGGCCGCCGCCGGGATCCGCCGCACCCTGGACGGCAAGGGGCCCGAGGCGTTCGGGATGTTCTCGTGCGCCCGCGCCACCAACGAGATGAACTTCGTCGCGCAGAAGTTCACCCGCGCGGTGATCGGCACGAACAACGTCGACTCGTGCAACCGCACCTGCCACGCGCCGAGCGTCGCCGGGCTGGCCCGCGTCTTCGGCAGCGGCGGCGGCACGTCCTCCTACCAGGAGATCGAGGACGCCGACGTCATCGTGATCTGGGGCGGCAACCCGCGCGAGGCGCACCCGATCTTCTTCCACCACGTGCTCAAGGCCGTCCACAAGGGAGCGAAGCTCTTCGTCGTCGACCCCCGGCAGACCAGCACGGCGAGCTGGGCGCACCGGCAGCTGCAGCTCGAGGTCGGCACCGACATCCCCCTGGCCCACGCCATCGCCCGGGAGATCATCCACGCCGGGCTCGCGAACACGACGTTCATCGAGCGGGCCACCGAGGGGTTCGCCGAGTTCGCCGCGTCGGTCGAGCCGTGGACGCCGGAGGTCGCGGAGAAGACCACCGGCGTCCCGGCCGAGCTGATCCGCGAACTGGCCCACGCCTACGCCCGCGCCGACCGCGCCCAGCTGTCGTGGACCCTCGGCATCACCGAGCACCACAACGGCACCGACAACGTGCTGTCCCTGATCAACCTGGCGCTCCTGGCCGGGCAGGTCGGCCGCTACGGCGCCGGGCTGAACCCGCTGCGCGGGCAGAACAACGTCCAGGGCGGCGGGGACATGGGCGCCATCCCGGACCGGCTCCCGGGCTTCCAGGACGTCCTCGACGCCGGGGTCCGGGCCAAGTTCGACACCGCGTGGGGCTCGTCGATCCCGCCGCACCGGGGCCTCAACCTCACCCAGATGCTCGACGCGATGGAACGCGGCGACCTGACCTGCGTGTACATCATCGGCGAGAACCCGGTGCAGTCCGAAGCGGACTGCGAGCACACGATCAAGCGGCTGGCCAACGTCGACCACCTGGTCGTCCAGGACATCTTCCTGACCAAGACCGCGCAGCTGGCCGACGTCGTCCTGCCCGCGTCGGCGGCCTGGTGCGAGAGCGACGGCACCTTCACCAACTCCGAACGGCGGGTCCAGCGCGTCCGCAAGGCCCTCGAACCGCCGGCCGGCGCGCGCGACGACATCGAGCTGCTGTCCGAGCTCGCCCGCCGGCTCGGCCACGACTGGCACTACACCGGCGGCGAAGAGGTCTGGGACGAGCTGCGGTCGCTGTCGCCGATGCACGCCGGGATGTCCTACGCGCGCCTGGAAGAACTCGGCGGCATCCAATGGCCGTGCTACTCCGAAGACACCCTCGAACCGACGTTCCTGCACGCCCGGCTGTGGGCCGAGGACCCGGCCGAACGCGGCCGCCCGGCGCCGTTCACGGTGCTCGAGCACAGCCCGCCGGTCGACCTGCTCACCGAGGAGTTCCCGATCCGGCTCACCACCGGGCGCCGCCTCGATTCGTACAACACCGGCGTCCAGTCCGCCGGGTTCCCCTCGCCGCTGCGGCAGGGGGAGACCCTCGACCTCTGCCCCGAGGACGCTCGGGCGCTGGGCGTCGAACCCGACGAGCTGGTGCAGATCTCGTCGCGACGCGGCGCGATCGTGGCGCCGGTCCGGCTGGACAAGGGGCTGAAACCCGGGCTGGCGTTCATGACCTTCCACTTCCCGGACGAGGTCGACGTCAACGTCATCACCATCGAAGCCACCTGCCCGATCGCCGGGACCGCCGAGTACAAGGCGGCCGCCATTCGCGTCGACAAGCTCCCGGCCGAGGTCTGACGTGGACCTCAAGCTGCTGGACGCCGTCGCGTCGCACGAAGAGCGGGAGGCGGTCGCCGGGTTCGCCGGCGGCGGCCGGGACCAGCTGCTCCCCGCGCTGCACGCGGTCAACGACCGGGTCGGCTGGATCAGCCAGGGCGCGCTCAACCTGATCTGCGAGACGCTGCACGTGCCGCCCGCCGACGCGTACGGCGTGGCGAGCTTCTACTCGCTGTTCGCGCTGGCGGAACGCCCGGAGCGGGTGGTGCACGTCTGCACCGACCTGGCCTGCCGGGTCACCGGCGCGGAGACGGTGTGCGACGTCCTCACCGAGCACGTCGGCGCCGCGGGGAAGGCGCGCGGCGGGGTCACGTGGCTGCGCAGCCCGTGCCTCGGCGTCTGCGAACGGGCCCCCGCGGCGCTGACGTTCCAGGCCGGCGACCCGGCGACGACCGAGCTGCTCGCCCCGGTGACCGGCGCGTCGGCCGTCCTCGCCGCCCGGCGGAAGCCCGCGGGCGAAGGGGTGCCGCCGGTCCTCCACCAGCGGGACGGGCTGCGGCTGCTGCGCCGCGTCGGCGTGGTCGATCCGGCCAGTTTGGACGACTACCGCGCGTCCGGCGGGTACGCGGCGCTGCGCAACGCCCTGCGGCTGGGCCAGGCCGCGGTGATCCGCGAGGTCACCGAAGCCGGCCTGCTCGGCCGCGGCGGGGCGGCGTTCCCGACCGGCCGCAAGTGGGCGGCCACCGCCGCCCAGCCCGCCGGGCCGCACTACCTGGTGTGCAACGCCGACGAGAGCGAGCCCGGCACGTTCAAGGACCGGGTGCTCCTGGAAGGCGACCCGTTCGCGCTGGTGGAGTCCATGACGATCGCGGCGTACGCGATCGGTGCGACCCGGGGGTTCGTCTACCTGCGCGGCGAGTACCCGCGCGCGCTGCGGCTGCTGCGCAACGCACTGGCGGTGTGCCGCGAGCGCGGGTTCCTCGGCGCGGACGTGATGGGCCACGAAGGGTTCTCCTTCGACATCGAGATCCGGCGTGGCGCGGGCGCGTACATCTGCGGCGAGGAGACCGCGATCTTCAACTCGATCGAGGGCTTCCGCGGCGAACCCCGCACGAAGCCGCCGTTCCCGGTCGAGCAGGGGCTGTTCGGCAAGCCGACCGTGGTGAACAACGTCGAGACCCTGGTCAACGTGCCGCTGATCCTCACCGAAGGTGCGGCCGCGTACCGGGCCATCGGCACCGAGGCGTCGGCCGGGCCGAAGCTGTTCTGCCTGTCCGGGAACGTCGTCCGGCCGGGCGTCTACGAGGTGCCGTTCGGGACGACGCTGCGTGAGCTGCTCGCCATGGCCGGGGGAGTGCCGGCGGGCCGATCGCTGCGGGCGGTGCTGCTGGGCGGCGCGGCCGGGGGGTTCGTCCGGCCGGACGAGCTGGACCTGCCGCTGACGTTCGAGGACGCGCGGGCGGCGAAGACGACGCTTGGCTCGGGCGTCGTCCTGGTCCTCGACGACCTCGCCGACCTCGGCGGGTTCCTGCTGCGGATCGCGGAGTTCTTCCGCGACGAGTCGTGCGGGCAGTGCGTCCCGTGCCGGATCGGGACCGTGCGGCAGGAGGAGGCGATCCGCCGCGTCCTCGCGTCCGGTTCGGAGGAACGCCCGCTGTTGCGCGAGGTGGGCGGCGTCATGCGCGACTCGTCGATCTGCGGCCTCGGCCAGACCGCGTGGAACGCCATCGAGTCCGCCATCGACCGGTTGGGAGCACTGAAGTGACCATTGTGGACATCGGGATCCCCAAGCGGCTGGTCGAGTTCACCGTGGACGGCGAGACCGTCCGGGTGCCGGAGGGGTCGACGATCCTCGACGCGTGCACGGCGGCGGGCAAGGACATCCCGACGCTCTGCTACGGCGACACCCTCGAACCGGCGAACGCCTGCCGCGTCTGCATGGTCGAGGTCGACGGCTCGCGGACGCTCGTGCCGTCGTGCTCCCGCAAGGCCGAGCCCGGCATGGTCGTCCGCACGGACTCGGAACGCACGCGCACGAGCCGCAAGGTGGTCCTCGAACTCCTGGCCTCGGCGACGGACCTGTCGACCACGCCGGGCGTGGCGGAGTGGATCGCGGAAACCGGCGCCGACCCGGACCGCTTCGGCCCGGACGCGGCGACGGTGGCGCAACCGGCCCTGGTGGACAACGAGCTGTACGTCCGGGACTACGGGAAGTGCATCCTCTGCTACAAGTGCGTCGACGCGTGCGGTGAGCAGTGGCAGAACTCGTTCGCGATCAGCGTCGCCGGCCGCGGGTTCGACGCCCGGATCTCGACGGAGTTCTCGAACCCGTTGCCGGACAGCGCCTGCGTGTACTGCGGCAACTGCGTCGAGGTGTGCCCGACGGGGGCGCTCAGTTTCAAGCGCGAGTACGACAAGCGCGAGGACGGCACCTGGGACGAGTCCCGCCAGAAGGCGACGACGACGATCTGCACGTTCTGCGGGGTCGGCTGCAACCTGACGCTGCACGTCCAGGACAACGAGATCGTGAAGGTGACCTCGCCGCACGAAAGTTCGGTGACCCACGGGAACCTCTGCATCAAGGGCCGCTTCGGCTGGCAGCACGTCCAGAACAGGTAGCGGGACCCGTTCGCGCGAAGGCGCCGTGACTCGACGAGTCGCGGCGCCTTCGTCGTCCGGGCGTTGACCCCGGCGCAGGTCAGCAGCTATTCTCGATATGCGAAAGAAAAATTCCGGATAGTGAAATTCGAGGTCGCGATGCCTGAAGAGGGCCACTCCCTGCCGTACGTCGCCAACCTGTCGATCCTGTTCAAGGAGGTACCGCTCCTCGAGCGCGCCGCCGCCGCACGGGACGCCGGGTTCACCGATGTCGAGTACTGGTGGCCGTTCGACACCGCGGTGCCCGCGCGCGAAGAGATCGACGCCTTCGTGAAGAGCCTGGACGGCGTCCGGTTGCGGGGGCTGAACTTCTACGCAGGGGACATGGCCGCGGGGGAGCGGGGTCTGGTGAGCTGGCTCGGCCGGGAGGCCGAGTTCGCCGACAGCCTGGTCGTCGCCCTCGGCATCGCCGAACGCACCGGTTGCCGCAGCTTCAACGCCCTCTACGGCAACCGGCTCGACGGCGAAGACCCGGCCAAGCAGGACGACCTGGCCCGGGTGCACCTGGACAAGGCCGCCGACGCCGCCGCGCGGATCGGCGCACAGCTGGTCCTCGAACCGCTGTCCGGCGCGGACCGCTATCCGCTCAAGACCGCCGCGGACGCCGTGGCCGTGCTCGACGACCTCGGGCGCGAAAACGTGCGGCTGCTGGCCGACCTCTACCACCTGGCAGTCAACGGCGACGACCTGGACGCGCTCGCGACGAAGCACATCTCCCGGATCGGGCACGTGCAGATCGCCGACGCGCCCGGCCGCCACCAGCCCGGCACCGGCGAGCTGGACATCGACGGGTACCTCGCGAAGCTGCAGAACGCGGGGTATACGGGGTTCGCCGGGATCGAGTACGTCCCGGACCCCGACACCGTCACCTCGCTGGCCTGGCTGCCGAAAACCCGAAGGGGACGAGCATGAAACTGGGATTCATCGGGCTGGGCGTGATGGGCGCCCCGATGGCCGCGCACCTGGTCGCGGCCGGGCACGACGTCAGCGGTTACGACGTCACCGCCGCCGCCGGGGAGAAGCTGGCGGCCGCGGGCGGCCGCGCCGCGACCGGCGTCGCCGACGCGGTGGCCGGAGCGGACGTCGTGATCACCATGCTGCCGAACCACCCCCAGGTCGAGGCGGTCGTGCTGGCCGCGGACGGGGTCCTCGACAGCGCCGAGCCGGGCACGCTCCTGATCGACATGAGCACCATCCGGCCGGAGACCTCGATCGCCGTCGCGGAAGCCGCGCGGGACAAGAAGATCCGGGTCCTGGACGCTCCGGTGTCCGGCGGCCAGGCCGGGGCCGAACAGGCCGCACTGTCCATCATGGTCGGCGGCACCGCGGAGGACTTCGAGGCGGCCCGGACGGTGCTCGAAGCACTCGGCAAGACGATCGTGCACGTCGGGCCGCACGGCGCCGGCCAGGTCGTGAAGGCCGCGAACCAGCTCGTCGTGGGCGGGATCTACGGCCTGGTCGCCGAGGCGATCGTGCTGCTGGAAGCGTCCGGAGTGGACGCCGCCACCGGCCTCGACGTCCTCGCGGGCGGGCTGGCCGGCAGCCGCATCCTCGAACTCAAGCGGAAGTCCATGGTGGACCGCCAGTTCGCCCCCGGCTTCCGGATCGACCTGCACCACAAGGACATGGGGATCGCGCTGGCCGCCGCCCGGCAGGCGGACGTCGCGCTCCCGCTCACCGGGCTGGTCGCCCAGCTCGTCGCCGCCGGCCGCGCCATGGGCCACGGCTCCCTGGACCACTCGGCCTTGGTGAAGGTCGTCGAACAGTTGTCGGGCCGCGTCCCGGCGGAGGTGTGACATGCCCAGAATCCCCGCGATGCAGGCGGTCGTCGACGTCCTGGAGAGCGAAGGCGTCGACACCGTCTTCGGCTGCCCCGGTGCCGCCATCCTCCCGCTGTATAACGCCCTACAAGGCCGGGCGATCGAGCACCTGATCGTCCGCCACGAAGAAGGCGCAACGCACATGGCCGACGGCTGGGCCAGGACCAACGGCAACGTCGGCGTCGCCATCGGCACGTCGGGCCCGGCCGGGACGAACATGATCACCGGGCTCTACACCGCGCACGCGGACTCGATCCCGATGATCTGCATCACCGGCCAGGCGGCGACCACCAAGCTGCACCAGGAGGCCTTCCAGGCCGTCGACATCGTCGAGATCGCCAAGCCGGTGACGAAGTGGGCGGTGCAGGTCAAGGAGGCCGCGCAGCTGCCGTGGATCTTCCGCGAGGCGTTCCGGGTCGCCCGCTCCGGACGGCCCGGCCCGGTGCTCATCGACCTGCCGATCGACGTCCAGAAGCAGGACATCGAGTGGGACTCCTCGATCGACTCGCCGCTGCCGGTCACCCGGGTGACCCCGGCACCCGCGCGCGTCGAACGGGCCCTGGACCTGCTGCTGGCGGCCGAACGGCCGATCATCCTGGCCGGCGGCGGGGTCGTTCTCGGCGAGGCGAGCGAGCAGCTGCGGGCCGCCGCCGAGCGGCTCGGCGTCCCGGTGCAGGTGACGCTGATGGGCAAGGGCAGCTTCCCCGAGGACCACGAGCTGTTCGCCGGGATGGCCGGCATCCAGACGTCCCAGCGCTGGGCGAACGCCGCCTTCCTGGAGTCCGACCTCGTGCTCGCGCTGGGCGCCCGGTTCGGCGACCGGCACACCGGCGAGCTGTCGGTCTACCGCGGCGACCGGAAGTTCATCCACGTCGACATCGAACCCACCCAGCTGGGCAAGGTGTTCGGTCCCGACCTCGGGATCGTCTCGGACACGCGGGAGTTCCTCGACGCGCTGCTGGCGGCCCTGGCGAAGCGCTCGACGCCACCACGCCGCGAGTGGGCCGCCCGGATCGGGGAGCTGAAGGAGGCGCTGCCCCGGCGTGACGACTTCGACAGCCTGCCGATCAAGGCCCCGCGGGTGTTCAAGGAGATCAACGAAACCTTCGGCGAGGACACCTACTTCGTCACCGCGATCGGGCTCTACCAGATCTGGTCGGGCCAGTTCCAGAAGGCGCACAAGCCCCGCCACTACCAGGTGTGCGGCCAGGCCGGCCCGCTCGGCTGGGAGATCCCGGCCGCGATCGGCGTGAAGAAGGCCCGCCCGGAGGCGGAGGTCGTCGGCGTGGTCGGCGACTACTCGTTCCAGTTCCTGGTCGAGGAGCTGGCGGTGGCCGCCCAGTACGACGTCGGATTCGTGCTGATCATGCTGAACAACGAGTACCTCGGGCTGATCCGCCAGGCCGAGACCGGCTACGAGATGAACTTCGAGGTCGACATCCACTACGACACGATCGGCACGGACAACGTGAAGATCATGGAGGCCTACGGCTGTTCGGGCACCCGCGTGCACGAGCCGGGGGAGATCCGGACGTCCCTGGAGTGGGCGCGCAAGGAAGCCGAGCGCACCAGCCGCCCGGTCCTGGTGGAGATCATGATCGAGCGCGAGGGCAACGCCGCGATGGGCGCCGCCCTCGACGCCGTCCGCGAGTTCGAACCGGCGGGCTGACCCGGCTCAGGCCAGGATGGCGAGCAGCTCGTCGCTGGAGCGGTCGGCCAGGTCGGCCGGCCCGTCGACCGAGGGTGCCCCGGCCACGAAGCCGGGGCCGCGCACGACGTCGTTCGCGACCGCCTTGTAGAAGTTCTGGCGCTGGGCGGCGAACTTGGCGGCCCGCGCCAGGTCGGCCTGGCAGGCGATCGCGCGGATGATGCCGGCGAACAGGCAGGCGACCGGCAGGCCGGGTTCGCGGACCTCCAGCGGGGTGAGGGTGGCCGAGGCCGCGGCGGTTTCGATCCGGTTGACCATGGGATAGCTCCTGAGCACGGAAAGGGACCTGACACTCGACGGTAACCAGGCGGAGGTCCGGCCCGCGGTGTCCCGCCGCAGGTTCCGCTTCCCCCGCAGGACCCTTCCGGAATACGCGGTGCTCCAGGCCGCCGTGCGAGGCCCCCGACCTCGCACGGCGGCCTTTCCGCGCTCGCGGGCCGCCGGTTGTCGGAAAGTACAAACCCGGGCCCGAAATTCACCCGTCTTTCAGGGGTTTTGCCGTGGTCGGGGCCACGCCGCAGCGTGTGTACTTCTTGCCGAAGCAGCCCCGAAAGGACGTCCACAGTGGAATTCCTCCGACCCGACTCGCTGGCCGGCGCGCTCGCCGCGAAGGCCGCGAACCCCGGTGCGGTCCCGATCGCCGGCGGCACGGACGTGCTGGTCGAGCTCAACTTCGACCACCGCCGCCCGGAGTCGCTCCTCGACCTCGGGCGCGTGCCCGAGCTGCACGAGCACGGCACCGACGGCAGCCGGATCCGGATCGGCGCGGCCGTGCCCTACACCCGGATCATCACCGAGCTCGGCACGCGGCTGCCCGGCCTCGCCATGGCCGCGCGGACCGTCGGCTCGCCACAGATCCGCAACCGCGGTTCCGTGGGCGGCAACCTCGGCGCGGCTTCGCCCGCGGGCGACTCCCACCCGGCCCTGCTGGCCGCGGACGCCGAGGTCGAAATCGCCTCGGTCCGCGGGACGCGGACCGTCGCCGCGAAGGATTTCTACGCCGGGGTGAAGAAGAACGTCCTGGAGCCGGACGAGCTGATCACGGGTGTCCTGCTCGAACCGGCCACCGGGCCGCAGCAGTTCAGCAAGATCGGCACCCGCAACGCGATGGTGATCGCCGTGGCCGCCTTCGGACTGGCCCTGCACCCGGAACAGCGCCGGGTCGGCACCGGTGTCGGCTCGGCCGCGCCCACGCCGCGGCGGGCGTTCGAGGCCGAGCAGTTCCTGGCCGCCGAGCTGGACTGGGACGCGCCGAAGCCGATCGCCGACTCGGTGAAACGCCGCTTCGGCGACCTGGTCGCGGCGGCCGCTTCGCCGATCGACGACGTCCGGGGGAGCGCGGCCTACCGGCGCCACGCGTTGAGCGTCATGGCGCGAAGGACCCTGACCTGGGCCTGGACCGAATACTGCGGAGGGAGCGCGAAGTGCGCGTGAACGTCACCGTCAACGGCGAACCCCGCCGGGCGGACAACGTCTGGGAAGGCGAGAGCCTCCTCTACGTCCTGCGTGAGCGGCTCGGCCTCCCCGGCTCGAAGAACGCCTGCGAGCAGGGCGAATGCGGTTCGTGCACGGTCTACCTCGACGGCGTCCCGGCGTGTGCGTGCCTGGTCGCGGCCGGGCAGGCCGAGGGCCGCGAGGTCGTCACGGTCGAGGGCCTGGCCGACGGCGACAGCCTGGACCCGGTGCAGGAGGCGTTCGTCGAGCACGGAGCCGTCCAGTGCGGGTTCTGCACGCCGGGCCTGCTGGTGGCCGCGCACGACCTGATCGAACGCGTCCCCGAGCCCAGCGACGTCGAGATCCGCGAGGCCCTCGCGGGCAACCTCTGCCGCTGCACCGGCTACGAGAAGATCCTCGACGCCGTCCGCGACGCCGCCGCGAAGAAGGCCGTCCGATGAGCGCCCCGGCCCGGTCCCCGCAGGAGCTGCACGACACGATCGCCGGCGGCATCGGCGAAAGCCCGCTGCGCCCGGACGGCACCCTCAAGGTGCGCGGCGAGTTCGCCTACTCCTCGGACCTGTGGCACGAGGACATGCTGTGGGGCGCGACCCTGCGCAGCCCGCACCCGCACGCCCGGATCGTCCGCCTCGACGTGTCCCGCGCGCTGGCCCGGCCGGGTGTGCACGCGGTGCTGACGCACGAGGACGTCCCGGGGGAGAACGTCTACGGCCTCAAGTTCCAGGACACCCCGGCACTGGCCGCCGATCTGGTCCGCTACCAGGGCGAGCCGGTCGCCGTCCTGGCCGCCGACCACCCGGAGATCGCGCGGCAGGCGCTCAAGGAGATCGTCGTCGAGTACGACGTCCTCGAGCCGATCACCGATCCCGAGCGGGCCGCGCACGACGACACCTTGCCGAAGCTGCACCCGGGCGGGAACCTGGTCCGCCACCAGCGGATCGTCAAGGGCGACCCGGACGCGACGGCGGACGTGGTGGTGTCCGGCGTCTACGAGATCGGGATGCAGGACCAGGCGTTCCTCGGCCCCGAGTCCGGGCTCGCGGTGCCCGCCGAGGACGGCGGCGTCGACCTCTACCTGGCCACCCAGTGGCTGCACGTCGACCAGCGCCAGACGGCGAAGGCCCTCGGCCTGCCCCTCGACAAGGTGCGGCTGACGCTGTCGGGGGTCGGAGGCGCGTTCGGCGGCCGCGAGGACCTGTCGATGCAGATCCACTCCTGCATGCTGGCCCTGCGCACCGGGCGCCCGGTGAAAATGAGCTACAACCGCCTGGAGTCCTTTTTCGGGCACGTCCACCGCCACCCGGCGAAGATGTACTACGAGCACGGGGCGACGAAGGACGGCAAGCTCGTCTACGTCCGCGCGAAGCTGTACTTCGACGGCGGCGCGTACGCGTCCAAGACCCCGGTCGTGGTCGGCAACGGCACCACGCTGAGCGTCGGCCCCTACGACGTCCCGAACGCGCACATCGAGGGCTGGGGCGTCTACACCAACAACCCGACCTGCGGCGCGATGCGCGGCCTCGGCGCGGTGCAGCCGACGTACGCCTACGAGTCCCAGATGGACAAGCTCGCGTCCGCTTTGGACATGGACCCCGCCGAACTCCGGATCCGCAACGCACTGAGCGAAGGGTCCACTGTGGTCACCGGCCAGGTGGTCGACTTCCCGGCGCCGGTGGCGGAACTCGTCCAGCGGGTCCGGGACCTGCCGCTGCCGCCTTCGCGCAGCGGTGCCGTCGACATCCGCGAGCTGCCCGGCGGCGCGTCCAACACCACCCACGGCGAAGGCGTGGTCCGGGGGGTCGGCTACGGCGTGACGATCAAGAACATCTCCTACGCCGAAGGCCTCGACGACTACTCGACCGCCCGCGTCCGCCTGGAGGTGCTCGGCGGTGAGCCGGTGGCGCTGGTGCACACCGCGGCGGCCGAGGTCGGGCAGGGCTTGGTGACGCTCCAGCAGCAGATCGCCCGCACCGAGCTGGGGGTGACCCGGGTGAGCGTGCACCCGGCCGACACGAGCGTCGGCGACGCCGGCTCGAGCTCGGCGTCGCGGCAGACCTACGTCACCGGCGGCGCGGTCCGCAACGCCTGTCGCGCGGTCGCGGAAGCGGTCTGCGCCCGGCTCGGCGTCCCGGCCGAAGGCATGCGCCTGACCGGTGGCAAGGTGGTCGCGGCGGACGGCGAAGTCGTCGCCGACCTGGCCGAGCTGCTCGGCGACGCGGTGATCGAGGAGACCCGCGAGTTCCACCACCGCCCGACGTACCCCTTGGACCCGGAGACCGGCCAGGGTGACGCCCACGTCCAGTACGGCTTCTCCGCCCACCGCGCGGTGGTCGACGTCGACCTCGAGCTCGGCCTGGTCAAGGTGGTGCAGCTGGACTGCGCCCAGGACGTCGGCAAGGCGATGAACCCCGATGCCGTGGTCGCCCAGATCCAGGGCGGCTCGGCGCAGGGACTCGGCCTCGCCGTGATGGAGGAGATCCTGGTCGAGGGCGGCAAGGTGCGGAACCCGTCGTTCACGGACTACCTGATCCCGACGATCCTCGACATGCCGCCGATGCGCGTCGAGGTCCTCGAACGGCCGGACCCGCACGCGCCCTACGGCGTCCGCGGTGTCGGCGAGCCACCCACGATCTCGGCCACGCCGGCGATCGCCAACGCCATCCGCGCGGCCACCGGCCTCGAGCTGCCGCGCGTCCCGATCCGCCCCGAGCACATCACCGGAGTCTGAGATGACCACGTCCGTTTCCGTCGAGCAGGAATGGCTCGGCGAAGCCGTCCGGATCGCCACGCGCAACGTCGAGAACGGCGGCGGCCCGTTCGGCGCGCTGATCGGGAAAGACGGCCAGGTCGTCGCGACCGGCGTCAACCGCGTTACGGCGAACCTGGACCCGACCGCGCACGCGGAGGTGGTCGCGATCCGCGCCGCCTGCCAGGCGCTGGGCACGTTCAAGCTGGAGGGCTGCGTGCTCGTCTCCAGTTGCGAGCCGTGCCCGATGTGCCTGTCGTCGGCGTTGTGGGCGCGGGTGGACAAGGTCGTCTTCGCCGCCGACCGCGACGACGCGGCCAAGGCCGGCTTCGACGACCGCGCCTTCTACGAACTCTTCGACCGCCCGCGCGAGACGTGGACGGTACCCGTGACGCGACTGTCCGCAACGGACGGATTCGCGCCCTTCGCGGCCTGGCTCGACAAGAGCGACCGCACCGACTACTGACCCACGAAGTCAGCAGCTGACCGGAGCACAACCGAATCGAACGTCCCGCTCGGCCAGGCACGGCGTGGTGCCTGGCCCTGGCCGAGCACCCCCCACCGGCAAGGGCAGGACGCATGACCCAGACCGAAGTCCCCACCCCAGTGGTCGACGAAGTACCTCCGCAACGCCGATCCCTCTTCGACAAGCTCTTCGAGCTGCGCGCCCGGCAAACCACGATCGGCCGGGAAGTTCGCGGCGGCGTCACGACGTTCGTCGCGATGGCCTACATCGTGCTGCTCAACCCGCTCATCCTCGGCGCCTCCGCCGACATCACCGGCGCCCGGCTGTCCGCGGCGCAGCTGACCACCGCGACGGCGCTGGCCGCCGCCGTGATGACCGTCCTCATGGGACTCGTCGGCAACGCGCCCCTCGCGCTGGCCGCCGGGCTCGGCATCAACGGCATCGTCGCCTTCCAGATGGCCCCGTCGATGACCTGGGCGCAGGCGTTCGGCCTGGTCGTGCTCGAAGGCGTGTGCATCGTGCTGATGGCCGTCAGCGGCGTCCGCGAGCGGATCATGAACGCCATCCCGCGGCCGCTCAAAACGGCCATCACCGTCGGGATCGGGCTCTACATCGCCCTCGTCGGCCTGGTCAGCGCCGGGTTCGTGACCCGGGTGCCGGACTCGGCGCAGACCACGGTCCCGGTGCGCCTGGGGGCCGGCGGGCACCTGGCCGGCTGGCCGATCGTCGTGTTCTGCTTCGGCCTGCTGCTGATGATCGTGCTGGTGGCCCGCAAGGTGCCGGGCGCGGTGCTGATCAGCATCGGGGCGGCCACCGTGCTCGCCGTCGTGCTGCACGAGGGGTTCGGCGTCGGCGGCTGGGGCCTCACCGACCCGGCGCTGCCCGACCACGTCGTCGCGGCACCGGACTTCGGGCTCTTCGGCCACGTCGACCTGTTCGGCGGCTTCGCCTCGGCGGGCGCGCTCGCGGCCACGGTCTTCCTGTTCACCCTGGTGCTGTCCGGCTTCTTCGACGCCATGGGCACGATCACCAGCGTCTCCGACGAAGCCGGCCTGTCGAAGCACGGCAAGGTGCCGCGGATGGGCCGCATCCTGCTGGTCGACGGCGCGGGCGCGATCGCGGGCGGTGTCACCGGCTCGTCGCCGAACACGGTGTTCCTCGAATCGGCGGCCGGCGTCGGGGAGGGCGCGCGGACCGGCCTGGCGAGCGTCGTCACCGGCCTGCTGTTCGCCGGGACGCTGCTGTTCACCCCGCTGGCCGGGGTCGTCCCGGCCCAGGCCGCGGCGCCCGCGCTGGTGGTCATCGGCGGCATGATGGTCGCGCAGTGCCGGACCATCCCGTGGCACGACCCGGACTACACGATCCCGGTGTTCCTGACCGCGGCGCTGATCCCGTTCACCTACTCGATCACCAACGGCGTCGGCGCCGGCCTGATCGCGTTCGTGCTGATCAAGATCGGCCGCGGCAAGTGGCGCGAAGCGGGCTGGCTGCTGTCCCTGCTGGCGCTGGTGTTCGCGGTGTACTTCGCCATCGACGGCGTCGAAGCCCTCTTCCGCTAAGGAGTTCCTCGTGGCCTTGATGTTCTTCAACGGCGGTGCCATGCGCGGCGAGCCGCTGCACCACCTGCTCGAAGGAGCACCGTTCGTGGGAACCGCGCGGACGGCCCCGAAGTACCGGTTCTACGCGGTCGGCGACCAGTGCCCGGCGCTGTACCCGGTTTCCCACGGCGGCGCCGAGGTGACCGGCGAGGTCTACGACGTCTCGCTGGACGACCTGCGAGACAGGGTGCTGCCATCCGAGCCGCACGAGCTGGAGCTGGGTGTGGTGGAGCTGGCGGACGGCAGCTCGGCGTTCGCGATGCTGCTGCGGCGGCCGTACACCTCGCACGTCGCCCTGCGCGACATCACCGAGATCGGCGACTGGCGGGCCTTCAAGGCGAGCGCGTGAAGGTCCTGATCGCCCCGGACAAGTTCAAGGGATCGCTGACCGCCGGGGAGGTGGCTTCGGCGGTGGCGGCCGGCCTCGCCGACGTCGACCCCTCGGCGGCGGTGACCACCCTGCCGGTGGCCGACGGCGGCGAGGGCACGATCGACGCGGCCGTCGCCGCCGGGTTCCGCCGCGTGCGGGTCCCGGCGCGCGGCCCCACCGGTCTCCCGGTGACCGCGTCGTACGCGGTCCGCGGAGACACCGCGGTGGTCGAGCTGGCCGAGGCGTCCGGGCTGCACCGCCTGCCCGGACCGCCGCAGCCGCTCACCGCGACCAGCGCGGGAACGGGCGACGTCATCGCGGCGGCGGTCCGGGCGGGCTGCCGCCGGATCGTGCTGGGCATCGGCGGCAGCGCGGGCACCGACGGCGGGGCGGGCCTGCTGACCGCACTGGGCGCCCGGCTCCTCG
>NZ_MUMI01000157.1:0-565 GCF_002155975.1 Amycolatopsis kentuckyensis
CCGCCGTGCGACCGGCCGGGTCCGCCGCCACCAGGCTGCGCCCGAGGCCGGCGTAGGCGTCGAAGTTCGACATCTGCGTGTTGACGCCGGGCACGAACAGCCCGACGTTGCGCGTCCCCGGCTCGATGTGCCCGACGAGCTCGACGATCCGGCCGTTGCCGGACGCGTCGAACCGGAGGATCTGCCGGTGGTTCGCCAGGATGTCCTCGTACAGCTTGATCCGGGCCTGCGACCGCGCGACTTCGTCAAGATCGGTCGATGCCGCCAGCCGCAGACGTTCGGCAGTCAGAGCGTCGGCGACCTTGACGCGGTTGTCCGCGATCGCGTGCGCCCACGCCCCGGTGTCGGCCGAGCCGCCGATTCCGGTCGGATTTCCCGCACGGGGCAACGGATCCTCGGGCAGCAGCGCCCGGTACATCGCGGCGACCTGCGCATCGACGCGGCGATAGCCGGCCGCGCAAGCGGTGAGTCCACTTTGGATCGTCCGCAGCCGGGACACGCTCGACTCGAGCTTCGAGCCCAGCTCGGTCATGGTCTTCTCGAACGTCTTGGCCGCGGCGGCGGA
>NZ_MUMI01000157.1:599-815 GCF_002155975.1 Amycolatopsis kentuckyensis
CGAGGCGGGCCGGGGCCACGCGATATCCAGCCGCCGTCATGGCCGCCTCCCGTTCCGCCGCAAGGGTCGTGAGCGGTACAGCGGGTCAGAACCCGCGGGACCACCCACGAACGTGTCAGTACGCTTCCGGGTCCTCGCCGATGACCGGGGGCGCGACCGGGGCCGACTGGCCCCAGACGTTCTCCGTCTCCACCAGCCACGCCGGGATCCGCCGCC
>NZ_MUMI01000158.1 GCF_002155975.1 Amycolatopsis kentuckyensis
GCGAGGGGCGCCGGTGCGCCTGCTCCCGGCTCGGGGCCTGCGGGGCGCGGGGCTTCCACCGGGAAGCTCAACGGCGACCCGGCGCCGTCGGGCTGTGCTGCGGGGTCCTGGGGCGGTCTGTCCACCCTTTCGATCCTCCGTCCGGATTGCCGTCCCGGCAAGGAATCCCCCGGAACCGCCGAAGGCCCGCCTGGCTGAGCCAGACGGGCCTTCGAACGAGCAACCTCAGTTGGTGGTGGCGGAGCCACCGGCCGCTTCGAGCTTCTCCTTGGCGGAGCCGGAGAACGCGTCGGCGGTGACGTTCAGCTTGACGCCGTTCACGTCGCCGTTGCCGAGGACCTTCACCAGCTTGCCCTTGCGGACCAGGCCGCCCTTGACCAGCTCGTCGGCACCGATGGTGCCGCCGTCCGGGAAGACGCGGGCGATGTCGCCCACGTTCACCGGCTGGTACTCGGTGCGGAAGCGGTTCTTGAAGCCGCGGAGCTTCGGGAGCCGCATCTGGATGGGCATCTGCCCACCCTCGAACCGGGCCGGCACGTTCTTCCGGGCCTTGGTGCCCTTCGTACCGCGACCGGCCGTCTTGCCCTTCGAACCCTCACCACGGCCCACGCGGATCTTGTCGCGCTTGGCGCCCGGAGCCGGACGCAGGTGGTGGATCTTGATGGCCGTCATGCCTTGACCTCCTCGACCTCCACCAGGTGGCGGACGGTGTGGATCAGGCCGCGCACCTGGGGGCTGTCTTCACGCACGACGCTCTGGCGGATCTTGCGCAGCCCGAGGGTGCGCAGCGACTCGCGGTGAGCGTGCTTCGTGCCGATCTTGCTCTTGACCTGGGTGACCTTGAGCTGAGCCATGTGATCAGACCCCCTGGCCCGCACGCTGGCGCAGCATCCGGGCCGGCGCGACGTCCTCGAGCGGGAGACCGCGGCGAGCCGCGACCTCTTCGGGACGCTGCAGACCCTTCAGGGCCGCCACGGTCGCGTGCACGATGTTGATCGCGTTGTCGGAGCCGAGCGACTTCGACAGCACGTCGTGGACACCCGCGCACTCCAGCACGGCGCGCACCGGGCCACCGGCGATGACGCCGGTACCGGCGGAAGCCGGGCGGAGCAGGACCACACCGGCGGCTTCCTCACCCTGGATCGGGTGCGGAATGGTGCCGCCGACGCGCGGAACGCGGAAGAAGTTCTTCTTCGCTTCCTCGACGCCCTTGGCGATGGCCGCGGGAACTTCCTTGGCCTTGCCGTAGCCGACGCCGACCTGACCGTCGCCGTCGCCGACGACCACCAGGGCGGTGAAGCTGAAGCGACGACCACCCTTGACGACCTTGGCGACGCGGTTGATCGTCACGACCTTCTCGAGGTGCGGGGTCTTGTCCTGGGCCGCCCCGCCACGGCCGCTGTCGCGCCGGTCGCGGCGGTCGCGACGGTCACCGCGGTCGTTGCCGCCCTGCCCGCCGGGTCCACCCTGGCCGCCGCCGAATTGCCGTGTACGTCCCGGCATCAGGCTTTCCTTCCGTTAACAAGCTTCTGCATCGTCAGAACTCCAACCCCGCCTCACGGGCGGCGTCGGCGAGCGCGGCGATGCGGCCGTGGTAGGCGTTGCCCCCACGGTCGAACACCACAGCCGAGATCCCGGCGTTCTTGGCCCGCTCGGCGACGAGTTCCCCGACCTTGGCGGCCTTGGCCTTCTTGTCGCCGTCGACCGACCGGACGTCCGCCTCGAGGGTGGACGCCGACACCAGCGTGCGGCCGGCGAGGTCGTCGATCACCTGCACGGCGATGTGCCGCGAGGACCGCTTGACGACCAGGCGCGGACGCTGGTCGGTGCCCGAGACCTTCTTGCGGAGCCGGAAGTGCCGACGGGCCTTCGCGACGCGGCGGCGGGTCGAGATGTCCTTGCCCACCGGCTTGCGCTTCGTAGTCGTGTCGCTCATGATCACTTACCCGTCTTTCCGACCTTGCGGCGGATCTTCTCACCCTCGTAGCGCAGGCCCTTGCCCTTGTACGGGTCCGGGCGCCGCAGCTTGCGGATGACGGCCGAGATCTGGCCGACCTTCTGCTTGTCGATGCCCGAGACCGAGAACCGGGTCGGGGTCTCCACCTTGAAGGTGATGCCCTCGGGGGCCTCGATCTTGACCGGGTGCGAGTAGCCGAGGGCGAACTCGAGGTCCGAGCCCTTGGCCTGCACGCGGTAACCCACGCCGTGGATTTCCATCTTCTTCTCGTAGCCGGCGGTGACGCCGACGACGAGGTTGTTCACCAGCGTGCGGGTGAGTCCGTGCAGCGCCTTGCTGGTGCGCTCGTCATCCGGGCGCTTGACCAGCAGCGTGCCGTCCTCGTCGCGCTCGACGGTGATCGGCTCGGCGACGGTGTGCTCCAGGGTGCCCTTGGGCCCCTTGACCTTGATGTGCTGACCGTCGATGGTCACCTCGACCCCGGAAGGGACGGCGACCGGCAGCTTTCCGATGCGTGACATGCCTGTACCCCTTCCCTTACCAGACGTAGGCGAGGACTTCGCCGCCCACGCTGTTGCGCTTGGCCTGCCGGTCCGTCTGCAGGCCACCGGACGTCGAAATGATCGCGATGCCCAGGCCGCCGAGGACCGACGGCAGTTCGGTCGATTTTGCGTAGACCCGCAGGCCGGGCTTGGAGACGCGCCGCAGGCCGGCGATGCTCCGCTCACGGTTGGGGCCGTACTTGAGCTCGACGACGAGGTTCTTGTGCTTCTCGCCCGGCTCGTCGTGGTAACCCGCGATGTAACCCTCGCGCTTGAGGATCTCGGCGATGTTCGCCTTGAGCTTCGAGTGCGGGAGCTTGACCTCGTCGTGGTACGCCGAGTTCGCGTTACGCAGACGCGTCAAGAAGTCTGCGATGGGGTCGGTCATCGTCATGGTGACCTGTCAACCTTTCTCGCCTGGTTCCCCGCCCCTCGAAGGGGGCGGGGCCTGTGGCGAAGTGGAGTTAAATAGAAGCTCTTACCAGCTGGACTTGCGGACGCCGGGCAGCTCGCCCGCGTGCGCCATCTCGCGAAGGCAGATCCGGCAGAGCCCGAACTTGCGGAACACGGCGTGCGGGCGGCCGCACCGCTGGCAGCGGGTGTAGGCGCGCACGGCGAACTTCGGCTTCTTCGCGGCCTTGTGGACCAGTGCTTTCTTGGCCATCGGCTCAGTTCTCCTTGAACGGGAAGCCGAGCTTGCGCAGCAGCGCCCGGCCCTCGTCGTCGTTCGTGGCGGTCGTGACGACGGTGACGTCCATGCCGCGCGGGCGGTCGATGGAGTCGGGGTCGATCTCGTGGAACATCGACTGCTCGTTGAGACCGAACGTGTAGTTGCCGTGGCCGTCGAACTGCTTCGGCGAAAGCCCGCGGAAGTCGCGGATACGCGGCAGCGCGATGGTCAGCAGCCGGTCGAGGAACTCCCACATGCGGTCGCCGCGCAGCGTGACGCGCGCGCCGATCGGCTGGCCTTCACGCAGCTTGAACTGCGCGATGGACTTGCGGGCCTTCCGGACCTCCGGCTTCTGGCCGGTGATCAGCGCGAGGTCCTTGACCGCGCCCTCGATCAGCTTGCTGTCGCGGGCGGCGTCGCCGACGCCCATGTTCACGACGACCTTCGTCACGCCCGGGATCTGGTGGACGTTCTCGAAGGAGAACTCAGCCTGCAGCTGGCCCTTGATTTCCTCGCGGTACCGCACCTTGAGGCGCGGAGAGGTCTTCTCTGCGGTGGTCATCAGATGTCCTTACCGTTCCGGCGCGAGATCCGGACCTTCTTGCCGTCCTCGCCGATGCGGTAACCCACCCGGGCCGGCTTGCCGTCCGAGTCGACGACCATCACGTTCGAGACGTGGATGGGCGCCTCCTGCGTGACGATGCCGCCGGACTGCGCACCGCGCTGGGTCTGGCTGATCCGCGTGTGCTTCTTGATCCGGTTCACGCCTTCGACCAGCACGCGCTCGCGCTCCGGGTAAGCCTGGATGACCTTGCCCTTGGCGCCCTTGTCCTTGCCGGCGATGACGACGACCGTGTCGCCCTTCTTCACCTTCATCACAGCACCTCCGGCGCGAGCGAAATGATCTTCATGAACTTTCGGTCGCGCAGCTCGCGGCCCACCGGACCGAAGATGCGGGTGCCGCGGGGCTCGTTGTCGTTCTTGATGAGCACGGCGGCGTTCTCGTCGAACCGGATGTAGGAACCGTCCGGACGACGGCGCTCCTTGACCGTGCGGACGATGACGGCCTTGACGACGTCGCCCTTCTTCACCCCGGCAGCCGGGATGGCGTCCTTCACGGTGGCGACGATGATGTCGCCGATGCCGGCGTAGCGCCGCCCGGAGCCACCGAGAACGCGGATGCAGAGGATTTCCTTCGCACCCGTGTTGTCGGCTACCCGAAGCCGCGACTCCTGCTGGATCACGTCAACTCCTGTATGTCGCGCCGGTTCTCGCCCGGACGAGCGAGCCTTGCGGAACTAAGAACTCTTGAAAAGAGCCCTGCTTACTTGGCCTTCTCCACGATCTGCACCAGGCGCCACCGCTTCGTCGCCGACAGCGGGCGGGTCTCCATCAGGGTGACCCGGTCGCCCACGCCCGCCTCGTTGTTCTCGTCGTGCACCTTCACCTTGGAGGTGGAGCGGACGACCTTCGAGTAACGGGGGTGCTTCTTGCGGTCCTCGAGCTCGACCACGATCGTCTTGTTCATCTTGTCCGAGACGACGTAGCCCTCGCGGACCTTGCGGTCGTTCCGGGCCGGCGTCTCGGTGGTGGGCTCGCTCATGCGGCACCTTCACTCTCGGCGTCGGGGGCAACGGACAGGCCGAGTTCGCGCTCGCGCATGACCGTGTAGATCCGCGCGATGTCCGTGCGGACGGTGCGCAGACGGCGGTTGTTGTCGAGCTGCCCGGTCGCCATCTGGAAGCGGAGGTTGAACAGCTCCTCCTTGTATTCCTTCAGACGCAGGACGAGCTCTTCCGCGGTGAGCTCACGCAGCTCCGATGCCTGAGCGGCACCTGCGTTAGCCATCAGAACTCACCACCTTCACGGGTCACGATGCGGCACTTCATGGGCAGCTTGTGGATCGCGCGGCGCAGCGCCTCACGAGCCGTCTCCTCGTTCGGGAACGAGATCTCGAACATCACGCGGCCCGGCTTCACGTTGGCGATCCACCACTCCGGCGAACCCTTACCGGAACCCATGCGGGTTTCGGCCGGCTTCTTGGTCAGCGGGCGGTCCGGGTAGATGGTCGTCCACACCTTGCCACCACGCTTGATGTGACGGGTCATGGCGATACGAGCGGACTCGATCTGCCGGTTCGTCACGTAGCTGTGCTCAAGCGCCTGGATGCCGTACTCGCCGAAGCTGACCTTCGTGCCACCCTTGGCGGCGCCGTGGCGCTTCGGGGAGTGCTGCTTCCGGTGCTTGACCCTGCGCGGGATGAGCACGTCTCAGCCCTCCGTCTTTTCTGCGGTCTCGGTGGCCGGGGCCGCCTCAGTGGTGGCGGCAGCGGCCGCGCGACCGGCTTCGGTCGAGGTGGCGGTCGTGCCCGACGCGCCGGAACGACGCGGGCGGGACGGCCGGTCGCTGCGGTCGCGGTCGCGACGCGGCGCGCGCTCGGCGGCGTCGCGGGCTTCGCGGGCCTTCAGGCCACCGACGAGCTCACCCTTGTAGATCCACACCTTGACGCCGATGCGACCGAACGTCGTCTTGGCCTCGAAGAAGCCGTAGTCGATGTCGGCGCGCAGCGTGTGCAGCGGGACGCGGCCATCGCGGTAGTGCTCGGAGCGGGACATCTCGGCACCGCCGAGACGACCGCCGCACTGCACGCGGATGCCCTTGACCTGCGGCGAGCGCATGGAGGTCTGGATCGCCTTCCGCATCGCGCGGCGGAACGCCACGCGGTTGGAGAGCTGCTCCGCGACCGCCTGGGCGACCAGCTGGGCGTCGGCCTCGGGGTTCTTGACCTCGAGGATGTTCAGCTGGACCTGCTTCTTGGTCAGCTTCTCCAGCGCGCCGCGGATCCGGTCGGCCTCCGCACCGCGGCGGCCGATGACGATGCCCGGCCGGGCGGTGTGGATGTCCACGCGGACGCGGTCACGGGTGCGCTCGATCTCGACCTTGGAGATGCCCGCGCGCTCCATGCCGGTGGCGAGGAGCTTGCGGATCTTGACGTCCTCGGCCACGTACTCGGCGTACTGCTTGTCGGCGTACCAGCGCGACTTCCAGTCCGTGGTGATACCCAGGCGGAAACCGTGCGGGTTGATCTTCTGGCCCACTACCGGCCACCTGCCTTCTTCTTGCTCTGAGCCTTCTGCGCGACGGCCGGACGCGACTCCACCTCGACGGTGATGTGGCTGGTCCGCTTGCGGATCCGGTACGCGCGGCCCTGGGCCCGCGGCCGGATGCGCTTGAGGGTGGGGCCCTCGTCGGCGTACGCGTTCTTGACCCAGAGCGTCTCCGGGTCCAGCTGAAGGTTGTTCTCGGCGTTGGCCACGGCGCTGGCGAGCACCTTCGCGACCGGCTCGCTGGCCGCCTGCGGGGCGAACCGGAGCACGGCCAAGGCGTCGGCGGCGCTACGTCCCTTGATGAGCTCGATCACCCGGCGCACCTTGGTCGGCGAGTCCCGGACGAAGCGAGCCCGCGCGTACGCCGTAGGCAGTTCAGCCTCGGTCGTCGCGTCGTTCTGGGCGTTCATCGCTACTTCCTCTGTGGTTTCGTGCCCGCTCAGCGGCGGCGCGACTTGCGGTCGTCCTTGATGTGGCCCTTGAAGGTCCGCGTCGGGGCGAACTCGCCCAGCTTGTGACCCACCATCGCCTCGGTGACGAACACCGGGACGTGCTTGCGGCCGTCGTGCACCGCGATCGTGTGACCCAGGAAATCCGGGATGATCGTGGAACGCCGCGACCAAGTCTTGATCACGGTCTTCTTGCCCGATTCGTTCAGCGCGTCCACCTTCTTGAGCAGGTGGTCGTCCACGAACGGGCCCTTCTTGAGGCTACGTGGCATGTTGTTCTACCTCCCTGCTCAGCGCTTGTTCTTGCCGGTACGCCGGCGGCGGACGATGAGGGCGTCGGACGCCTTGCGGCGACGCGTGCGGCCCTCGGGCTTACCGTTCGGGTTGACCGGGTGGCGACCACCGGAGGTCTTACCCTCACCACCACCGTGCGGGTGGTCGACCGGGTTCATGACGACACCACGGACCGTGGGGCGCTTGCCGCGCCAGCGGTTGCGGCCGGCCTTGCCCCAGTTGATGTTGGCGTGCTCGGAGTTGCCGACCTCGCCGACCGTGGCGCGGTTGCGCACGTCCACGTTGCGGATCTCACCCGAGGGGAGACGCAGCTGGGCGTACGGACCGTCCTTGGCGACGAGCTGCACCTTCGCGCCCGCGGACCGCGCCATCTTCGCGCCGCCGCCGGGGCGGAGCTCGATCGCGTGGATCACGGTGCCGACCGGGATGTTGCGCAGCGGCAGGTTGTTGCCCGGCTTGATGTCGGCCCGGGGGCCGTTCTCGACGGTGTCGCCCTGCTTCAGCTTCTCCGGCGCGATGATGTAGCGCTTCTCGCCGTCGGCGTAGTGCAGCAGCGCGATGCGAGCGGACCGGTTGGGGTCGTACTCGATGTGCGCGACCTTGGCGGGGATGCCGTCCTTGTCATTGCGACGGAAGTCGATGACGCGGTAAGCGCGCTTGTGGCCGCCACCCTTGTGCCGGGTGGTGATCTTGCCGGACGAGTTGCGACCGCCCGAACCGCTCAGCGGACGAAGCAGCGACTTCTCCGGGGTGGAGCGGGTGATCTCGGCGAAGTCCGAGACGCTCGAACCGCGACGACCCGGGGTCGTCGGCTTGTACTTGCGGATGCCCATTGTCAGCTCAGTCCTTTACGCGGTGGGTCCGCCGAAGATCTCGATCGCCTTGCTCTCGGGCGAAAGAGTCACGATGGCGCGCTTGGTGTCCTTGCGCTTGCCGAAGCCTGCGCGAGTCCGCTTCCGCTTGCCCTGGCGGTTGGCCGTGTTGACGCTGACCACCTTGACGCCGAACACCTTCTCGACCGCGATCTTGATCTGGGTCTTGTTGGCGTCCGGGCGGACGATGAACGTGTACTTGTGGTCCTCGAGCAGCCCGTAGGACTTCTCGGAGATGACCGGCGCGAGCAGGATGTCGCGGGGGTCCGGAATGGCGACCGAACTCACTTCTCGTCACTCCCTTCCGTGACCTCGCCCGACCGCGCGGAAGCCTTGACGGCCTTGCCACGGGCGGGGCCGGCGACGAACGCGTCGTACGCGGCCTTGGTGAACACGACGTCGTCGTTGACCAGCACGTCGTAGGTGTTGAGCTGGTCCGCCCAGAGGATGTGCACCTCGGGCAGGTTCCGCAGGGAAACCCAGCTCAGCTCGTCGGCCCGGTCCAGCACCACGAGCACGCGCTTCGCGGCCGTGACGGCGGCGAGGGCGGCCTTGGCGGCCTTGGTCGACGGCTTCTCGCCGGTCACCAGCTCGGTGACGACGTGCAGCTGGCCGGCGCGGGCCCGGTCGGAGAGGGCGCCACGCAGGGCGGCGGCCTTCATCTTCTTCGGGGTGCGCTGGGAGTAGTCACGCGGCGTGGGGCCGTGGACGACGCCACCACCGGCGAACTGCGGCGCGCGGGTCGAACCCTGGCGGGCACGGCCGGTGCCCTTCTGGCGGTACGGCTTCTTGCCGCCACCGCGAACTTCGCCACGGGTCTTCGTGTCGTGCGTGCCCTGGCGCGCGGCGGCCTGCTGGGCCACCACCACCTGGTGCATCAGCGCGACATTGGCCTGCACGTCGAAGATCTCCTCGGGGAGGTCCACGGTGCCGTCGGCTTTACCGGCCGGGGTCTTCAGCTCGACGCTTGTCATTCGGAGTTACCACCCTTCGCGGCGCTGCGCACGAACAGCAGGCCGCCCTTGGGACCGGGCACGGCGCCCTTGATCAGCAGCAGGCCGTCCTCGGCACGCACGGCGTGCACGGTCAGGTTCTGCGTGGTGACCCGGTCGTTGCCCATCCGGCCCGCCATGCGCAGGCCCTTGAAGACGCGGCCGGGGGTGGCGCAGCCACCGATCGAACCCGGCTTGCGGTGCACGGCCTGGGCACCGTGGCTCGCGCCCTGGCCCTTGAAACCGTGGCGCTTCATGACACCGGCGTAGCCCTTGCCCTTGCTGGTCCCGGTCACGTCGACCTCGACGCCGGCGGCGAACACCTCGGCGGTGATCTCCTGGCCGACCTCGTAGGTCTCGGCGTCGGTGGTACGCAGCTCCGCGAGGAAGCGCCGCGGGGTCACGCCCGCCTTGTCGTAGTGGCCGGTGCGCGGCTTGTTCACCTTGCGCGGGTCGACCGCGCCGAACGCCAGCTGCACGGCCTTGTAGCCGTCCTTCTCCTGGGTCCGAACCTGGGTGACCACGTTCGGACCGGCCTTCACGACGGTGACCGGGACAACCCGGTTCTGCTCGTCGAAGACCTGGGTCATGCCGAGCTTGGTGCCCAGGATGCCCTTCATCTGCCTGTCAGACATGAGTCTCTTATCTCCGCCGCTCGCCCAACGCTTACTGGATGTTGACGTCGACGCTCGCCGGCAGGTCGATGCGCATGAGCGCGTCGACCGTCTTCGGCGTCGGGTCGAGGATGTCGATCAGACGCTTGTGCGTGCGCATCTCGAAGTGCTCGCGCGAGTCCTTGTACTTGTGCGGCGAGCGGATGACGCAGTAAACGTTCTTCTCGGTGGGCAGCGGCACCGGCCCGACAACCCGGGCGCCGGTGCGCGTGACCGTCTCCACGATCTTGCGCGCCGAGGTGTCGATCGCCTCGTGGTCGTAGGCCTTGAGCCGGATGCGGATCTTCTGTCCCGCCATGGTGGCTGCTCGTTCCTTGTCGTCTCGTGCCGCTATCTCACAAAACCCCGGCCGGTGTCCCCACCTGGCTTGGGTTTCCGCAGTTCAACGGCCCTGTCCCCGGTCCACGCGGTCGGGCGTGTCGCGCCCGACGCACAGACGGATCCCGCGGGATCGTCGTCTTGCCTGGTCTTCCTCAACGTGAGGAGGCTATGAGCCGGCTGACCGTCTCACTGCCCTTGCCCGCTCGCCTCACCCGAAGGAAAGAGCTCCGCGGACCGTGGCCACTCGCACCGAGGCGGCCGGACCCCCGAAGGAATCGGCCGCCCCAGGACGAGCAACCTGAATAGTGTCGCACACGTGATTTGACGCCCCTGAGCCGGGGGTGTATCACCCCCGGCCGGGGCGTGAAATCACTTGTTGATCTTGGTGACCTGGCCCGCGCCGACGGTCCGGCCACCCTCGCGGATGGCGAAGCGCAGACCCTCGTCCATCGCGACCGGCTGGATCAGCTGGACCGAGATGTCGGTGTTGTCGCCCGGCATGACCATCTCGGTGCCCTCGGGGAGGGTCACGACGCCGGTCACGTCGGTGGTGCGGAAGTAGAACTGCGGGCGGTAGTTGTTGAAGAACGGGGTGTGACGGCCACCCTCGTCCTTCGACAGGATGTAGACCCGGCCCTCGAAGTCGGTGTGCGGGGTGGTGGTGCCCGGCTTCACGACGACCTGGCCGCGCTCGACGTCCTCGCGCTTGATGCCGCGGACCAGCAGGCCGACGTTGTCGCCCGCCTGGCCCGAGTCGAGCAGCTTGCGGAACATCTCGACACCGGTGACGGTGGTCTTGGTCGACTTCTCGCGGATACCCACGATCTCGACCTCTTCGTTGACGTTGATCTGGCCGCGCTCGACGCGACCGGTCACCACGGTGCCACGACCGGTGATGGTGAAGACGTCCTCGATCGGCATCAGGAACGGCTTGTCGAGCTCACGCACCGGGTCCGGCACGTTGTCGTCGACAGCGCTCATCAGCTCGAGAACGGCCTCGGACCACTTCTCGTCGCCCTCGAGGGCCTTCAGGCCGGAAACGCGCACGACCGGCGCGTCGTCGCCCGGGAACTCCTGCGAGGACAGCAGCTCGCGGACCTCCAGCTCGACGAGCTCGAGGATCTCCTCGTCGTCGACCATGTCGGCCTTGTTCAGCGCGACCACGATGTAGGGCACGCCGACCTGGCGGGCGAGCAGCACGTGCTCACGGGTCTGCGGCATCGGGCCGTCGGTGGCGGCCACGACCAGGATCGCGCCGTCCATCTGGGCGGCACCGGTGATCATGTTCTTGATGTAGTCCGCGTGACCCGGGGCGTCCACGTGCGCGTAGTGACGCTTCTCGGTCTGGTACTCGACGTGCGAGATGTTGATCGTGATGCCGCGCTGCTTCTCTTCCGGCGCGTTGTCGATCTGGTCGAACGCCCGCGACTCGTTCAGCTCCGGGTACTTGTCGTGCAGCACCTTGGTGATGGCCGCGGTCAGAGTCGTCTTGCCGTGGTCAACGTGACCGATGGTGCCGATGTTGACGTGCGGCTTGGTCCGCTCGAATTTCGCCTTCGCCACTGGAATGTCCTCCTGGACTGATTTGCTTGGTGCTCATGGGGCGGCGTGGCTGCCGCCCCATGAATGTTCCTTCGTCGGTGCTGCGGACGTTCAGGAGAGTTCCTTAATGCCCGCGTGCGGTGGGGGGAGTTACTCCCCCGTCGCCTTCGCGATGATTTCCTTCGCGACGTTCGCGGGAACCTCGGCGTAGGAGTCGAACACCATGGAGTAGTTCGCCCGGCCCTGGGTGCGGGACCGCAGGTCGCCGACGTAGCCGAACATCTCCGACAGCGGGACCAGCGCCTTCACGACGCGGGTGCCCGCACGCTCCTCCATGGCCTGGATCTGACCACGACGGGAGTTGAGGTCACCGATGACGTCACCCATGTAGTCCTCGGGCGTGGTCACCTCGACCGCCATCATCGGCTCCAGGATCACCGGGCCGGCCTTCTTCGCGGCTTCCTTCATCGCCATGGAACCGGCGATCTTGAACGCCATCTCCGAAGAGTCGACCTCGTGGTACGCACCGTCCAACAGGGTGAACTTCAACCCGACGAGCGGGTAGCCGGCCAGGACGCCGTACTGCATCGCGTCCTGCGCGCCCGCGTCCACCGACGGGATGTACTCCCGCGGCACGCGACCACCGGTCACCTTGTTGTCGAACTCGTAGAGCGCGCCGTCGGTGCGCTCGAGCGGCTCCAGCTTCACGATGACCTTCGCGAACTGGCCGGAACCACCGGTCTGCTTCTTGTGGACGTAGTCGAGCTTCTCGACCGTCTTCTTGATCGTCTCACGGTAGGCGACCTGCGGCTTGCCGATGTTCGCCTCGACCTTGTAGTCGGACTTCATCCGGTTCACCAGCACCTCGAGGTGCAGCTCGCCCATGCCCGCGATGATCGTCTGGCCGGTGTCCTCGTCCAGCTTGACCTGGAACGTCGGGTCCTCTTCGGCCAGCTTCTGGATCGCCAGGGACAGCTTCTCCTGGTCGGCCTTCGTCTTCGGTTCGATCGCGACCCGGATGACCGGCTCGGGGAACGTCATCGACTCCAGCACGATCGGGTTCTGCGGGTCCGCCAGGGTGTCACCCGTGGTGGTGTCCTTCAGCCCGATGACCGCGTAGATGTGGCCGACCTGGGCGTCGTCGACCGGGTTCTCCTTGTTGGAGTGCATCTGGAAGATCTTCCCGATGCGCTCCTTGCGCTCCTTGGTCGCGTTGATGACCTGCGCGCCGGCGGCGACCTTGCCCGAGTACACCCGGATGTAGGTCAGCTTGCCGAAGAACGGGTGCGCGGCGATCTTGAACGCGAGCGCGGCGAACGGCTCGTCGACCGACGCCTTGCGGGAAGCCACGGTCTCGCCGTCGGGCAGCAGGCCCTCGACGGCCGGGACGTCCAGCGGGGTCGGCAGGTAGTCGATGACCGCGTCGAGCATGGGCTGCACGCCCTTGTTCTTGAACGCGGAACCGGCCAGCACCGGGAAGACCTGGCTGGTGATGGTGAGCTTCCGGATGCCGGCCTTGATCTCGGCCTCCGTCAGCTCCTCACCCTCGAGGAACTTCTCCATCAGCGCGTCGTCCGCCTCGGCGACGGTCTCGACGAGCTTCTCGCGGTACTCCGCGGCCTTGTCGGCCAGCTCGGCCGGGATGTCCTCGACCGAGTAGTCCTCGCCCTTCTGGACCTCGCCGCGCCAGGTCAGCGCCTTCATGCGGACCAGGTCGACGACGCCTTCGAAGTCGTTCTCGGCGCCGATCGGCAGCTGGATGACCAGCGGGCGCACGCCGAGGCGGTCCACGATGGTCTTCACGGTGTAGTAGAAGTCCGCGCCCAGCTTGTCCATCTTGTTGACGAAGCAGATGCGCGGGACGTCGTACTTGTCCGCCTGCCGCCAGACCTGCTCCGACTGCGGCTCGACGCCCTCCTTGCCGTCGAAGACGGCGACCGCACCGTCGAGCACCCGCAGGTTGCGCTCCACCTCGACGGTGAAGTCGACGTGCCCGGGGGTGTCGATGATGTTGATCTGGTGGTCGTCCCAGAAGGTGGTGGTGGCAGCCGAGGTGATGGTGATACCCCGCTTCTGCTCCTCCTCCATCCAGTCCATGGTGGCGGCGCCGTCGTGGACTTCACCGATCTTGTAGTTGACCCCGGTGTAGAACAGGATCCGCTCGGTGGTCGTCGTCTTGCCGGCGTCGATGTGGGCCATGATGCCGATGTTGCGGACCTTGTTCAGGTCGGTCAGCACTTCACGTGCCACGAGAGTGTTCCCCTGTTCTCAAGCTTGGGGCCCGGCATGGCTTGGTCGACAGCCGGGCGGTCATCACCAGCGGTAGTGCGCGAAGGCCCGGTTGGACTCGGCCATCTTGTGCGTGTCCTCGCGACGCTTCACGGAGGCACCGAGGCCGTTGGAAGCGTCCAGGAGCTCGTTCTGCAGGCGCTCGATCATCGTCTTCTCGCGGCGAGCCTGCGAGAAGGAGACCAGCCAGCGCAGCGCCAGCGTCGTGGAGCGGCCCGGCTTGACCTCGATCGGCACCTGGTAGGTGGCACCACCGACGCGGCGGCTCTTCACCTCGATGGTGGGCTTCACGTTGTCGAGGGCGCGCTTCAGCGTGACGACCGGGTCGGTGCCCGTCTTCTCGCGAGCGCCTTCGAGCGCGCCGTACACGATGCGCTCGGCCAGGGACCGCTTCCCGTCCTTCAGCACCTTGTTCACCAGCTGGGTGACCAGCGGGGAGGCGTAGACGGGGTCGGAGATCAGCGGCCGCTTGGGGGCCGGACCCTTGCGGGGCATTAGCTCTTCTCCTTCTTCGCGCCGTACCGGCTGCGCGCCTGCTTGCGGTTCTTGACACCCTGCGTGTCGAGCGAACCGCGGATGATCTTGTAACGGACACCCGGAAGGTCCTTCACACGACCACCGCGCACGAGCACCATCGAGTGCTCCTGCAGGTTGTGGCCCTCACCGGGGATGTAGGCGGTGACCTCGATGCCGCTGGTCAGCTTCACACGCGCGACCTTGCGCAGCGCCGAGTTCGGCTTCTTGGGGGTGGTGGTGTACACGCGGGTGCACACGCCGCGCCGCTGCGGGCTCCCCTTGAGGGCCGCGGTCTTCTGCTTGGCAGCCTTGTCCTGGCGGCCCTTGCGGACCAGCTGCTGGATCGTGGGCAATGGACCAGCTTCCTGTCGTGATCTGCTTCTTCGTGTCTTCACCGGCCCCCGCGGTCGGGCGTGTCGGCCCGCGTCACGGTCTCGCGACCGGTAACTTCCCGGAGGGATTTCCGTCGGAACCCCGACCTGCCGAAGCCGGTGACCGGGTGCCTGAGCACCCCGCCCATGCGCACGGCACGCGGAGCGGCCCGACGCATGCCGGGCACGGTCTCCAAAGATACCCGCCCGGGTCCGGGAGGACGGCGGCGGGGGGTCTGTAGGTCGGCGAACCTCCAGCGTACCTCTCAACGGCCCGGCGCCGCGGGACATTCCCACGCCTCGGGTCGCGGGGGCGATCACGGTCGTGGGGCGTGGTTTCGACGCGGCGGCGGGCGCGCGGATGGGCGG
>NZ_MUMI01000159.1 GCF_002155975.1 Amycolatopsis kentuckyensis
CCACCGCGCCCGGTGCAGCGCCGGCGTGCTGTCGGCGCGGTGGTGCGGCGGGGCCGATTCCTGCCCATCCTCGCGCTGCCTCAGGCACCACCCCCGCCGGTGGGGCGGCGCCGCCCGTCGCTGCTCGCCCGCCGCGGCGAGTTCTTCACCGTGCCGCGGGCCGTGGCCACCGCGGGCCCCGGCCCGCTACCGCCCGCTCTCGCGCGGCAGGCCAGGCGGCCGCAGCTCCCGGCACGGCGTGGCGAGTTCCTTCCGGTCCCGTTCCCGGTGCCCGCTGGGCCCGGCCCGCTGCCGCCGCGCACCCTGAGGCAGACGCGGCGCACGCACCTGCCCACCCGGCGAGGCGAGTTCGCCACGCCGGTGCCGACACCACAGCAGCCCCTCACCCCCGCGTTCGTTCCCCGCCCTGCGCGGGCCACCCGGGCGCGGTCGCTGCTGATCCGCCGCGGCGAATTCCTGCTCGTGCCCTCGACGCCCGGCGTGCCGCCACGGACCGCCCGGCCGCGGCGGACGCTCGTCATCACCCGGCGCGGGGAGTTCTTCGCCCCCGTACCGCCGCCAGCGCCCACCGCGCCGACCACCTGGACACCGACGCGGCCGCGGGCCCGCCGCCCGGCCCTGCCCGCCCGGGGCGGGGTGTTCCAGCCTGTCCCGCTGGCTGGTGCCGTAGCACCGGTGGTGTGGACGCCGGCGGCCAACCCGCGGCTGACCATCCGCCCGAACCCGGCCGGCCTCACCGCCGCGGCGAACCGCGCCACCGCCAGCATCGCGCCGAACCAGGCGCGACTCACCATCACCGAGGAGGCCTGACCGTGCCGATGGACATGAAGGTCGGCGACCTGGAGCCCGCGCTGGTGCTCACCGTCTCCGACCCCGTCGCGGACTTCCGCGACGTCACCGCGTGGCGGGTCGTTGGGTCGCTCAACGGCGTCGTGGTGTTCAACACCGTCCTCGACCCCGGCGACGTCGCGATCAGCGACGCCACCCCGAACGTCGCGGTGCTGACCCGTGCCTGGGCGGCCGGAGACACCGCCAACCCGGGCGAGATGAAGATCGAGGCCCGCGGGACCTGGCCGGGCGGCCCGCAGACGTTCCCCGCCGTCGGCACCGAGGTCGTGACCATCCACCCCGCCCTCGCGTAGCGAACCCACGAAGCGGCCCCTCGCACCTTGCTGGTGCGAGGGGCCGCTTTCGCGCTGCTCAGGGGATGCTCAGCACGTCCGATCAGCGTGGCATGCGTCCAGGTAGCGAGCGAAGTCCTCCGCCTGCTGGTGCTGACGCTGCTGCTCTTGTTCTTGACGAGCCTGCTGTGGCGCGGTCATCGTCCAGCGAACACCGCCAATCACGAGGCCCACCGCCGCCAGGATTCCAAGCAGGATCAAGTAGTGGCGTGGCTCGTTCAACGCGAACCAGTCCGGCCGGCGGAAGCGGTACATGCGGGCGCTCCTCATGGAAGTGGCTTCCCGAACCTCGTCGTGTCGATCACGTTCGGCGTTACGCCGGCCCTGGATCGAATAGGTCCGCCCGCCGCGCGTAGGGGGGCTAGCGCGGCGGGCGGAGTCGACACCCGGCCACCGCAGGGTCGGGGTCACTGCGGTGGCCAGGCTGATCAGGTGACGCGAGGAATGGTGGCGACGACCCCGGCCAGGAGTTGGTCGGCGGGGCTCGGCTTGTCGAGGCGTGGTCCGTTCGGCCACCAGTCCACCGCGGGTATCACGCCGGGGTGTTCCAGTGCCATGCCCGGGAACAGGCTTTCGATCTTGGCGTGGCGGCGGAAGAATCCAGCGCCGACGCGGCCATCGAGGAGGTTGATCAGCCGTTCGATCAAGACCACGAGTTCAGGCAGTTCGGGGTCGCGGAGATGAGTCGCCGCAAGGAATGAGCCTTCCACGAGTTGCTCGGCGACCTCGATTACCCACGTGCGGGCCCGGCCCTCGTCGAGCCAGTGAAGGAAGTTCGGCGCGATGACCGCAACCGGCTCATCCCAGTCGATGCGGCCGCTTACCGCGTCGACCACGCCTGCCGGGTCGGCCGGGTCGATGAAGACGACGTCGGCGTACCGGTCGGCTAGCCACGCGGCACCCTTCGCCGCGAGCAGCTCGTCGCCTTCGACGTACACGACCCGGCCGGGGCAGGCGAGCTCGCGGTGCGGCGGCGCACCGGCGGCGAGGGGGGCGCCGACGTGCACGACCTGGCTAATCCCGCGAATGCCAGTGACGAACCGCCAGAATCGGTGGATGAAGCTGCGCTCGTTCAGGGCGATCCGTCGGATGTCCGGCGCGACGTGGAGCAGGTGTGCGAGCAGAAACCGGTCGGTCTCGTACGCCTCGTTACCCTCGAGCATGGCGTTCCACAGCCGCGCGCGACTCTGGATGGCGTACGAGGTGGCGTCCACGATCATCGGCCGCCCTCGCGCTTCCACCACTCCGCGAGCGTGCGACGCAACACCTCGGGAAGGGCGCTGCCGATGTCTTCAAGAGGAATTAACGCCGTCTTGCCGTCGATCTTGATGGCGGGTTCGACACGTCCACCCCGAACCTCAACGAGACCGACCACGAGGTCGGTGGGCTTCCCGTTCTCGTCCTTGGTCCGAAATGCGCGCACGAACCGCCAGCCTTCATCGGCCATCGTCGCCCCCAGCATCGTCACTCTGCGTTCACTTGTAAGAACATGTGGCTTGACGTTACCTCGGGGCCCGCAACTGGTCAAGACAAGCTGACCAGTGCAACAATTTCGCGCATGGTGGATCGCAGAAGCGGTGTCCCCGCGTTCAAGCAGGTCGCTGCTGACCTTCGGCAGAAGATCGCCGATGGCGACTACGCGCCCGGCGAGCAACTGCCGAGCGAGCGGGAATTGGTCGACAACTACGCCGTCTCCCGCCCGACCGTCCGCGATGCAATCAACGTCCTGAGGTCAGAGGGACTCGTCACGTCAGAGCACGGTCGCGGGGTGTTCGTGCGCCCGCCGGCCAGCATTCAGCGGATCGCCCGGTCGCGTCTCTCCCGCGAGGCACGTGATCGGAACCGCGGAGCGTTCCTTGCCGATGCTGCCGCTCGCGGCTTCACGGCATCGTCGTCGGTCAAGATCCGCTTCGAGGAAGCCGACGCCCGAACCGCCGCACACCTCGCGATCGACGAGGGCGCCGAGGTCACCGTGAGAGACCGGGTGATGCGCGCCGATGGGCTGGTGGTTCAACTTGCGGTGTCGCGCCTACCGCGCGAGATCACGCGCGGCACCGCCATCGAGGAGGTCAACACCGGGCCAGGCGGCGCATATGCGCGTCTTGAGGAGGCCGGGTACACGCTCGGCAACTTCGTCGAACACGTCGGCGCCCGAATGCCGAAGCCGGACGAGGCCTCGCTGCTCCAGCTGGCCGAAGGCGTTCCCGTGATCACGGTGACCCGCGTCGCCTACGGGATCGACGGCCGGCCGCTCGAGATGAACGACATGGTGCTCGCTGGCGACCGGTACGAGCTGTCGTACGAGTGGCCTGCCGACTGAGCACGGGATGCCGGCACAAGGTCCCTGGCAGCACCTACGCTCCCGGGGTCTTGTGCTGCTCGAGCGACTGAATCCGCTGCGCCCAGGCGAGCGTCACGGCCTGGTGGCCGTAGTGCGCGAGCGCGCAAACCAGAGCCGCACCGGCGACCGCGGCGACGACGGCTTTGCTGCCGACGCTGTAACTCGCGACGTTGATCAGCAGCATCAGCCCCAGCAGGGTGGTGGTGCGGCGAATGATCGACATGCTGTCTGCCCCAGATCTGCCCCACGCGGTGGAGCGGCGGTGCAGGTCAGACACAGTTCACCCCGGAGTTCACTCGGATGGGTGGTCTTGCGCGGGAGGTCGCCGAGGCGCGGGAGCCGGTGCCGTCGGAGGTGCGGCCCGCGGTGGGACGGCTGGGTGGGCACGCGGTGGCGGCAGCACGGGCTTTGCGGGCAGCGCTGGTCGGTGGCGACGGGACGCCGCTCGGTGACGCGGTCGCGCTGGTGGGGGCGGCCGAGCGGGAGGTGCGGGCCTGGGTGGACGGCCGTGCGTGGCCGCTGGGGGTCGGTGGTGCGGTGGATCTCGGGGTGCTGGCCGCGGTCTACGGGCGGTTCGCCGGGACGGCGGTCCGGGTGGGGCGCCGGGCCGCGGAGTTCGCGCCGGTCGGGGCTTAGCGGCTCTGGGTGCGGGACGGATCGGCTGCGCGAGAACGCCGCGATCGAAACGGACCGGCCGCGGCGCACCGGCCGCGCGGGAATGCGGTCGGAGCGGGCCGGTCGGCGCTCGGTCTCGACGAGTGCGCTGGGCCCGTCTGGCGGGGCCGATCCCGCCCGGCGTGACCCGCCCACCGGCGCCACCACCGCCGTCGCGACTACCGTGGCCGGCATGAGCAACACCGAGGCCGCCCCCGCCGAACTCGCCTGTGGCGATCGGCCCGCGGCCGCCGATCCCGAGCGGCCGGACGTCGAGATCCTCACTCCGCGCGAGGTGCCGCTCGGTGGTCCGCGCGCCATGCGGGTCCGGCGCACGCTCCCCCAGCGGTCGCGGTCGCTGATCGGCGCGTGGTGCTTCGCCGACCACTACGGGCCCGACGAGGTCGCCGGGCCCGGGGCGATGGACGTCGCCCCGCACCCGCACACCGGGTTGCAGACCGTCAGCTGGCTGTTCTCCGGCGAGATCGAACACCGCGACAGCCTCGGCACGCACGCGATGGTCCGGCCCGGCGAGCTGAACCTGATGACCGGCGGGCACGGCATCTGCCACTCGGAGGTCTCGACCGCCGCCACGAAGACGCTGCACGGCGTGCAGCTCTGGGTGGCCCTGCCCGAACGGCACCGGCACACCGCGCGGGCGTTCGACCACTACGTCCCTTCGGTGAACCGGATCGAAGGCGCGGAGATCCGCGTGTTCCTCGGCTCGCTGGCCGGCCGGACGTCGCCGATCCCGACGTTCACGCCGCTGCTGGGTGCGGAAGTCGTGCTGGGCCCGGACGCCCACATGTCGCTCGGCGTGGATCCCGGCTTCGAGCACGGCGTCCTCGTCGACACCGGCGACGTCGTCGTGGCCGGCACCCGCGTGCGCGCGGCGGAGCTGGGTTACGTCGGCACCGGCGTGCGCTCCCTGACCTTGAGCAACCGCGGCACCGAGCCGGCCCGGTTCCTGCTGCTGGGCGGCACCCCGTTCGGCGAAGAGATCCTGATGTGGTGGAACTTCGTCGGCCGCACCCACGAGGAGATCGCCGCGTACCGCGAAGCCTGGCAAGCGGGGTCGGACCAGTTCGGCGAAGTGACGGGCTACCCGGGCGAGCGCCTGCCGGCCCCCGCGCTGCCGGCCGTGCGGATCAAACCCCGCCGGAACCCGGGCTCAGGCCAGGAAACCGCCCACAGCTGACACGAAGGCGGACGCGTCGTCCAGCCACGGGTAGTGCGCGGTCCCGGGTAGCACCACCGCGCGGCCATAAGGAAACAGCGCGGCGAAGCGGTCCGCGACGGCAGGGCTGGCGATCCAGTCCAGCTCGCCGGCCAGCACGAGCACCGGAGCGGTGACGGCGGCGAGCGCGGCGCGGGTCGTCTCGGGCTCGAAGGCGCCCGCGGCGTTGTAGATCCGCGCGGCCGCGCCGTTGCGCTGGCCGGGTTCGCCGGCCTGGTGCTGCCGGGCCGCCGCGTCCCAGCGGCCGTAGTAGAACGGGGCGAAGGCGGCCCAGTCGGCGCTGGTCGCGGTCTTCGCGGCGATCGACTCGTAGGCGGCGGCCGCGGCGGCGAACCAGGGCGCGCCGGCCCGCCGGGCCATGATGCGCCGGCGTTCGTCGGCCGGTACGTCGAAGCCGACGGCCCGCGGGCTCGGCGTGATCAGGGCGAGCCGGCTCAGGCGCTGCGGGTACCGGGCCGCGTACCGGACGGCCAGGCTCGCCCCGGCCGAATGCCCGAGGAGGTCGAAGCGGTCGAGGCCGAGGTGCTTGCGCAGGGCCTCGACGTCCTCGATCTGCCGGTCGCAGCGGTAGGTGGCGGGGTCGGCGGGCGCTTCCGAGTCGCCGGTTCCCCGCAGGTCCAGGACCGCGGTGCGGCGCCGGGTGGTCAGGCCGCCGAGATCGCCGAGATAGGCACCGGCCCGCATCGGGCCGCCCGGCAGGCACACCACCGGCGGCTCGGCACCGGAACCGGAGAGGTGGACGGCGAGCGCGGTTCCGTCCGGCGCGGAGAAGATCGGCACACCCCGACCCTGTCAGCTCCGGACCGGGGGAACAAGCGACCCGGCCGCCTCACCGCTCCCGCGCGAGATAGGCCTCCAGCGTCGCCATCCGGTGGCCCCGCGCGAACCGCTCGACCTCCTCCGGCTCGCCCCCGCCCTCGATCAGGGCGAGCAGCCGGTCGTGCTCCTCGACCGACTCCGGCGCCCGCCCGGGCACCGACGTGAACGTGCTGTCGCGGACCGCCGCCAGCCTGGTCCAGCAGCGCTGGACCAGGTCGACCAGGTGGGGGTTGGGGCAGGCGCCGAACAGCACCTCGTGGAACTCCGCGTTCAGCGCGGTGAACGCCACCGGGTCGAACTCGGCGAGGCTGCGGCGCATCCGGTCGTTGAGCGCGCGGGCCCGGCCCAGCGCCTCGGCCGTCAGCAGCGGCGCGGCGAGGCCGGTGGCCGCGCCCTCGACGATCGCCACCGTCTGCATCGCGTGCTGGTACGCGACCGGGTCGATGGCCACCACCCGGGCGCCGACGTTCCGCTCGAACTCGATCAGTTCTTCGGCCTCCAGCCGGCGCAGGGCTTCGCGGACCGGCACCGCGCTGACGTCGAGTTCGCGGCCGATCTGGTCGAGCACCAGGCGGTAGCCGGGGCCGTAGCGCCCGTCGAGGATCCGGGCCTTGATCGTCTCGTAGGCCAGCTGTGACTTGGTGACGGGCCTTCCCGCGGACGCGCCGATCATGTAGGAAACCATATACGAACGACCTACAGGAGGCCCGCCCCGATGTCCCCAGCGATCCCGACCGCGGCCGACCTGATCGTCGGCGGGCTGCGGGCCCACGGCGTCGACACCGTTTTCGGCCTGCCCGGCGTGCAGACCTACGACCTGTTCGACAGCCTCGCCCGCGCGAACGACGAGATTCGCGTGATCGGCGCCCGGCACGAGCAGACCGTCGCCTACATGGCGTTCGGGTACGCCCAGGCGACCGGCCGCCCCGGCGTCTGCACCGTGGTCCCCGGCCCCGGCGTCCTCAACGCGTCGGCCGCGCTGCTCTCGGCGTACGGGGCGAGCGCACCCGTCGTGTGCCTCACGAGCGAGATCCCGCGCGCGTACCTCGGCCGCGGGCTCGGCCACCTGCACGAAATGCCCGACCAGCTGGCGACCCTGCGCTCGATCACCAAGTGGTCGGCGCTGGCCGAGCACCCGGCGGCGGTCCCGGACGCGCTGGCGACGGCGTTCCGCGAAGCGGCGGGCGGGCGGCCCCGGCCGGTCTCGCTGGCGGTGCCGTGGGACGTGCTGGGCCTGCGCGCCCCGGCCGACGTCGCCGGCCCGCTTCCGCTGCCCCGCCCGGCCGTCGACCCGGTCGCCGTGGAGCAGGCCGCGGACCTGCTGCGCTCCGCGAAGCACCCGATGATCATGGTGGGCGGGGGTGCGCGCCACGCCGCCGCGGAGGTCCGGGCGCTGGCCGAGCGGCTGCAGGCGCCGGTGGTGCCGTTCCGCGGCGGGCGCGGCGTCGTGGGTGACGACCACCCGCTCGGCTTCACCTGCGTCTCCGGCTTCGAACGGTGGCCCGAGACCGACGTCGTGGTCGGCATCGGCTCGCGGATGGAGTTGTCCTGGTTCCGCTGGCCGGAGCGGCCCGCCGGCCTCAAGACGATCCTGCTCGACCTCGACCCGCGGCAGGCGACCCGGCTCGAGGCGGACGTCGCGATCGTCGCCGACGCCGCCGACGCCACGGCCGCGCTCGCCGAAGCCGTCGGTCCACAACGGACGGACCGGACGGCCGAGTTCACCGCGCTGAAGGCCGCCGTGGCCGAGCGCGTCACCGACGTCGGGCCGGAGCTGGAGTACCTCCGGGCGATCCGGGACGTGCTCCCGCGCGACGGCTTCTTCGTCGAAGAGATCTGCCAGGTCGGCTTCGCGTCCTACTTCGGCTTCGACGTCTACGCCCCGCGCACCTTCGTCACCTGCGGCCACCAGGGCACGCTCGGCTTCGGCTACCCGACGGCGCTCGGCGTGCAAGCCGCCTTCCCCGGGCGCCCGGTGGTCTCGGTGGCCGGCGACGGCGGCTTCATGTTCGCCGCGCAGGAACTCGCCACCGCCGTCCAATATGGACTCAACGTGGTCGCGGTGGTGTTCGACAACGGCTACTACGGCAACGTCCACCTCGACCAGGAGCGGCTGTTCGAGGGCCGCGCGCTGGGCGGGCGGCTGGGGAACCCGGACTTCGCCCGGCTCGCCGAGACGTTCGGCGCGCTCGGCCTCACCGCGCGCACCCCGGAGGACCTGCGCGGCGCGCTGGACAAGGCGTTCGCCGCGGGCCGGCCGGCGCTGGTGCACGTGCCGTGCGAACTCGGCGTCGGCGCGTCGCCGTGGAAGTACCTGATGCCGAAGTCGGACCGCAGCTAGCCGGCCAGGCGCTCCAGTACGGCGAACACCCGCTCGACGTCGGCCGCGGTCGTCCGCCAGTTGCTGAAGGCGGCGCGCAACGCCGGGCGGCCGTCGTACACCGTCGGCGTCAGGAACGTGGTCCCGTCCTCGGCGATGGCACGCACGAGGGCATCGATGTCCCGTTCGGCAGCCGGGGTGAAGCAGACGACGTTGAGCCGCACCGGCGCGAGGAGCTGCCAGTGCGGCGAGCCGTCGATCCGCGCGCCCAGGTCGCGGGCCAGCGCGACGCAGCGCTCGACGATCTCGCGGTGCCCGGCGCGGCCGTACGCCACGAGCGAGAACCAGGCCGGGAGCGCGCGCAGCCGCCGGGAGTTCTCCGGTGTGAGGTGCAGGAAGTCCGGCGTCTCCCCGATTTCGCCGAGGTAGGCCGCGTCGTTGCTGAACACGCGCAGCTGCAGGTCGCGGCGGCGGGTGAACTGGACGGCCGAGTCGTAGGGCACGTTGAGCCACTTGTGCAGGTCGACGACCACCGAATCGGCCCGGTCGAGGCCCGCGGTGAGCGCCGCGTGCTCCGGGGCCAGCGCGGCGAACCCGCCGAACGCGGCGTCGACGTGCAGCCAGAAGTCGTACCGCCGCTTGAGGTCGGCGATCGCGCGCAGGTCGTCGAAGTCGACGGTGTTGACCGTCCCGGCGTTCGCGACGACGACGGCGGGTCCGTCGAGCGTCTCGAGCGCTTCGGCGAGCTTCGCGACGTCGACGGCTTCGCGGCCCGGAAGCACTGGCACCTTCCGCAGCGCGGAACGGCCCATCCCGAGGAACGACAACGCTTTCGAGACGCTCGAGTGCGGCGAACCGGACAGCACCGTGACGGGACCGAGCGCGGCGGCGCCGTCGGTCGAGACGGTCACCCCGGCCCGCTCGCCGAGCCACTCGCGGGCGATGGCCAGGCCGGTCACCGTGGACATCGTGGCGCCGGTGACGAACGCGCCGGAGAACTCCGGGCCCAGCCCGAACAGTTCGGCCAGCCAGCCGACGGTCTCGCGCTCGAGGTCCTGCGCCGAGGAGTCCATTCCGCTGGCCGGATTCTGGTCGTAGGCGGCGGTCAGCCAGTCGCCGGCCAGGGCGGCCGGGGTCGCGCCGCCGGTCACGAAGCCGAGGTACCGCGGGCCGGCACCGGCGGCGAAGCCCGGTTCCCAGCGCCGGGCGAACTCGTCCAGGGCTCCGCGCGCGCCGGCGCCTTCGAGCGGCAGGCGCGCCGGGTCGGCGGCCACGGGCGGGACGGCGGCTGCGCGCTCATCCAGGCCGGCGAGTGCCTCGCTCGCGAACTTGCTTGCGGTGTCGAGGAGATCGGGCAGGGAGTGCAGGTCATCGGCGAGCCTCGGGTCCATCTCGCCGACGCTAGGCGCGGTGCCGTCCCGCTGTCGCGGGCCAATCCCCCGAAACTGGCCCGCTCGCGTGACCAGGCGGGCATCACGCGCGGCGGAGGCGGCGGACGCGGGTCTCGGCCGGGTCGAACGCCACCCGGCGCAGCGGGCCCGTCAGCAGCAGCACCACCGCCATCGACGACAGCGCCGCCAGCACCAGCGCCGCCACGAACTGGGCCGCTCCCGACGTGGCCGTCGCCAGCACCGCGTAGCCGGCCAGCACCAGTGCCGAGGGCGCCAGGAAGCCCGTCAGCACCGGCACGAGCGGTACCCGGTCACCGTCGGGGCGGCGGGCGGACACCACCGCCGCCCCGGCGCAGGTGACCGCGGCGACCAGCAAGCAGCCGCCGACGGTGTCGCTCAACCGGTGCCAGCCCAGTGCCACCGCCGCCGCCGAGACCCAGGCGACGCCGATTCCGCCCGTCACCAGTGCCGTCCGCCGGAACCGGCGGGGCAGGACGATCGCGAGCGCGACGAGCACGGCCATCGCCGCGCTGACGTGCCCGCTCGGGAAGCTGTTGTGGCTCGCCACGCCGAAGCGGTCGCCGGTGCTCGGGCGCTCCAGGACGTACAGCTTGAGCAGCTGCGCCACCACCAGGGGTGCGGCCAGCAGCACCAGCGCGAGCACGCCGAGGGCCAGCCGCCGCCGCACCACGGCGATCGCCACGATCAGCACCGCCACCCCGCCGAGCACCACCACCAGGTCGGCCTGCCGCAGCGGGTCCGCCCAGTCCACCGCGGCTCCAGCGGACTGCGCACTGCGGACGACGCCGTTCTCGACGCCGCGGCCGGCCTCCGTGCGGACGAAGAGGAGGTAGGCCGCGACGAACGCGAGGGCGAACCCGGCCGCGCCGGCGAGGAGGATCGCCGTGCGAGACACGGCCCGGGTCACGAGCGCGGGGCCGGCCGGGCGGATCGCGGAGGGTGCGTCGGTGAGGATCACTGCCATGTCCCCGAGTCTGGAACGCGGTCTTCGGGATCCCGTCAGCACGATGTCATGGTTTTGCTACAAGATCCGCCCGGGTCGCCATGACGTGCGCTTTTCCGAATAATGGCGCCGTGGCCGAGGTACTGGTGGTAGAGGACGACGCGGCGGTGCGGGAAGGCCTGCAGCTGGCCCTGCGCAGGCAGGGACACGTGGTGCGCACCGCGGAATCCGGCGAGCTCGGCATCGAGGTGCTCGTGCACCACCGGCCCGACATCGTCGTGCTCGACCTGATGCTGCCCGGCATGGACGGCTTCGAGACCTGCCGCCGGATGCGGGCGTCCGGCCCGATCCCGATCATCATGCTCACCGCGCGCAGCGACGACTTCGACGTCGTGGCCGGGCTCGAAGCGGGCGCGGACGACTACGTCGCCAAGCCGGTCGAGCCGCGGGTGCTCGACGCGCGGATCCGGGCGGTCCTGCGCCGGTCGGCCGCCGACCAGCCGAGCGGGCCGGCGGCCGAGGAACGGCACGGCGACCTCGTCATCGACCGGTCCGCGCTCGAGGTGACCAAGCGCGGCGCGCCGGTGTCACTGACCCCGACCGAGCTCAAGCTGCTGCTGGAGCTTTCGCGCACCCCCGGGCAGGTGTACAGCCGCCAGCAGATCCTCTCCGCCGTGTGGGACCACGACTACCTCGGGGACTCCCGGCTCGTTGACGCCTGCGTGCAGCGGCTGCGCGCGAAGATCGAGGACGTGCCGGCCAAACCGGAGTACGTGCAGACGGTCCGGGGGTTCGGCTACCGGTTCGGCCGGTCGTGACCGCACCGCGGATCCGGTCGTGGCTCGCCGGCCTGCGGCCCCGGCTGGTCGCCGCCTTCGCGGTCATCATGATCCTCGGCGCCACCACCGCGGCCGGCGCGAGTTACGTCTTCGCGCGCCGGGCCATCCTGGAAGGCGTCCAGGACCAGACCATGCTGAAGCTGCGCGACCAGATCGCCGCGTACCTGCCCACCATCTCGCTGCCGCCGTCGCAGGCCACGCTCGACTCGTTCGCGACGGCTCTCAAGTCCAGCAACGCGCTCGTCGTCTACCGCGAGCTGCACTCGTCGTCGAGCCTGTCGATCGACGACGTGCCCGCCGACCTGCGCCAGGCCGTGGCCACGACCACCAGCATCCAGTTCCAGCGCGTCGACGTCCAGGGCTTCCCGCTGTTCTTCGTCGGCGTCCCGGTGCAGACCGGCAGCGGCCGGCCGAGCGGCCTCGAGGTCTACGCGATGACGCGGCTGACCGACCAGCAGGAGGCGATCGACGAGCTGGCCCGCAACGCCTGGCTGTACTCGGCGCTCGTCCTGCCGTTCGCGGTCGGGGTCGCGCTGCTCGCGGCGCGGCAGGTGCTGCGGCCGGTCCGCGCGCTGAACACCGCGGCGAGCCAGCTCGGCCGCGGCCGGCTGGACGTGCGGCTGCGCGCGAAGGGGTCCGACGAACTCGCGCAGCTGGTCACGACGTTCAACCACACCGCCGCGGAGCTGGAGCGCACGGTGAGCACCCTGCGGGCGATGGAGGCCGACGCGCGGCGGTTCGTCGCCGACGTCTCCCACGAGCTGCGGACCCCGCTGGCGGCGATGAACGCGGTCACCGACGTCCTCGACGAGGACGCCGACCAGCTGCCGCCCGACACCGCGGTCGCGGCGCGGCTGGTGTCGGCCGAAACGCGGCGGCTGACCCGGCTGGTGCAGGACCTGATCGAGATCTCCCGGTTCGACGCCGGCCGGGCCGAACTGCGCCGGGAGGAGCTGGACGTCGCCGCGGCGATCGGCGAGACCCTCGCCGCGCGGGGCTGGGAACCCGGCGCCGAGCTGGCCGCCGACCTGCCGTCCGGGATCACCGCACGGCTCGACCGGCGGCGGCTCGA
>NZ_MUMI01000016.1 GCF_002155975.1 Amycolatopsis kentuckyensis
ACATCGGTTTCGCGAAACCGCCGCCGCCGAGGCGCGGGCGGACGATGACCGCCGCGCCGGGGCCGCCGGACAAGTACACCCGCACCGCGTTCTCCGCGGCGTTCGGCGGGGTCACGGTGATGCGCTCCATGATCTCCACTCCACTCGAAGAGTCACTCGAAGGGCCGTCCACTCCGGGCCAGTGATCGGCGACGGATGACACGTCGTAGCCCGGCGCGACGTTCCCGCGGTACTGCTTGGCGACCGCACCGGCCGGGATGGCGGGATCGCCGTTGTAGTGCGCGATCCAGTAGTGCGGTTCGGCGACACCGGCGGACGAAAACGCCGAGCGCACCGACGGCCAGGTCGACAGGTTGCAGTAGATCGTCGGGTCCGCGCCCGCCGCGCGGCGCATCCGGACCCAGCCCGGCGCCTCGGCCGGGGTGGCGTCGCCGGGCTCGACGTCGAGGACGTGCCCGTCGTTCGTCGAGGCCTTCTTGACGATCGTGACCTTGACCGCGTCGGGAAACCGGGCCCAGTCGGCGGGTGTCCAGGGCGGCAGCTTGATGCGGTCGATGTAGCCCGCGACCATCCGGGCGTCCGCGGGGATGTTCGCGGCCGTCACCGCGTCGTACATCGTGCGCACGGGCTCGGCCTCCCTTCGGTGCCGCATCGCCGGGGAATGGACGGCGAAATCGTTTTCACGGTCCGCCATCGTGCAATTACCCGCGTGGGATGGTCGTCAAGCGAAAAGCGCGACACCGCATGGTGCATCACCAAAACGGCCGTACCCCGCCCGTCCTTCACCCGGCGCTCACGCGCCGATGGTGACGTTCCGCTTCCGGTACTGGCTTCCCGCTCACCCGGCTGGCAAGCTGCCAGCACCTCACGAGGGAAGGACGTGCATGGCGGCACACCCGGCGCGAGCCCGGCGGATCGACGCACGGGTCGTCGTCCTGAGCGCGCTGCTCGTGGTCGCGCTGCTCGCGTGGGCCGGGTTCGACTACCTGAAGAACCGGCTGGCCGGCGGCGGCTGCGACACCACCACCCCGGTGCACCTCACGGCCGCGCCGGACATCGCGCCGGTGCTGACCGAGCTCGCCCGGACCGTCCCCGGGCAGGACTGCTACGCCGTCGAGGTGACCGCGAGCCCGTCGACGGCCACCGCGACCGCGCTCGAGGCCAACGGCGCGAACGGCCCGGACGTCTGGGTGCCGGAGTCGAGCACCTGGCTGCTGCAGGCCCGCGACGGCGGCGCGTGGAACCTCCCCGAGTCCGGCCAGCCGGTGGCGAGTTCGCCGGTGGTGCTGGCGCTGACCGACGACGTCGCGAAGCAGGCCGGCTGGCCGGCGAAGTCGCCGTCGTGGTCGGACGTCCTCGCCAAGAGCCCGGTCGGGCTGCCCGATCCGGGCCGGGACCCGGCCGCCATCGGCGCGTTGCTCGGCCTGCAACAGCTGACCAAGGGCGCGCCCGACCCGGCCGCGGCGTTCACCGAGGAGATCCGCAAGCTCTCGGCGGTGAAGCAGCCGTACCCCGCGTGGCCGGCGTCGGAGCAGTCGGTGCTGGCCCGCAAGCTCGTCGCCGCCTACCCCGCCGCCGGCGTGTCGAGCTTCGACTACCCGTACGTCGTCCTGCCACGGGCTTCGGAGGCCTCGCGCTCGGCGGCCGAGCGGTTCCTGCGGCTGCTGCTCGACCAGACCGCCACCAAGGCGTTCGCCGACGGCGGGTTCCGGACGCCGTCCGGGCAGCTGCTCGGCGACCGGCCGCGGGACACCCGCACGGACGCCGCGCCCCGCCCGGCCGGGCCGCCCGCGCCCGAAGCGATGTACGGCGTGCTCCAGGCCTGGGCCGGCGCCAACCTCAGCGCCCGCGTCCAGGTGCTGCTCGACGTGTCCGGCTCGATGGCCGCCACCGTGCCCGGCACCGGCCGCAGCCGGATGTCGCTGACGCTCGAAGCCGCGACGCAGGGGCTCGGGCTGTTCAAGCCGACCACCGAGATCGGCCTCTGGCTGTTCTCGACCAAGCTGGACGGCAACAAGGACTACAAGGAACTGCTGCCGATGCGGTCGATCGCCGAGCAGCTGGCCGGGGGCGGGGTGGCGACCCTGCAGGCGGTCAAGCCGAAGCCGGGCGGCGCGACCGGGCTGTACGACTCGATCCTCGCCGCGTACCAGAACGCCCGGCAGAGCTGGCAGCTCGGCCGGATCAACGTCGTCGTCGTGCTCACCGACGGCCGCAACGAGGACAGCGACTCGATCGGGCTGCCCGGCCTGCTGTCCGAGCTGGGCCGGCTGCAGGACCCGCGGAAACCGCTGCCCGTGATCGGGATCGGCATCGGCCCGGACATCGATTCGAGCGAGCTGAAGCAGATCTCGGCCGCGACCGGTGGCGAGTCCTTCACCACGCCCGACCCGCGCAAGATCTCCGACGTCTTCTACCAGGCACTGAGCAAGCTCATGTGCCAGCCGCCCGCCTGCAAGAAGTGAGGACACCCGTGTTGGTGCAGATCGAAAAGCCCGCGCCACGGGTGGTCCGAAGACCGTCCGCGCTGGTCGTCGCCGCGTTCGTCGCCGGGGTGATCCCGTTGGCGCTGCACACCTGGGCGGCGCTGCACGGGAACTTCGCCCAGGACGACTTCGTCATGACGTACCGGGCCGCCGTGGCCGGGCCGTTCGACCCCGGCTACCTGTTCCAGGACTACCACGGGCACCTGACCCCCGGCGGGTTCTTCCTCGCGGCGGTGATGACGTGGTGGGCGCCGCTGAACTTCCCGCTCATGATGGCGCCGCTGCTGCTGATGCGGGCCGCGGCGACCGTGCTGTTCTGGTGCCTGCTGGTGCGCTGCTTCGGCCGCCGCTGGGCGATCCTGGTGCCGTTCACCGTGTTCACGGCGTCGACGTTGCTGCTGGTCCCGACGCTGTGGTGGGCCTACGGTGTCCAGATCGTCCCGGTGGTGCTCGCCGCGGCCGGGGCCCTGTACTGGCACGTCCGCTACCTGCGTGAGGGCGGCCGGTGGTGGATCGGCGCGTTCGCGTGGACGCTCTTCGGGCTCGCGTTCTACGAGAAGGCCGCGGTGGTCCCGGTGCTGCTGGCCGGGGTGACCGTCCTGCTCGGACAGTCCTTCCGGGACCACCGGCGCTACTGGGCGGGACACGCGGCGCTGCTCGCCGCGTTCGTCGCGGGTTACCTCGCGCTGACGTCGAGCCAGGTGGCCCCGGGCGGCCCGCCGATGACCGCCGGCACCGTCGCCGACCTGACCGGCCGGATGCTCGGCGACACCTTCCTGCCCGGGCTGGCCGGGGGGCCGTGGTCGGGCCCCGGCCCGGGCGCGACCTGGGCGCCGTCGCCGTTCGCGGTCGTGGTCCTGCTGATCGCCGCGGCCCTGGCGCTGCTGGTGGCCGGCGCGCGCGTGGGCGGCCGCCGGGCCTGGCGGGCGTGGGCGCTGCTCGGCTTGCTGTTCGCCGTGGACGTCGGGCTGCTGGCGCTGACGCGGCTGCGCGAAGTCGGCCCGGCCGCCGGTGACGACCCCCGGTACCTCGCCGAGCTGGCCTTCGTGGCCGCGTTGTGCGGAGCGTTCGCTTTCTTACCGCCGGGCGAAATTGCGCCATCCGGCGGCAAGCGTGAGCGGCCGATCGCGCTAATCGCGTGCGTGCTTCTGCTCACCAGTTCCGCGGTGGGCTTTTCCCGGCTTGCCCCGGCGCTGCGGTTCGAGCATTCCGGGCAGTACCTCGGAAATGTGCGCGCGGCCGTCGCGGAGGAACCGGATCTGGTGTTCTACGACACGTTCGTGCCGTCCGATGTGGTGCACGAATGGTTCGGGGCGGACTCGCGGGCGTCGCGCGTGGTCGGCCTGCTGCCCGGCACCCACTTCGACCAGCCGACGAACCGGATGCACCAGCTCGACCAGACCGGCACCCCGCACCTGATCACCGGGGTGGCCGCGGAATCCCGCGGCGTGCCGGGGCCGGTGCCGGACTGCGGGTACACGGTCGGCGAAACGCCGGTGAGCGTCCCGCTCGACAAGCCGTTGCTCGGCCGCCACCTGCTGAAGATCGACTACTTCACCTCCGACGGCGGCGAAGGCCTGGTCGACCGGACACCGGTGTGGTTCCAGGCCGGGCTGCACTCGCTGTACCTGCCGGTGGACGGCCTCTTCGACCACATCGGCGTGCGCCTGTCGAGCCCGGGCGCGCCCGTGTGCGTGGCGAAGGTCGAGATCGGAAAGCCGGTGACTCAGTAGGGGTCGTACGGGCTGTCGTGGCCGAGCAGCCGGGCCAGCGGCCGCAACCGCAGGCGCAGCAGCACCTTGATCCCGACGTTGCGCACGAACCACGGCAGCTGGGCCAGCACGCGCAGCCGGTCCGCCGTGGACGGTGGCGTCAGCCGGAACCGCGCCAGCGACGTGGCCCGGTCCACATAGGTGTAGCGCCGTCCGAAGAGGACCTTCACGATCGTGCCGAGCGTGACGCCGATGGAGGAAAAACAGTCGTGGACCAGGATTTCCGCGCCCGGCGGCAGGTGCGCCGACCAGCGCAGGTCGTCGGTGTAGGTCCAGTAGTCGTGCTTGCCGTCGATGTAAAGCAGCTGTATGGGCCGAGCCCAGTCAGGGCGCAGTTTCGTGCTGTAACCGGCGACGAGCTCGACGACGTCGTCCAGCCCGGCCCGCCGGATGTTGCGCTCGAACAGCTGCCGCGTCGGCGATCCGCCGAACAACCGGCCGTCCACGAAGGGGTCGACGGCGATCACCGTGGCCCCGACGGTGCGGGCGGCGGCGCCCAGGACGATCGTGGATCGGCCCTGGTGGCTGCCGATTTCCAGGATGACGTCACCCTTTTCCAGGCGGCACGCGGCCTGCCACAGCGCCTCGCCTTGGGCGCGCGTCATCCAGCCCTTGACCGGCTCGGCCAGTGCCCACGCGTCGGCGAAGCCCGCGGGCGTCAATTCGGTAGTGATGGCGCACCTGCCCAAGGAAGTCGGGGGCCGGGGAAAATCGTCGGCACATGGTAGCCAGGTTTCGGCCTAGTATCTACCGGATGGTAACCGCCACCCGCGAACGGACCCGGGACGACGCCCCGCCCTCCGGCGGCGCCCGGAAGTTCTCGGTGGGCGCGTTCTTCCGCCGGCCCAGCACCTGGATCGTGCTGGCGCTGACCACGTTGTCATTCCTGCAGATGCCGGGGAAGACGACGTTCGACACCAAACTGGACCTCGCCGTCGACCCGCTCGCCTTCCTCGGCCGCGCGCTGCACCTGTGGAACCCGGAGGCGACCGCGGGGGAGCTGCAGAACCAGGCGTACGGCTACCTCTTCCCGATGGGCCCGTTCTTCGCGCTGTGCCAGGCCGCCGGCGTGCCCGCGTGGATCGCGCAACGGCTGTGGGGCGCGGTCCTGCTCTCGGCCGCGTTCGGCGGCGCGCTGGTGCTGGCGCGGGCGATGAAGATCGGCACCGAGCGCACCCGGCTGATCGGCGCGCTCGGGTACGCGCTCGCGCCGCGCATGCTGACCGAGATCGGCGGCCTGTCCGCGGAAATGCTGCCCGCGGTGCTGCTGCCGTGGGTGCTGGTGCCGCTCGTGCGGGCCGGGGCGATCGGCTCGCCGCGGCGGGCCGCCGGACTGTCCGCGCTGGCCGTGCTGTGCATGGGCGGCGTCAACGGCGCGATGGTCGTGATGGCGCTCGTCCTGCCGGGACTGTGGCTGCTGACCCGCCGCTGGACGCGGGCGCACGTCGAGCTCGTGCTGTGGTGGTTCGTCTTCGTCGTCGGGGCGACGCTGTGGTGGATCCTGCCGCTGCTGCTGCTCGGCGAGTACAGCCTGCCGTTCCTGGACTACATCGAGTCCGCGACGAACACCACCGCGCCGATGTCGCTGTTCGAGGTGCTGCGCGGCACCAACCAGTGGGTCGCCTACGTCGTCCAGGGCACGCCGTGGTGGCCCGGCGGCTGGTCGCTGATCGACAACCCGGTCCTGATGCTCGCCACCGGGCTCGTCGCCGGGGTCGGCCTGTTCGGGCTGACCCGGCGCGGCCTCCCGGACCGGCGGTTCCTCGTGCTCGGCGTGGTCACCGGGCTGACCCTGCTGACCATCGGCTACGTCGGCACGCTCGACAGCCCCCTGGCCGAGCAGGTCCGGCACCTGCTCGACGGGCCCCTCGCCCCGCTGCGCAACGTGCACAAGTTCGAGCCGGTGCTGCGGCTGCCGCTGATGCTGGCTTTCGTGCATGGCATCGCCAGCCCGGCGCCCGTGCGGTCCGCGCGGCGGTTCCTGCGGCCCGCGCTGGGCCTGCTGCTGGTGCTGGTGATGGCCGCGCCGGCGTGGCTGCTGAACCTGCGGTCCGGCCCGGGCTGGGACGCCGTGCCCGGCTATTGGTACGACGCTCTCGGATACGTCGCCAAGGCCGATCCGAACGCGCGGACGCTGCTGCTGCCGGCCACCGGCTTCGGCGAGTACGAGTGGGGTCGCACGGTCGACGAGCCCGCGCAGGCGATCGCGCGGAGCCCGTGGGCGGTCCGCAACCAGGTGCCGCTGGGGTCCGAAGGGAACACGCGGCTGATGGACTCGGTGGACGCGGCACTCGCGGACGGCCGCGGCGATCCCGGGCTGGCCGCGCTGCTCGCGCGTTCCGGCTACCGGTTCCTGCTGCTGCGCAACGACATCGAACGCGAACGGACCGCGGCCCCGCCGATCGCGACCCTGCGCGCCGGGCTGGCCGGGTCGCCGGACATCGCCAAGGCGGCCCAGTTCGGTCCCCTCGAAGTCTACGAAGTGCGGAAGCCGGTGCCGCTCGCCACGGCGACGTCCACAAAGGACGTCCCGACGGTCAGTGGTGGCCCGGAGAACCTGCTGCCGCTGATCGACTCCGGCCAGCTCGACCCGGCGACGCCGACCGTGCTCACCGGCGACGGCGGGTCGCCCGGCGGCCCGCGGCTGGTGACCGACGGCCTGCGCCGGGCCGAGCGGAACGTCGGCGGCGTCCGCGACAACCTCAGCCAGACGCTGACCGCGGGCGAGGCCTACCGCCAGCAGCGCGCGGCGGGCGACCTGCTGCCGTTCCCGGGCCAGGAGCACCAGACCGTGGCCGCGTACCGGGGGATCCGCTCGGTGACGGCGTCGACGGCGGCATCGTTCGCCGACGCCTTCGGCGGGTCCGATCCCTCGCACCAGCCGTTCGCGGCGATCGACGGTGACCCGCGCACGGCGTGGCACTCGTCGTCGTTCACCGGGCCGATCGGCCAGTGGCTCGAGGTCGAACTGGACACCCCGCGGCTGGTGAACTCCGTCCAGCTGCAGCTGGTGGACGACCTCCGGGTGGGCTGGCCGGCCACCCGGATCCGGATCACGACCGACAACGGCTCGGTCGAGCAGCCGGTGATCCGCGGCGCCGGGCCGCACGAGTACTCCGTGGCCGGGGGCGTGACCCGCAAGGTGCGGATCACGCTGCTGTCGCTCGTGGTGGGGCGGCAGGACGGGAACGTCGGCATCGCGGAGCTGACCATCCCGGGCACCGAGCCGCAGCGCGCGCTGGAAGTGCCCGCGGACCTGCCGACCGGGTCCGCGCCCGGGTTCGCGTTCACGCGCGGCCCGCAGCCGCGGTACGCGTGCCTGCCGCTCGGCGACGCCGTCCGGTGCGACGCCACCGCCGCGCGTGACGGCGAGGAGCCCGACGGGATCCGGCGGCTGTTCAGCACCCCGGCCGAGCAGACGTACCTGGTCGGCGGTTCGGTGCTGCCGGCGGGCGGCGGCCGCAACCCGGTGTCGCTGCCGGGGGTCACCGTGGCGTCGACGTCGCAGCTGGGCGGTGACCCGGCGGCCGCCGGTCTCGCGGCGGTGGACGGCAACGCGGGCACGACGTGGCGTCCCGACGTCACCGACCTGCGGCCGACGCTGACCCTCGGGTGGACGTCGCCGAAGCGGATTTCGGGGCTGCACATCGAGGTCGCGCCGTCCAGCGGCGCTCGCGCGCCGCGGCAGGTGGAGCTGGCCGGCCGGTCGGGGACGCGGACGGTGCAGCTCGACGCGGGCGGGTCGGCGTCCTTCGAGCCCCTGGACACCGACCAGCTGCAGCTCGTGCTGCCCGGCGACGACGACGATCCCGCGGCGCGCGCGGTGGTGGGCATCGGCACCCTCACGCTGTCCGGGAGCGACGGCCTGCTGCCGGGCCCGGACCCGGCGTTCACGGTGCCGTGCGGCTCGGGACCGAACGTCCACCTGGACGGGCTCGACTACCGGACGTCGGTGCAGGGCAAGCTGTCCGACATCATCGAGCACCGGCAGCTGGCGCTGGGGATGTGCCGCGACTCGGAGGGCGGCATCGCGCTGCCGGCCGGCGGGCACGAGCTGCGGACGGACCGGTCGGAGTCGTTCGTGGTCCAGGACCTGTGGCTGCGCCCGGCGGGTGCGTCGCCGCCACCGGTGCGCCGAGCGGTCCAGGTAGGCGAGTGGGACGCGGCGTCGCGCTCGGTGACGGTGGGCCCGGGCGCGGAGGCGGTGCTGGCGGTCCCGGAGAACGCGAACGCGGGCTGGGCGGCCACTTTGGACGGACAGCAGCTGACCCGCACCCGGGTGGACGGCTGGCAGCAGGCCTGGGTCGTCCCGGCAGGCGCGGGCGGCGTGGTGTCGCTGTCGTTCACGCCGGATGCGCACTACCGCTTGAGTCTTTTGATCGGCGCGGCGGCGGTGCTGCTGTTG
>NZ_MUMI01000160.1 GCF_002155975.1 Amycolatopsis kentuckyensis
CGCCACCTTCGCCGCCCGGTCGGCCTCCGAGCTGGACGCCGGCGTGGTGCTGGTCAACCCGGTCCAGGCGATCAGCCCCGCCCACCCGATCGAACGGTCGCCCTACTCCCCGGCGAGCCGCCGGTTCGCCAACCCCGTCTACCTGCGCGTCACCGCCACCGAGACCTTCCGGAACGCCGACGCCGCGACGCGGGAGGCCGTCGAATCCCTGGCCCCGGACCGCGAAGGCGAACTGATCGACTACGACGCCGTCTGGACCGCCAAGCGCGCCGCCCTCGAGCTGCTGTGGCCGCACCGCGTCGAAAACGTGCCCGAGGACGCCGACCTGAGCGGCTTCGCCCTCTTCTGCGCCCTCGCCGAGCGGCACGGCGGCGACTGGCGGGACTGGCCGGAAGACCTCCGCGACCCGGCCGGGCCTGCGACCGCGAAGGCGCGCGACGAGCTCGGGGACCGCGTCGCCTTCCACGCCTGGCTCCAGCACCTCTGCCGGGTCCAGCTGGAAGCGGCGCGGACCGCCGCGCGGGAAGCCGGGATGACCGTCGGGATCGTGCACGACCTGCCGGTCGGGGTGCACCCCGGCGGGGCCGACACGTGGGCGCTCAACGACGTCTTCGCCGCCGACGCCCGGGTCGGCGCGCCGCCCGACGCCTTCAACCAGCAGGGGCAGGACTGGAACCTGCCGCCGTGGCGGCCGGACAAGCTGGCCGAGGCCGGGTACGCCCCGTTCCGGGACGTCATCCGGGGTGTCCTGCGCTTCGCCGACGGCATCCGCGTCGACCACATCGCCGGCCTGTGGCGGCTGTGGTGGATCCCGCCGGGCGAGCCCGCGCACCGCGGCACGTACGTCCACTACGACGCCGAAGCGATGGTCGGCGTGCTCGCGCTCGAAGCGCACCGCGCCGGGGCCGTCGTCGTGGGGGAGGACCTCGGCACCGTCGAGGAGGTCGTCACCGAAACCATGCACGAACGGGGGATGCTCAGCTCCGCCGTGCTGTGGTTCGAACGCGACTGGGACACGCCCGGCCAGCCGTTCACCCGCCCGGCGGAATGGGACCCGGACGCGATGGCCAGCATCTCCACGCACGACCTGCCGACCGTCTCGGGCTGGCTGAAGAGCGAGCACGTCCGGGTCCGGGCCGAGCTCGGACTGCTGGACCGCGGGGTCGAAGCGGAGGAAGCGGCGGCCGCCGAGGAGCGCACGGCGCTGCTGGAACTCGTTGCGCGGGAAGGGATTCCGGGCGACGACCCGGTCGTCGCGCTGCACACCCTGCTGGCCTCGGCCGCGTCACGGCTCGTGCTGACCTCGCCGGCCGACGTCGCGGGCCAGGTGCGGCAGCCGAATCTGCCCGGAACGGTCGACCAGTACCCTAACTGGCGGATTCGCCTGCCCGTCAGCGTTGACGGCTTCTTCACCGCGAAGGGGGTCCGCGCCGCGGTCGCACCGCTGGCGGCGGCCCGGCCGCTGCCCCGGTAACGACCACCCCGTCGCGCGCGACCCCCGGTGATACGCCACCGGCACGACCAAGCTCGAGGAGAAACCCAGTGCGGCCCTGGCCCGGAACGCCCTACCCGCTCGGCGCCACCTACGACGGAGTCGGGACGAACTTCGCCCTGTTCTCCGAGGTGGCCGAGCGCGTCGAACTGTGCCTGTTCGACGCCGAGGGCAAGGAGACGCGGTACGCGCTCGAAGAGGTGGACGGCTTCGTCCACCACGGCTACCTGCTCAACGTCGGGCCCGGGCAGCGCTACGGGTACCGCGTGCACGGCCCGTACGACCCGAAGCGCGGCCTGCGCTGCAACCCGAACAAGCTGCTCATCGACCCGTACGCGAAGGCCGTCTCGCACGGCGTGAAGTGGGACGAGTCCCTGTTCGGCTACCAGTTCGACAACCCGGACGAGCGCAACGACGACGATTCCGCCGGTCGCGTGCCGTATTCGCTGGTGGCGAACCCGTTCTTCGACTGGGGCAACGACCGGCAGCCGAAGCGGCCGTACAACGAAACGGTCATCTACGAGGCCCACGTCAAGGGCATGACTGTGAACCACCCGTTCGTGCCCGAACCGCTGCGGGGCACCTACGCCGGGCTCGCGCACCCCGCCGTCGTCGAACACCTGCAGAAACTCGGCGTGACCGCGGTGGAGTTGCTGCCGGTGCACCAGTTCGTCACCGACCACGGCCTCGACGGGAAGGGCCTGACGAACTACTGGGGCTACAACACGATCGGGTACTTCGCGCCGCACGACTCCTACGCGGCGATGCCCGGCGAGGGCGGCCAGGTCCAGGAGTTCAAGGGCATGGTCAAGGCCTTCCACGAAGCCGGCATCGAAGTCATCCTCGACGTGGTTTACAACCACACCGCGGAGGGCAACCACCTCGGGCCGACGCTGTCGATGCGGGGCATCGACAACGAGGCCTACTACCGGCTGGTGGAGGGGGAGCCCGAGTACTACATGGACTACACCGGCACCGGGAACTCCCTCAACGTCCGCAACCCGCACACCCTGCAGCTGATCATGGATTCGCTGCGCTACTGGGTGACGGAGATGCACGTCGACGGCTTCCGCTTCGACCTCGCCTCGGCGCTGGCCCGCGAGTTCTACGACGTCGACCGGCTGTCGACGTTCTTCGACCTCGTGCAGCAGGACCCGATCGTCAGCCAGGTGAAGCTGATCGCCGAGCCGTGGGACGTCGGCCCCGGTGGCTACCAGGTCGGCAACTTCCCGCCGCTGTGGACGGAGTGGAACGGGCAGTTCCGCGACACCGTCCGGGACTTCTGGCGCGGCGAACCCTCGACGCTGGGCGAGTTCGCCTCGCGGATCACCGGCTCGTCGGACCTCTACCAGGACGACGGCCGCCGTCCGTTCGCGTCGATCAACTTCGTCACCGCGCACGACGGCTTCACGCTGCGGGACCTGGTGTCCTACAACGAAAAGCACAACGAGGCCAACGGCGAGGACGGCCGGGACGGCGCCGACGACAACCGGTCGTGGAACTGCGGGGTCGAGGGCGAGACCGACGATCCCGAGGTGCTGACGCTGCGCGCGCGGCAGCAGCGCAACATGCTGGCCACCCTGATGCTGTCCCAGGGCGTGCCGATGATCCTGCACGGCGACGAGTTCGGCCGCACCCAGCAGGGCAACAACAACGTCTACTGCCAGGACTCCGAACTGTCCTGGATGGACTGGGAACTGGCCAAGGAGAACGCCGACCTGGTCAAGTTCACCGCCGGGCTGGGCGCGTTGCGGCACCGCCACCCGGTGTTCCGCCGCCGCCGGTTCTTCCAGGGCGGGCCGGTCGGCAAGGGCGACAAGCTCGGCGACATCGCCTGGTTCACCCCGGCCGGCGAGGAGATGACCGAGCAGAACTGGGACGACGGCTTCGGCAAGGCGGTCGTCGTCTTCCTCAACGGCAAGGCGATCCCCGACCTCGACCAGCGCGGCATGAAGGTCGAGGACGACTCGTTCCTGCTCGCCTTCAACGCCCACTACGAGGACATCGACACCACGCTCCCGGGCAACGGCTACGGGGAGAGCTGGACCGTCGTGGTCGACACCGCGACCGGGGAGGTGGAACCCGCCGACGCGAAGCCGATCGAAGGCGGCGGCCGGCTCACCCTCCCCGCCCGGTCCCTGATCGTGCTGCAACGGACGGAGACGGAATCCGCATGACCGTGCCGGAGTCGACCTACCGGGTCCAGCTGCGCCCGGAGTTCACCTTCGCCGACGCGGCCGGCATCGCCGGCTACCTGCGCGACCTCGGCATCGGCGCGCTGTACCTGTCGCCGGTGCTGGACGCGACCCCGGGCTCGACGCACGGCTACGACGTCGTCGACCCGACCCGCGCGCGTCCCGCGCTGGGCGGCGAGGGGGCGCGCCAGGAGCTGTCCGCGCTGCTGAAGGAGCTCGGGCTGGGCCTGGTGGTCGACATCGTGCCGAACCACATGTCGGTCGAGGTGCCGAAGGCGAACCGCTGGTGGTGGGACGTGCTGAAGCACGGCCGCGACTCGGAGTACGCGGCCTTCTTCGACGTCGACTGGGACCGCGGCCCGCTCCTGCTGCCGGTCCTGGGCGACGACGACGCTGTCGCGGAGCTGTCCGTCCACGGCGACGAGCTGGTCTACTACGACCACCGGTTCCCGATCGCCCCCGGAACGGAAACCGGGACGCCGCAAGAGGTCCACGAGCGCCAGCACTACCGCCTGATCGGCTGGCGCCGCGGCAACGCGGAGCTGAACTACCGCCGGTTCTTCGACATCACGAACCTGGCGGCGGTCCGCGTCGAAGACCCGAAGGTGTTCGCCGGGACGCACGGCGAGGTGCTGCGCTGGGTCGCCGACGGCGACGTCACCGGCCTGCGCGTCGACCACCCGGACGGCCTGGCCGACCCGGGCGGCTACTTCCGGCGGCTGCGGGAGAACGCGCCGGACGCGTGGATCGTGGCCGAGAAGATCCTGCACCCGGGCGAGCCGCTGCCGCAGAGCTGGCCGGTCGACGGCACCACCGGGTACGACGCCCTGCGTGAGATCGCCGGCGTCTTCGTCGACCCGGCGGGCGAGCCCGGCTTCACGGCACTGGCGAACGAGCTGGGCGTGAAGACCGGCTACCACCGCGTCGAGGCCGAGGCCCGGCGCCTGGTCACCGACCGCATCCTGGTCGCCGAGGTCCGGCGGATCGCGGCGCTGCTGCGGGACGTCGAAGCCGAGCAGGCGCGGCAGGCGGTGGCCGAGACGATGATCGCCTTCCCGGTCTACCGCTCCTACCTGCCCGAAGGCGCGGCGCACTGGGCCGCCGCGATCGCCGGGGCGCGCCAGGCCCGGCCGGACCTCGCCGGCCCGCTCGAAGCCCTCGACGCGCAGGTCCGCGCCGAGCCGGACGGCGAGCTGGCCACCCGGATCCAGCAGACGTCCGGCATGGTCGTGGCCAAGGGCACCGAGGACACCACGTTCTACCGCTACACCCGCTTCGCCGCGCTCAACGAGGTCGGCGGCAACCCGGACCGCTTCGGCCTCGGTGTCGAGGAGTTCCACCGGCTGGCCGCGGAGCGCGAAGCCGGTTACCCGGCCGCGATGACGACGCTGACCACGCACGACACCAAGCGGTCCGAGGACACCCGAGCCCGGATGGCCGTGCTGGCCGAACTGCCCGGCGAGTTCGCCGAAGCGGTCCGGCGGTGGACCGCGAGCCACGGGATCGACGAGCCGTCGCTCAACCTGCTCGCCTGGCAGACGCTGGTGTCCACCTGGCCGATCGAGCCGGCCCGGCTGCGGGACTACCTCGACAAGGCGGCCAAGGAGGCCAAGCTCCGGACCAGCTGGACCGACCACGACGAGGCCTTCGAGGCCGCCGTCGCCGCCTGGCCCGACGCCGTCGTGGACGACGCCGACGTGGCCGCGTTCGTCGCGCGGATCGAGCGGCCGGGCTGGAGCAACTCGCTCGGCCAGAAGCTCGTCCAGCTGACCGCGCCCGGCGTCCCGGACGTCTACCAGGGCACCGAGCTGTGGGACTTCTCGCTGGTCGACCCGGACAACCGCCGTCCGGTCGACTACGCGGTCCGCCGCGAGCTGCTCGCGCGGATCGCCGAGGGCGAGCTGCCGGAGATCGACGCGTCGGGCGCGGCGAAGCTGCTGGTCGTGCACAAGGCGCTGAAGCTGCGCCAGGAGCACCCCGCGTTGTTCCGCGGCTACCGGCCGCTGCGCGCCGAGGGCGTCGCGGCGGAGCACTGCCTGGCCTACACGCGCAGCCCCGGCCTGGCCGTCGCGGTCACCCGGCTGCCGGTCGGCCTGGAAGCCGCGGGCGGCTGGCGCGACACCGTGCTGCCGCTGCCGGACGGCGTCTGGACCGATGTCCTGACCGGCCGGGACGTCTCCGGCGACCTGGCCACCCTGTTCGACCGTTACCCCGTCGCGTTGCTGGTGCGAGGAGACGCATGAAGTTCAGCGTGTGGGCCCCGTCGGCCCGCCGGGTCCGGGTGAGCGTCGACGCGGGCGTGCACGAGATGACCGCCGGCGACGGCGGCTGGTGGCACGCCGACGCCGACGGCATCAACTACGCCTTCCTGGTCGACGACGACGAGAAGCCGCTGCCCGACCCGCGGTCGCGGTGGCAGCCGCACGGCGTCCACGCGGAGTCGCGCGTCTACGACCACGGCGAGTTCGAGTGGACCGACGACGCGTGGCACGGCCGTCAGCTGCCCGGCGCCGTCCTCTACGAGCTCCACATCGGCACGTTCACCGAGGGCGGCACCTTCGACGCGGCCGTCGAGCGGCTCGACCACCTCGTCGACCTCGGCATCACGCACGTCGAGCTGCTGCCGGTCAACTCCTTCGACGGGACCGCGGGCTGGGGCTACGACGGCGTCCTCTGGGGCGCGGTCCACCAGCCCTACGGCGGGCCGGACGGGCTCAAGCGGTTCGTCGACGCGGCCCACGCGCGCGGCCTGGCCGTCGTGCTCGACGTCGTCTACAACCACCTCGGGCCGTCGGGCGCCTACCTCGACAGGTTCGGGCCGTACTTCGCCGGGCAGAACGACTGGGGTCCCGGTCTCAACCTCGACGGCCCGGGCTCCGACGAGGTCCGCCGGTACGTGATCGACAACGCGCTGAGCTGGTTCCGCGACTTCCACATCGACGCCCTGCGCCTCGACGCGGTGCACGCGCTGCTCGACCGGCGGGCCGTCCACCTGCTCGAACAGCTCGCCACCGAGGTCGACGCGCTGTCGGCGGCGCTCAACCGGCCGCTGACCCTGATCGCCGAGTCCGACCTCAACGACCCGCGGCTGGTCACGCCCCGCGAGCGCGGCGGCTACGGCCTGCACGCCCAGTGGTCGGACGACCTGCACCACGCCCTGCACGTCAAGCTCACCGGCGAGGCGACCGGGTACTACACCGACTTCGCCGCGCCGGACGCCCTGGAACGGGTGCTGCGCGAGGTGTTCTTCCACGCCGGTACCTGGTCGTCGTTCCGGGAGCGGACGCACGGCCGCCCGGTCGACACGCGGACCGTGCCCGGCCACCGCTTCCTCGGCTACCTGCAGAACCACGACCAGATCGGCAACCGCGCCACCGGCGACCGGCTGTCCGCGACGGTCTCGGTGGACCGGCTGGCCTGTGGCGCCGCGATCCTGTTCTGCTCGCCCTACACGCCGATGGTGTTCATGGGGGAGGAGTGGGCGGCGAGCACGCCGTGGCAGTTCTTCGCGTCCTTCCCGGACCCGGAGCTGGCCGAAGCCGTCCGCACGGGCCGCCGTCGCGAGTTCTCCCGGCACGGCTGGGGCGAATCGGACGTACCGGACCCGATGGACCCGGCCACCGTCGAACGGTCGCGGCTCGACTGGACCGAGGTCGAGCGTCCCGGTCACCGAGAGATGCTCGAGCTCTACCGCGCGTTGATCCGGCTGCGCCGCGAACGGCCGGAGCTGGCCGACCCGTGGGTCGCCGGCCTGCGGATCGACTCCGCGCCGGACGGTTCCTGGCTGGTGCTGCACCGCGGCACGCTGCGGCTGGCGGTCAACTTCGGCGTCGGCCCGGTCACGCTCCCGCTCGGCGCCACCGAAACCCTGCTGACCTGGGCGGACGCCACTGTGGACGGGGGTGCCGCGCAGCTGCCGCCGGACGGTTTCGTGCTGGTCGAGACGAAGTAACCGTCCGGCACACCGCGCACGAAGCCCCCCTTGTCTGGGACGATTCAGGAATGGCCACACGACCCTCCGCCGATCACGTCCTCGCCGGGCGCCCGTTCCCGCTCGGCGCCCACCCCGAGGCCGGCGGGGTGCGGTTCGCGATCACGTCCGCCGTCGCGGACGCCGTCGACCTGTGCCTGATCGACGCCGACGGGTCCGAACGCCGGATCGCGCTCACCGAGCGCACCTTCGGCGTCTGGCACGGCCTGGTCCCCGGGGTGACGCCGGGGCAGCGCTACGGCTACCGGATCCACGGCCCGTACGACCCGGCCCGCGGCCTGCGGTGCAACCCGCACAAGCTGCTCCTCGACCCGTACGCCCGGCAGATCACCGGCGGGCTGACCGACCTGCGCGCGGCCCAGGGCTTCAGCGGCGATCCCGAGCGCGGGCCCATGTCCACAGTGGATTCACTGGGCAGCGTGCCGCTGTCGGTGGTCACCTCGCCGGGCGGGCCGGACACCGGGATCAAGCCGGAGGTGCCGTTCGAGGAGGCGGTGGTCTACGAACTGCACGTCAAGGGCTTCACCCGGCAGCACCCGTTCATCCCGGAGGCGCTGCGCGGCACCTACCTCGGCCTGGCCCACCCGGTGGCGATCGAGTACCTGACCCGCCTCGGCGTCACCTCGGTCGAGCTGCTGCCGGTGCACGCGTTCCTCGACGAGCCGTCGCTGATCCGGGCCGGCCGGCACAACTACTGGGGCTACTCGCCGCTCGGCTTCTTCGCCCCGCACGCCGCCTACGCCAGCGAACCGGGCCACGAGGTCGAGGAGTTCCGGCTGATGGTGGCCGCCCTGCACGCGGCCGGCATCGAGGTGATCCTCGACGTCGTGTTCAACCACACCTGCGAGGGCGGGCCGGACGGGCCGACGCTGAGCTTCCGCGGGCTGAACGCGCCGGTGTACTACCTGCACACCGACCGCGGGCACATGGCCGACATCACCGGCTGCGGCAACACCCTGGAGGCCGGCTCGCCGACCGTGGTCCGGCTGGTCACCGACTCGCTGCGGTACTGGACGCAGGAGATGGGCGTCGACGGCTTCCGGTTCGACCTCGCCAGCACGCTCGGCCGGCCGCGCGGGGGAGCGTTCGACGACGCGTCGACGCTGCTCACCGCGATCACCACCGACCCGGTGCTCTCGCGCTGCAAGCTGATCGCCGAGCCGTGGGACGCGACCGGCGAGGGCTACCGCGTCGGCGGCTTCGGCGCCCAGTGGGCCGAGTGGAACGGCCGCTACCGCGACACGGTGCGTGACTTCTGGCGCGGCGCGACCGGCGTCCGCGACCTCGCCTACCGGCTGTCCGGTTCGTCGGACCTGTACGACCACAACCTGCGGCGGCCGTGGCAGTCGATCAACTTCGTCACCGCGCACGACGGCTTCACGCTGCGGGACCTGGTGTCCTACAACGAAAAGCACAACGAGGCCAACGGCGAGGACAACCGCGACGGCGGCAACGACAACCGCTCGTGGAACCACGGCGCCGAGGGTGACACGGACGACCAGGGGATCCGGCAGCTGCGGACCCGGCAGGCGCGCAACATGTTCGCCACCCTGCTGCTGTCCACCGGCACCCCGATGCTGACGGCCGGCGACGAGTTCTGGCGGACCCAGCGCGGCAACAACAACGCGTACTGCCTCGACGACGAGACGTCGTGGTTCGACTGGACCCCGGACAACCCCGACGCCGAGGCCATGCTCGCGTTCGCCCGCCGGGTCGTGCGGCTGCGCGCGAACAGCCCGGCGCTGCGGCAGCCGGAGTTCTTCGAAGGCCGGACGACCCCGACCGGCAAGCCCGACCTGGTCTGGTTCCGCCCGGACGGCGAGGAGTTCGGCGAGAGCGACTGGTTCGAGGACCGCCACACGCTCGGCATGTGGATCGACGGCTCGAACAGCCAGGCCCGCAACCGCGAGGGCGAACTGGTGCCCGACCACTCGTGGCTGCTCTGGCTGCACGCCGGCGACTCCCCGGCCGAGGTGATCCTCCCGGGCCGCGAGTACGGCGAGACGTTCAAGCCGACCCTGGACACGAGCACCGCGGACGGCAGCCCGGCCAACCCGGGCACCCTGGAGGCGAAGGGCCGGGTGACCCTCCAGTCCCGCTCCCTCCTCCTGCTCCGCGCCCCCCGCCTGGCCGCCGAACCCCAGCCCGAACCCTACTGACGCGTACCGAAAGGGTCGACACGCGTGATCCGAAGGTCGACACGCGTGAGGGAAGGGTCGACACGCGTGATTGGAGGGTCGACACGGCACAGCCGCCGTGTCGACTCCCCGATCACGCGAGTTGACTCCCCAATCACGCGTGTCGACCCTGGGGACACGGGCGAATCGTCCATTCGGGTACGGCTCTTGGCCGTTCGGGTTCGCGTGTCGTGCGCGCGCGGCCCGGCGTCCGGTGCGCGCTTGCGCGTAACCTGCCGGACACGTGGGCGGAACTCGTTGCGCCGGAAGCGTTTCAGTTGATCCGTTTTGGGTACAGGGATAGAGAACCCTGCCTCGTGGGCGCTTGATCGAGTCAGGCAGACTGTCGCCGTCTGCGTCCAACCGACACACCGAGGGGCGTTGCCCATGACCGGCCGGCTCGGCATCGACGACGTCTCCCCCAGCGTGAGCTGCGGCCGGTATCCGGCCAAAGCCGTTGTGGGGGAACACATCCCGGTCTTCGCGACCGTCTGGCGCGAGGGTCACGACGCCGTCGCGGCCACCGTCGCGTGGCGCGGTCCCGGCGACCGGCTGACCCGCCAGACGCGGATGGTGCCGCGCGGTCCCGATCACCCCGACGAGTTCGCCGCGGTGATCGCCCCGGACACCACCGGCCTCTGGACGTTCCGCATCGACGCGTGGGGCGACCCGTGGGCGACGTGGGAGCACGCCGTCGAGGTGAAGGTCGCCGCCGGGCAGGGGCCCGAGGACCTCGCGAACGACATCGAGAACGGCGCCCGGCTGATCGAGCGCGTCTCCCGCCGCCCCGACCGCCGCGGCGAGAAGGCGCTCCTGGTCGGTGCGGTGAAGGCCCTGCGCGACGAAGAGCGCAGCCTCGCCGAGCGCGTCGGGCCCGCGCTCTCGCCCGAGGTCCGCCAGATCATGCACGAGTTCCCGGTGCGGGAGCTGATCACCAAGGGCAAGCCGCACAAGATCTGGGTCGACCGCCGCCGCGCCGCGTACGGCTCCTGGTACGAGCTGTTCCCCCGCTCGACCGGCGGTCTGGACGCAGAGGGCAAGCCGGTGCACGGCACCTTCGCCACCGCCGCGGCCGCCCTCGACCGCGTCGCGAAAATGGGCTTCGACGTCGTCTACCTCCCGCCGGTCCACCCGATCGGACGGGTCAACCGCAAGGGCCCGAACAACACGCTCGACGCCAAGCCGGAGGACGTCGGCTCGCCGTGGGCGATCGGCGCCGACGAGGGCGGGCACGACGCCATCCACCCCGACCTCGGCACCTTCGACGACTTCGACGCCTTCGTCGCGCGCGCGGAAGAGCTCGGCATGGAGGTGGCGCTCGACTTCGCGCTGCAGGCCGCGCCCGACCACCCGTGGGTGCTCAAGCACCCCGAGTTCTTCACCACGCGCCCGGACGGCTCGATCGCGTACGCGGAGAACCCGCCGAAGAAGTACCAGGACATCTACCCGATCAACTTCGACAACGACCCCAAGGCCGTCTACGAAGAGATGCTGCGGGTGATCACCGTCTGGATCGACCACGGGGTGAAGATCTTCCGGGTCGACAACCCGCACACCAAGCCGCCGGACTTCTGGGCGTGGCTGATCCAGTCGGTCAAGGACGCTCACCCGGACGTGCTGTTCCTGGCCGAGGCGTTCACCCGCCCGGCGCGCCTGTGGGGCCTGGCCCGGCTCGGCTTCACCCAGAGCTACACCTACTTCACCTGGCGCACCGGCAAGCAGGAACTGATCGACTTCGCCATCGACCTGCGGGAACACTGGAACGAGGGCCGGCCGAACCTGTTCGTCAACACGCCGGACATCCTCCACGAGTCGCTGCAGCGCGGCGGCCCGGGCATGTTCGCGCTGCGGGCGGCGCTCGCGGCGACGATCTCGCCGACGTGGGGCGTCTACTCCGGCTACGAGCTGTTCGAGCACGTCGCGGTCCGCGAAGGCAGCGAGGAGTACCTCGACTCCGAGAAGTACCAGCTGCGCCCGCGCGACTTCGAGCGCGCGCTCGCCGAAGGGCGTTCGCTGGAGCCGTGGCTGGCGAAGCTGAACGCCGTCCGCCGCGCCCACCCCGCGCTGCAGCAGATGCGCACCCTGCACTTCCACCACGTCGACAACGACGCGCTGCTGGCCTACTCCAAACAGGACCCGGCCACCGGCGACACCGTGGTCACGGTCGTCACCCTCGACCCGTACGGGCCCCAAGAGGGCACGCTCTGGCTCGACACCGGCGCGCTCGGCTTCGAAGCGCACGAACGGCTGATCGCGCACGACGAGGTCACCGGCGACACCTGGGACTGGGGCCCGGCGAACTTCGTCCGGCTCGAACCGTGGCGCGCGGTGGCCCACGTGGTCTCGGTGAGACGGCGGCTGGCCGGCTGAGAACGGAAGGACAGGAACCCGAGGGACTGAGGTGGAACAGATGGCGGATGAGGCCCGGCCCGACGCGGCGTTGGGGCTGGAGGGCGTGCCGCACACCGGCGAGGCGATGACCGCCGACGGCATGCTCGTGGAACCGCAGGCCGGGGACTTCCGGTCGGCGCAGCAGGCGCCGAGCAACCCGGAGTGGTTCAAGGGCGCGGTGTTCTACGAAGTGCTGGTGCGCGCGTTCGCCGACTCGAACGGCGACGGCACCGGCGACCTGAGAGGCCTGGCCGGCCGGCTCGACTACCTGGCCTGGCTGGGCATCGACTGCCTGTGGCTGCCGCCGTTCTACGCCTCGCCGCTGCGCGACGGCGGGTACGACATCAGCGACTTCCGCGCGGTGCTGCCGGAGTTCGGCAGCGTCGAGGACTTCGTCTTCCTGCTCAACGAGGCGCACCGGCGCGGCATCCGCGTGATCACCGACCTGGTGCTCAACCACACCTCGGACGCGCACCCGTGGTTCCAGCAGTCCCGCAGCGACCCCGACGGCCCGTACGGCGACTACTACGTGTGGAGCGACGACGACTCCCGCTACGCCGACGCGCGGATCATCTTCGTCGACACCGAGACGTCGAACTGGACCTACGACCCGGTGCGCGGCCAGTTCTACTGGCACCGGTTCTTCTCCCACCAGCCCGACCTGAACTTCGAGAACCCCGACGTCCAGAACGCGATGATCGACACCCTGCGGTTCTGGCTGGACCTGGGCATCGACGGGTTCCGCCTGGACGCCGTGCCGTACCTGTTCGAGCAGGAGGGCACCAACTGCGAGAACCTGCCGCGCACGCACGAGTTCCTCAAGCGCTGCCGCAAGGTCGTCGACGACGAGTACCCAGGCCGCATCCTGCTGGCCGAGGCGAACCAGTGGCCCTCGGACGTCGTCGAGTACTTCGGCGACCCGGCGGTCGGCGGCGACGAGTGCCACATGGCGTTCCACTTCCCGCTGATGCCGCGGATCTTCATGGCGGTGCGCCGCGAGTCCCGGTTCCCGATCTCGGAGATCCTCACCCAGACCCCGACCATCCCCAGCGGGGCCCAGTGGGGCATCTTCCTGCGCAACCACGACGAGCTGACCCTCGAGATGGTCACCGACGACGAGCGCGACTACATGTACGCGGAGTACGCCAAGGACCCGCGGATGAAGGCCAACATCGGCATCCGCCGGAGGCTGGCCCCGCTGCTGGACAACGACCGCAACCAGCAGGAGCTGTTCACCGCGATGCTGCTGTCCCTCCCCGGTTCGCCCGTTCTGTACTACGGTGACGAGATCGGCATGGGAGACAACATCTGGCTCGGCGACCGCGACGCGGTTCGCACCCCCATGCAGTGGACCCCGGACCGCAATGCCGGGTTCTCCTCCTGCGACCCGGGCCGGATCTACCTGCCGGTGATCATGGACCCGGTGTACGGCTACCAGGGCCTGAACGTCGAGGCGCAGTCGAACAACGACGCCTCGCTGCTCAACTGGACCCGCCGGATGATCGAGGTGCGCAAGCAGCACCACGCATTCGCCGAGGGCGAGTTCATCGACCTCGGCGGGTCCAACCCGAGTGTGCTGGCCTACAAGCGCCAGTGGCGGCGCCCGGACGGCGGCGAAGACGTCGTGCTCTGCGTGAACAACCTCTCCCGGTTCCCGCAGCCGGTGGAGCTGGACCTGTCCGCGCACCGCGGGTGCACGCCGGTGGAGCTCACCGGCGGCGTGCGGTTCCCCAGCATCGGGGACCTGTCGTACCTGCTGACGCTGCCCGGGCACGGCTTCTACTGGTTCCAGCTGACGAGCCCGGGAGACGAAGGCGAAGCGAGGTGAGTCCCTTGTCCGACCCGCGCGAGCTGGTCGACGACCTGACCGGCGACCTGAAGCGCTGGCTGCCCGAACAGCGGTGGTTCGCCGGCAAGGACCGGCCGGTGACCGGTGTCCGGCCGCTCGGCGTGACCGAGCTGGTGTCCGGTGATCCGCAGTTGCTGCACGTCGTCGTCGAGGTCGCCCAGGACGACCGGCGCGAGCCCTACCAGCTGCTGGTGGGCCGGCGGACGCATCCGCCCGAGATCGCGTCGACCAGCTGGATCGGCGCCGTCGGCGACCTCAACGCCTACGAGGCGTCCGGCGACCTCGACGTCACCGGCGTGCTGCTCGACCTGATGGCCCGCGAGGAGACCGTGGGCTCGCTGACCTTCGAGCACGAGCCCGGCGTCGAGCTGGAGACCGGCCTGCGGGCCCGGCCGATCACCTCGGAGCAGAGCAACACGTCCCTGGTCTACGCCGGGCAGTACATCCTCAAGCTGTTCCGGAAGCTGACCCCGGGCAAGAACAAGGACCTGCTGCTGCACCGCGCGCTGCAGGCGGTGGGCAGCAAGCACATCGCACCGGTGCTCGGGTCGATCACCGGCGACCTGGACGGCGAGCCGACCACGGTCGGCATGCTCCAGCAGTTCGTCCCGGACGCGGTCGACGGCTGGGCGATGGCCACCACCAGCGTCCGTGACCTGATGGCCGCACCCGAACTGCACCCCGAGGAGGTCGGCGGCGACTTCGCCGGCGAAGCGGAGCGGCTCGGGCGCGCCGTTGCCGAGGTGCACGCGGACCTCGCCGAGGCCCTCGGCACCGAGCCGGTGGACGCCGACGAGCTGGAACGCTCGGCGAAGGCGATGCTCGACCGGCTCGACACGATCGCCGGGCGGGTGCCGGAGCTGGCCGGGCACGCCCCGAAGCTGCGGGCGGCGTTCGAGAAGCTGCGCACGGTGCCCGCCGGTTCGGTGGAGATGCAGTACATCCACGGCGATCTGCACCTCGGCCAGGTGCTGCGGACCGTGGGCGGCTGGCTGCTGATCGACTTCGAGGGCGAGCCCGCGGCCCCGGTCGAGGAACGCCACGCGCTCCGGTCGCCGTTGCGCGACGTCGCGGGCATGCTGAGGTCGTTCGACTACGCGGCCCAGCAGATGCTGGTCGGCCAGCCGGACGAGGCGGCGCTGGCCGAGCGCGCCCACGAGTGGTCGGAGCGCAACCGGACGGCGTTCTGCGAGGGCTACGCCGCGATCGCGGCGGACCCGCGGGAGCAGGGCGAGCTGCTGCGCGCCTTCGAACTGGACAAGGCGGTCTACGAAGTGGGTTACGAGCACGCGAACCGGCCGGACTGGCTGGGCGTGCCGCTCGCCTCGATCGCCCGGATCACTAGCGGAGGGACGACACCGTGAACGCGGCTCCCGAAGGCCTCCCGGCCGCGGCCCCGCCGGCCGCGGACATCGACCGGCTGCTCGCCGGGTCCCACCACGACCCGCACTCGGTGCTGGGCGTGCACGCGGTGGGCAAGGGCTTCGCGGCCCGGGCGCTGCTGCCCGGCGCGAAAGCCGTCACGCTGTGCGCGGGCGAGCGGAAGTACCCGATGGAGCCGGTGATCGACGCGCTGTTCGCCGTCGCCGTGCCCGAGCACCCCGGCGACTACCGGCTGGAAGTCGAGTACGACGGGCACACCGCCACCTCCGACGACCCGTACCGCTGGCTGCCCACCGTGGGCGAGCTGGACCTGCACCTGATCGGCGAGGGCCGGCACGAACGGCTCTGGGAGGCGCTGGGCGCGCACCTCCGGTCGTACGAGACGCCGAACGGGGTCGTCGAGGGGACCTCGTTCGCGGTCTGGGCGCCGAACGCCCGCGGCATCCGCGTGATCGGCGACTTCAACGGCTGGGACGGGCGCGGGCACCCGATGCGCTCGCTCGGCTC
>NZ_MUMI01000161.1 GCF_002155975.1 Amycolatopsis kentuckyensis
CGGCGGACGCGGCCGATCTCCGGATTGCCAACGGCGGGTTCGACCAGGGCCTGACCGGCTGGAGCGGCTCGCACAGCCCCGGCGGGTTCACCGCCGTGACGTGGGACGGGCGCACCGCGGCACGCGTGGACGACACGTCCCCGGACAACGCCTACGGCCGGGAGAGCCAGCCCGGGCTGCCCGCCACCGCCGGTGTCCGGTACACCGCCTACGCCCAGGTCTGGACCGAGAGCGGCGCGGCCGACCTCTACCTGCGGTTCCGCGACGCCGCCGGGCAGCTGCTCGGCAGCGTGACCGGCGGTTCGGTCTCCGGCCGCCAGTGGAACACCGCCACGGCTTCGGGGGTGGCGCCCGCGGGCACCGCCACCGTCTCGGCGCTCGTCTACTCGGGCGTGGGCAACGTCGGCACCGCGTACTGGGACGAGGTGGTGATCGGCAAGGACACCACCGACCTCGGCGTTCAGCTGGAGAGCAGCGTCCCCAACGCCACCACCTTCGCCGGCGGCAAGGCCTACGCGGTCTACACCGGCACCGCCGACAGCAACCCGCAGCTGGCCGTCATCGACGTCGCCACCGGGAAGGTCACCTCGAAGCTCACCTTCCCGGACACCGCCAACACGCCCACCGTCGGCGGCTGGGCCGCCACCACGGCCACCGACGGCAGCGTCTACCTGGGCACCTACCCGAACTCGAAGCTGTACCGCCACGTACCGGGCACCAGCACGCTGACCGACCTCGGCCGTGCCGAAAGCGGGTACTCCTTCATCTGGGACCTCGAAGCCGGCGCGAACGGCAAGGTCTACGGCGGCACCTACAACAACGGCCGCTACTTCAAGTACGACAACGGCACGTTCACCACCATCGGCGCGACGCCGATCGTCGCCGGCGCGGAGTACGTGCGCAGCATCGCCCACGACCCGGCCGCCAACGCGACCTACCTCGGCACCGGGACGAACGCCTCGCTGGTGCGCTTCGACAACGTCACCGGGCGGACCGACAGCCTGCTGCCCGCCGAGTACGCGCACAACTCCATGGTCGGCGGGCTGACCTGGACCGGCGGCCGGCTGTTCGCCTGGTTCGACCGGACGCTGCTCGTGCTGCAGGTCGTCAAGAACGCCGACGGCTCGTACCGCTCGGTCGTGGACGCGGCGATCACCGACACCGACCTGCAGCACTCCCCGGCCGCGGACGGCAAGGTCTGGTTCACCAAGGACGGGCTGCTGCACTCCTACGACATCGCCACGAAGGCCGTGCAGCCGACGGCCGTCCGGCCCGACCTCGACGTCACCGGCTACAGCTGGGAGAACGGGACCCTGGTCGGTCTCGGCGCGGCGCCGGACGGCACCCGGATCTTCAAGTACACCCCGGCGACCGGCGCGTCGAGCACCCGGCTCGTTCCCGGCACCCCGGTGCTGCCGGCCGCGATCAACGCGCTCGGCACCGGCCCGGACGGCAAGATCTACACCGGCGGCTACCTCACCGGCGGCACCGGTGTGTACGACCCGCTGCACGGCGACGCCGACGAGAACCACCCGGACACGCGCACCATGACCGGCCTCAACCAGACCGACAGCCTGCTGGCCCACGACGGGAAGCTCTACATCGGCGTCTACCCCTCGGCCCGGCTGTACAGCTACACCCCGGGCGGCGAGTGGCCGCCGAAGCTGCAGTACACGGGTGGCGCCGCGGGCGACAAGGCAGCCGACTGCCGTCCGGGCGAAGGTCCGCCGCCGCAGGACCGCCCGTACGCGCTGGCCGGCGGCCCCGACGGCACTGTCTACATGGGAACGGTGCCGAAGTACGGCAAGCGCAGCGGCGCGCTGAGCATCTGGACGGACGGCACGCCGGGCCGGACCGTCTGCGTCGTCCCCGACCAGGCGGTGGTCTCCCTGGCGTACGCGGGCGGCAAGGTCTTCGGCGGCACGTCGACGCGGGGCGCGCTGGGCGTCACCCCGGTGTTCGCACCGGGCGCCTCGGCCGAAGTGTTCGCCTACGACCCGGCGAACGGAGCGGTGACGCGGTACGCGCTGCCCCTGACCGCACCGCGGGCCGTCACCGCACTGACCGAGGTGGACGGGCAGGTGTGGGGCCTGTCCGGCGGCTCCCTGCTGACCTTCGACCCGGCCAACCCGGCGGCGATGAAGACACAGCGCCTGTTCGCCGACCCGGACTACGACGCGAAGTCGACAATGGCCTGGCGCGACGGCGTGCTGCTGACGGTGCCCAAGGACCCGAGCCACGTGTACGGCACCCAGGGCGACCGGATCTTCCGGATCGACAAGGTGACGAAGGCGGTCACGGTCCTGCTGACCGAACCGGGCACGGAGGACCTGACGGCCGACCGCTTCGGCGACCTGTACTACAAGATCGGCGAACGCCTGCACCGGCTGACCGTCCACCCGTAGGAGAACGGCGGACGCGGGTCAGGCAGCGATCGCCCGGACCCACACGGGGAAGGGCGGAAACGCCGGGTCGGGCTGATCGGCCGCCACCGGCTCGAGCGCACTCCACGGCACGAGGCCGGGGCTCGGATCAGCGAGCGCGCAGGCGCGCGTCAAGAGATCGCGCGACGGCCTCGAAGGCAGCGACGACCCCCTCGGTCGCCGGCTCGGCGATGAAATCCAGCAGCACCGGCCCATTGTGTCCGGCAGGATCGACCCCATGCGCATCCGGATCCTCGACGCCGACATCACCACCCTCGAGGTCGACGTCGTCGTCAACGCCGCCAACTCCTCGCTGCTCGGCGGCGGCGGGGTCGACGGGGCGATCCACCGCAAGGGCGGGCCGGAGATCCTCGCCGCGTGCCGGGAGCTGCGCGCCGGGCACTACGGCAAGGGCCTGAAGACCGGGCAGGCCGTCGCCACCACCGCCGGGAAGCTGCCCGCGAAGTGGGTCGTGCACACCGTCGGCCCGGTGTGGTCGGCCTCCGAAGACCGCTCCGGCCTCCTTGCCGACTGCCACCGCAACGCCCTGCGGGTGGCGCGGGACCTCGGCGCCCGGACCGTCGCCTTCCCCGCCATCTCCACCGGCATCTACCGCTGGCCCCTGGAGTCAGCCGCGGGGATCGCGCTCACCACCGTCTCCGAGGCCGAACCCGGCCCGATCGAGGAGGTCCTCTTCGCTCTGCGCGGTGACGCGGCCGTCCGGGCCTTTCAGGCTCGTCACAACTCCCTTGCCTGAACGATCACCGAGCGGGCAGGGTGCAGGCGTGCCCACCCGCGCCCTGGTCTTCGACTTCGACGGCACGCTCGCCGACACCGAATCCGCCGTCCTGCAGTCCTGGCAGGACGTCTTCCGGGAGCACGGCACCGAGCTGCCCCTCGACGCCTGGTACGCCGTCATCGGCACCCAGCACACCACGCCCGCCATGTTCGCCCTGCTCGCCGAGCACGCTCCGGACATCGACCCCGAGGCGCTGCGGCCGATCACGAAAGCCCGCGTGCACGCGCTCCTCGAGGACCTCGGCCCGCGCGAAGGGGTCCGGGACTACCTCGAGACCGCGCGTCAGAACGGCCTCAAGCTGGCCGTCGCGTCCAGTTCGTCCGGGGGCTGGGTGAACCCGCACCTCGAACGGCTCGGCATCGACCACTACTTCGACGCCGTCCTCACCGGGGACCTCCACAACGCCAAGCCCGACCCCGACCTCTACCTCGCCGCTCTCGCCGCGCTCGGGACGGACGCCGCGGAGACCATCGCCTTCGAGGACACCCCGCACGGTGTCACCTCCGCCAAGGCCGCCGGCCTGACCTGCGTCGCCGTGCCGAACGCCATCACTCAGCACCTCGACTTCGGGCAGGCGGACGTCGTGCTGCCGTCCTTCACCGCCAAGCCCCTCGAGGCCCTGCTCAGCCGCTGACCAGCGCCAGCAGCCGGTCCAGGAACGGCAGCTGCCCCTTCAGCAGCTTCTCGCGGGCGAGGTCGAGCGAGAACCACTCGACCCGGTCCACCTCGGGGAACTCCTGCTGACGACCCGAGCGGGGCGGCCACTCCATCGAGAACGTCCCGGGTACCACCGCGGCCGGGTCGAGGTCGGCCTCGACCGCCCACGCCGTCACGACCTTGCCGCCCGACTGCTTCACCTCGCCCAGCGCGACGTACTCCCCGGACGGCGCGGGCAGCCCGAGCTCCTCCTCGAACTCGCGCCGGGCCGCCTTCTCCGGGGGCTCGTCCGGGTCGAGCTCGCCCTTGGGCAGCGACCACGCGGCCGCGTCCTTCTTCGCCCAGAACGGCCCGCCCATGTGCCCGAGCAGCACCTCGACGTCGTCGCCGCTGCCTCGGTAGAGCAGGAGCCCGGCACTCTGTTTGCCCGCCATGGAGAAATTCTCCCAAGATTTTTCCGGGAGGGTGTCGAAACCCGCCGGGGCCCGATCGACGCGTTGGCAGAAGGCAAGGGAAACCCCAGGGAAGGAACCCACCATGACCGCCACCATCGCCCGCGACAGCCAGCCCACCACCTCGGCGAAGACCCAGGTCACCGGCCTCGTGGTCGGCGCGAGCCGGATCGTGATCTCGTTCCTGTTCGGCTTCCACGGCCTGCAGGGATTCGGCTTCTTCGGTGGGATCGACGGCCAGGGCGGCGGCGTCCCGTTCGGCTCGTTCCCCGGCTGGTGGGGCAGCGTTTTCGAGCTCGTGGGCGCGCTGCTGCTGCTCGTCGGGCTCGCCAGCAGGCCGGCCGCGATCCTGCTCTCCGGCGTGATGGCCTACGCGTACTTCACCGTGCACGCCCCGATGGGCCTGCTGCCGCTGCAGAACATGGGCGAGCCCGCCGCGGTCTACGCGTGGGTCTTCCTGCTGTTCGCCGCGATCGGCCCCGGCCGCCTCGCGCTCGACAACCTGATCAAGCGCTGAGGGACAGGGCGCGGTCCTGTGAACCTCATTCAGCCGTCGGCCGGCGCAACTGTCACTACTTGCGGGCGCGTTGCGATCCGTAGCGCCGGCCTGACCAGAATGAGGTTCAGCTAGTAGCCGCCCTGGGCGGCCGCGAGGTCGGACCGCGCCATCACGTGTTCCATCAGGCTCGTCAGCACCTGCTTGGTCGACTCGCGCTCGCGGGCGTCGCACAGCAGCAGCGGGACGTCCATGCCGACGTCGAGCGCCTGCCGGACCTCCTCCGTGCCGTAGCGGTACGCGCCGTCGAAGCAGTTCACGCCGACGACGAACGGCAGGTTGCGGCGCTCGAAGAAGTCCACCGCGGCGAAGCAGCTGTCGAGCCGGCGCGTGTCGGCCAGCACGACGGCGCCGAGCGCGCCTTCGGCCAGCTCGTCCCACATGAACCAGAACCGGTCCTGCCCCGGCGTACCGAACAGGTACAGGATCAGGTCCGGGTTGATCGTGATGCGGCCGAAGTCGAGCGCGACCGTCGTGGTGGTCTTCTGCTCGACGCCGGACAGGTCGTCGACACCCTCGGACGCGGTGGTGATGACCTCCTCGGTCCGCAGTGGCGGCACTTCGCTCACCGAACCGACCATCGTGGTCTTGCCGACCCCGAACCCGCCGGCGATGAGTACCTTGACCGCGGTCGCGGTCAGGTTCCGCCGGGGGTCAGAGTTTCCGGATGCCATCAAGAACCGCCTGCAATACGTGTCGGTTGGGGGTTTCCTGGACCGGTGCCGCGGTACGGAACAGCACCAGGTTCTGCTCGATGAGGTCGCTCAGCATCACCTTCACCACGGGCAGCGGGAGATCGACCCGGGCGGCCACCTCGGCCACCGAGACCGGCCGCTGGCACAAGGCGATGATGCGCGCGTACTCGGGTTCGAGCATGCCCGCTTCGTGCGCCGTGCGCAGCGCCACCACGAGCGTGATGAGGTCGAGCCCGAGCGTGTCCGATCGCGTGCGGCCACCCGTGACCGCATACGACCGGACCAGCGGACCGGCCTCGTCGTCGAACCAGGCTTCGTGCCGTGCGCTCATGGCGCAGTGGGCTGCGCGCCGGCGGTCCGCGGGGCCGAGGTGAGCACCTGGCCGACCCGCTTCACCATCAGGTTCATCTCGTACGCGACCAGCCCCATGTCCGCGTCTTCACGGGCCAGCAGGGCGAGGCAGGCGCCTCGCCCGGCCGCCGTCACGAACAGGAACGCGTGGTCCATCTCGACCATCGTCTGGCGGACGTTGCCGCCACCGAAGTGCCGCCCGGTGCCGCGGGCCAGGCTCTGGAACGCCGAAGCCACCGCGGACAGGTGTTCGGCGTCCTCCTCGGAAAGGTTGCCCGACCTCCCGATCAGCAGGCCGTCCGAGGACAGCACCACCGCCCGGTCCGCCCCGGCGACCCGCTTGACGAGGTCGTCCAGCAGCCAGTCGAGCTCGTGGGCGCCTGAGTTGACCATTACTCGCGCTCTCCGTACCTGTCGTCGTTCTCGGAAAACTCTTCGTCACGGGCCCGCCGGGTGCCCTGCTGGAAGGCGGACAGCCTGCTCCGGGCAACCTCCGGGGAATCCAGCCTGACCTCTTCGCGTTCCGCGGTCGCGGGCTTATCTTCCCGCAGCTGCGGGACGAGGCTCTGCTGGCGTCGCCGTTGCGGCAGCGGCGGCCGGCCGGGTGCCTCCGGGCGGCGCGGCTGCTGCGGACGGCTTTCGGGAGTCGCCGCGGCCCGCGGCTCCTGCGGCGGCCACACCGGCTGCTGCGCCGCCGGACGCGCCGGGCGCGAAGTCCGGTTCGGCGACGCGGGCGGCCGGACGGCGGCCACCGGCTGGGCCTGGGTCGGCTGGCTCACCGGCTCCGCCACCGACGCGACCGGGACCGGCGTCGGCACGGACGGCGGCTGGCTGGACGGCGCCTGAACCGGGGCCGGCGGCGGCACGGTCACCGGCGGGACGGCGACGGTCGGCTGGGCCACCGTCGGTTGCGACACGGGCTCGGGCGCCCTCGGCGGGGCCGGCGCCTCGGTGCGGTGCCGGGCGGCCGGGCGGCGGACCGGCCGCTTGAGCGGCGCGACCTCGTCGTTGGCCGTGGTCTCCGGCTCGGCCGGGTTCGGGACGAGCTCCGGCTTCGGCGGGGTGATCGGCTGCTCCGGCTCGATCTCGGCGAGCGGGGCCAGCAGGTCGGTGCGCACCAGCACGATGGCCCGGGTGCCGCCGTAGGCCGACTCCCGCAGGTGCACCTGGATGCCGTGCCGCGCGGCCAGCCGCGCGACCACGAACAGGCCCAGGCGCGGCTCGTCCGACAGCGCCATGATCCCGAAGTCCGGCGGGTCGGCCAGCATCGAGTTGATCTCTTCGGTCTGGTCCGGCTCGAGCCCGAGGCCCTGGTCCTCGACCTCGATCACGACACCCTTGCCGACCACGTTGCCGCGGATCTCGACCCGCGACTGCGGCGGCGAGAACGCCGTCGCGTTGTCGATCAGCTCGGCGAGCAGGTGCACGAGGTCGCCGACGACCGGGCCGCGGATGGCGATCTGCGGCAGCACCGCCGTCTTGACCCGGGCGAAGTCCTCGGTCTCGGCGGACGCGCCGCGGACCAGCTCGGCCAGCCCGACCGGGTTGCGCCACTGCCGGCCCGGCTGCCCGCCGCCGAGGATGATCAGGTTCTCGGCGTTGCGGCGGGCGCGGGTGGAGAGGTGGTCGAGCTGGAACAGCGTGTCCAGCTGGTCCGGGTCCTCCTGCTTGCGCTCGGCCTGGTCGAGCACCTTGAGCTGGCGGTGCACGATGACCTGGCTGCGGTGGGCGATGTTGAGGAACACCGTCTTGGTGCCCTCCTTGGTCTTCGCCTCGTCGATGGCGGCCGCGATGGCGGTCTGCTGCGCCTTGTTGAAGGCGTCGGCGACCTGGCCGATCTCGTCGGTGCCGTGGTCGAGGAAGTGCCCGCCCTCTTCGAGGTCGACGGGCTCGCCGGCCTGGACGCGCGCGACCAGTTCGGGCAGCCGGACCTCGGCCGCGTCGAGGGTGTCCTCGCGCAGCCGGTGCAGGCGGCCGATGAGCCGGTTCGACAGCCGGACGGCGACGAAGACCACGAAGACCGCGAACAGGACCGCGACCACACCGGCGATCAGCGACTCGGTGAACGTCGAGTCCGCGTCGTTGATCGCGGCCTGGCTCGCGTTCGAGCTCTGCAGGATGAAGATGCCCATCATCGCGGCGCCGACCTGGCGGGCCGCGGCCCGCCACTGGTCCTGCGGCACCGGCAGCTTCGACAGGTCGCCGCGCAGGAACGCGGTCTCGACCTGGTTCACCGTCTGCCACGGCTGGCTGGCCAGCAGCTCGTCGTACTTGGCCTTGACCTCGGGGATCAGCTTCGGCGCCGAGGCGTCGAGCTGGGCGTGGTAGGCACCGACCTGGCCGACGTAGGTGCGGAAGTCGTCATTGGACAGCCCGCCCGCGGCGAGGCCGGCGGCGGCGAGCGCGTCACTGCGCTGCATCTGGTCGGCTGCGGTGAACAGCGGGATGGCGGTCAGCCGGTCGAACGCGTTCTGGGCGCCGCGCGCGTTCTGGGCCAGCCCGGCCACGCCGTCGGTGAACTGGTCGATCATCTTGTTGTAGTAGACGAAGGCCTGGTTGAGCTGCATCTGGCCGCTGTCGACCGCCTGCCGGTTCGCCGGCAGCTGCTGGTACAGACCGAAGAAGGTGGTGATGTTCTTCAGAACGCTCGGCGGGGTGTCGTCGTAGTCGGCGAAGTTGTCGCGGAGGTACTCGATCGTCTTCGCGGCGTTCTCGTCCGTCTTCGGGCGGACGGCCGCGAGCACCGCGCGCTGGTTGCTCTGGCCCGCGAGCAGGGTCAGCGTGGCCTGGCGTTCCTGCTGCAGGGAGGCGAGGAACGGGATCGACGGGGCCTCCGAGCCCCGGATGCGGTTGGTGTAGTCCCGGCCCGTGACGGCGTCGTAGATCAGGTAGCCCGCGAGGGCCACGCCGACGAGCAAGAGCGCGATACTGGGGACCAGCGCGATCGTGAGCACGCGCTTCCGAATCGAGGATCCCCGGTTGCGTCGAAGAGAAATCTGCTTCACCTGGGTCCGTTTTCCTTCCGGCAGTACATGGTTTCGGGTCGCCCGAGGCGGTCAACACCCGGATTCCGACCAGCCGGATCAACATCACCGTGGTCTGCTTCGCCCGCGACGACGTTAGGCAGCCCTCCAGGGCGCGTCAAGTCCGTGGCGATAACGTGATCTTGGATCGGTGACCCGTCCACACTCGCTGCCTGCGCTTGGAAAGTCCACCACCGTAAGTCGTGAGCTTCGTCGCAGGGCGACTTTCGTTCCACGCACGTATGTGAGTAACGGAAGCGCTCCCGGATCCGCCGCGCGTCCCGGCGGGGGCCGACTACGTACGACAGCGACGAATCGTTCGGTGACAAACATCACGGACCAGGGTGCGCACCCCCGGACGCCGCCTTCGTCCGGAGTGGACGGCCCCGGAAAAGCGGAATGGGCAGGATTCGCGGGCGCGGCCACGGATTCCCCGGGCAACGGGCCGGAATTCCCGTTATTCCGCAACCGCGGCCGGTTGACCACGCTGCGTCGGCCCGGTACCGGTTCCGCGGCGGCGGCCGCTCGTCAGCCCGGGAACTCGTCGGCCAGCGTGTTCCAGAAGAGCAGCTCGTAGCTCTGGAACAGCCGGGCGCAGCGGTGCGCTTCGCGCTCGTCGAGCCGGCGCGCGTCGAGGCCGGCCTGGATCGCGGCGAGCGCTTGTTCTTCAATTTCCGGGACGTCCGCCGCGAAAAAGTCGAAGAACGCGCACTGCTCACCAGTGAAGCCGTAGTGCTCGCGCATGCCGGCGGCGACGTCCCGGCAGTACCGGCCGAAGGCGGCGAAGTTGGCGAAGATCCCCGCCGCGGTCGCCGACGACTCGCCGTTCAGCGCGAGCCAGGCGACGTAGGCCGGGTAGACCTGGCAGCCCGCGCGCGGGCGTTCCTCCCCGTGGTCCGGACCAGTCGCCGCGAGCAACGCGTCCAGCATCCCGTTCGCCTGCTGCTCGCCCGGCGCCAGCCCGCCGAAGAAGGTGCGCGCGTTCGGCTCGTCGGCCCGGGCGGCCAGCTCGTGGAAGCTGCGCCAGTCGCTGAGGGTGATCAGCTTCTCCTCGGCGGCGAGCGCGGCGAAGACCGCGCGCGGCGCCCGCCCCGCGGTGATCAGCGGTACGAGCCGGTTGTCGCCGTCGCGCGGAGCGAGTTCGGCCTGGATCTTCACGAGCAGTTCACGAGCCGACCGCGTCATCGGTTCCCCCTGGAGTCCGCCGCCCCCGCCGGAAGCGGTCCTCCCATTGAAGCGCGGTTCGCGCGCGAACGCCCGTGTACACAGTGGACAGTGGTGGAGACCTGACCGCTATGTCCGGTTCGACGGTGCCGCTTGACGTGGCCGCGATTCTCTATCCACCCGCGCCGGGAGCCCCTACAGTGTGGCCATCCGCAGCTTTCGAGGAGGCCAGCGTTGACCACCCCGTCCGTCGCCGAGCAGACCGAAGGCCAGACGATCCCGCGGCTGCTGCACCGCAACGCGGTCGAATACCCGGACCTGCCGGCGATCACCTCGCTCGACCTCGAAGGACAGCCGACGCTGACCTGGCTGGAGTTCCGCACGGCGATCGCCGAAGTCTCCCGCGGGCTGGCCGGGCTCGGGCTCGCCGCGGGTGACCGCATGCTGATCATGGCGCCCGGCTGCCCGGACCACATCGTCGCCGACCTCGCCGCGACGCACCTGGCCACGATCCCCTGCACCGCCTACGCCACCCTCAGCCCGGACCAGATCGGGTTCGTCGCGCGGCACAGCGCGGCGCCGGTCGTGGTGCTCGGCGGGGAGAACGAGCTGGCGCGCTGGCGGCCGGTGCTCGACGACCTCCCGGCTCTGCGGCACGTCGTCGTCATGGACGAGACCGCGATCCCCGAAGGCGACGACCGGTTCCTCTCCCTCGCCGACCTGCGCGCCCGGGGCCGGGAAGCGCTTGCCGCCGACCCCGAGGCCTTCGAACGGTCGTGGCAGGGGATCAAGCCGGACGACCCGCTCTCCATGATCTACACCTCCGGCACCACCGGCGCCCCGAAGGGCGTCGTGCTTTCGCACCGCAACGCGATCCACCAGGCGTACGCGGTCACCAAGCTGCACCACCCGCCGATGCACGCGACGAACATCGCGTACCTGCCGCTGGCGCACATCGCCGAGCGGGAGCTGTCGATCTACCTGCCGATCGTCTGGGCGGGGCACGTGCACACCCTCGCCGACCCCACGGGGGTCGTCGGCGCGCTCGGCAAGGTGCACCCGCAGAGCTTCTTCGGCGTCCCGCGCGTGTGGGAGAAGATGGTCGCCGGGCTCAAGAACATGCTCGGCGGCGTGCCGGAAGACCGGCGCACCGCGCTGCTGCAGGCGAACGAACTGCTGCAGCAGGGCTACAAGCTGCGCAGCGCCGGGAAGCCGGTGCCCGCGGAGCTGGCCGAGAAGATCCGGCAGACCGACGAGGCCGCGCTGGCGCCGGTGCGCGCGCTGCTCGGGCTCGACAACGTGCTCGTCGCCTCCAGCGGCGCGGCCGCCCTCCCGGTGGAGATCATCTACTTCCTGGCCGGGCTCGGCATCGAGATCTGCGAGGTCTGGGGCCTGTCCGAGACGACGGGCGCGGCGACGTCCAACTCCGTCGAGTCGTTCCGGGCGGGCACCGTCGGCAAGGCGGTCGAAGGCGTCGAGGTGAAGGTCGCCGAGGACGGCGAGCTGCTGGTCCGCGGGCCGATCGTGTTCCTCGGTTACCTGCAGGAGGACGGCACGATCGCCGACGCCACCGACGCCGACGGCTGGCTGGCCACCGGCGACATCGGCACGATCGACGAAGACGGTTTCGTGACGATCACCGACCGCAAGAAGGAACTGATCATCACCTCGAGCGGCAAGAACATCGCGCCGACCCGCGTCGAGGGCCTGCTCAAGGAGCACCCGCTGATCGGCCAGGCCGTCGCGATCGGCGACGACCGCCCGTACGTGACGGCGCTGATCGTGCTCGACGACGAGATCGCCCCCGGCTGGGCCGCGGCCAACGGCGTCGAAGCGGCCCCGGAGGAGCTCGCCGACCACCCGGCCGTGCGGGCCGAGCTGGAACGCGCGGTCGAGTCGGCCAACAGCAGGCTCGCCCGGATCGAGCAGATCAAGCGCTACCACGTGCTGCCGAAGGCCTGGACGCCCGAATCCGGCGAGCTGACCCCGACGCTCAAGCTCAAGCGCCGGGTCATCAACGACCGCTATTCGGCCGACATCGAGGCCCTCTACGCGGCGACCCGGGACCCGGAGCCCGCCGCGGGCTCCTAAGCCGTCCGGGGCGAGGTCGACTCCGTCCACTTGCGCAGCCGCGGCGGGACGCGCTTTTCCAGGCCGTAGTTCTCCAGGTGGGCGGAGAAGACCTCGTCGAAGGCCTTCTGCACGGTCTCGGTGTCCCACACCGGACGCTCGAGGATCGGCTGCTTGAGGAACGGCTGGCCCATGATGTGCAGCTGCGGGCCGTTGCACCGGATCATCTGGCCGGTGATGCCGTGCGAGCCCTCGCCGAGCAGGAACAGCACGACCGGGGCGATCCGCGACGGCGTGCGGTCCGGCGGGCAGGCGCGCAGCGAGCGTTCGGACTTCCACACCATCCGGGTGTGCGCGAGCGGGCAGACGGCGTTGACGCGGATCCCGGCGTCCTCGAGGTCGAGGGCCCAGGAGTAGGTCAGGGACGCGACCGCACCCTTGCTCGCCGCGTACACGCCGAGCTTGCGCTGCCCGAGGGAAGCGCCCGAGGAGATGTTGACGATCGAGCCGCCGGTGCCCGCGTCGACCATCGCCTTGATCGCGGCCAGGCCGGTGTTCACCACGCCGAGGACGTTGACCGCGATGAGCTCCCGCGCCTGCTCGGCGTCGTCCTCCCAGGGCAGCGCCTCGTAGTTCAGCCCGGCGTTGTTGACCAGCCCGTCGATGCCGCCGAACTCCTTGACGCAGAGGTCGACGATCTCCTGCGCCTCGCCCGCCTCGGCCACGCTGTGCCCGCTCGCGACGGCGCGGCCGCCGTGCGCGCGGATGTTCTCCGCCGTCCGCTCGGCCAGCTCGGCGTCGACGTCGTTGACCACCACCGCCCCGCCCGCGCGCGCGACGTGCACCGCGAACGCCTCGCCCAGGCCCCGGCCGGCGCCGGTGACCACGACCGCCTTGCCCTGCATCAACCCGTCCATGCTTCTCCCCGATCTGCGGCGCCGGCGGCGCGCGGTCCGTCCACCCCGGCCGGCTCACTGTCCAGTCTTGGCCCATTCGGTCCAACGCGGCATCGGCCCGACGACGAGCGGCCGCCGCCCTGCGCCGAGCGAGTCCGGATCGATCAGTCCGGACGTACCCGTGGGCCGGTCACGAGGGGGTGACTGGCTCGCATTCAGGGGACGCCGGGGCGTAACCGGCGGCATACTGTGGGTGCTTCCCGGTGGTAGACCGTGACTCCCCCGGTCGGGGTCGTCACCGGAGAGGCAGAATGCGAATGCCCATATTCACTCGATCGGGGGACGGTGGTCACGAGGTGACGACACGCGCGACACCCCGGTTCCGGGCCGTCCTGGCCAACCGGGAGTTCCGCGCGCTGTGGTTCGCCGAGACGCAGTCGATGCTGGGTGACCAGCTGACCATCGTCGCGCTGGCCATCCTCACCTTCGACCGGACCGGGTCACCGCTGCTGTCGGCCGTCGTCTACTCCCTGACGTTCCTGCCCGCGCTCGCCGGCGGGCTCGGGCTCTCCCAGCTCGCCGACCGGTTCCCCCGGCGCGCGGTGCTGGTGACCAGCTCGTTCGCGCAGGCCGTGCTGATCGGGCTGATGGCGCTGCCCGCGATGCCGCTGGGCTGGCTGTTCGCGCTGTTCGTCCTCGCGCGGCTGGCGAACGCGCCGGGCAACGCGGCGCAGAACGCGCTCGGCCGCGAGGTCTTCGCCGACGACGACGTCTACCTGCAGAGCCAGGACCTGCGGGGGATCACGAACAACACCGCGATGCTGGCCGGCCTGGCCGCCGGCGGGCTGCTGGTGACGACGATCGGGACGTCGTGGGCGCTGGCGATCGACGCGCTGACGTTCCTGGTGGCCGCGGTCGCCGTGCGGCTGCTGGTGCTGCGCCGGCCCGCGGCGGGCAACGGCGGCGCCCCGTGGTTCGGCGCCGTAAGGCAGGTTTTCGGCGACGAACGGCTGCGGGTGCTGCTCTACCTGTCCTGGCTCGTCGGCCTGGCGGTGATCCCGGAGGGCCTCGCGGCGCCGCTCGCCGCACAGCTGGGCGCGGGCGACCAGGCGGTGGGCTGGCTGCTGGCCGCCGACCCGCTGGGCTTCGTCGCCGGGACGTTCCTGCTGTCGCGGTTCGTCACGACGGAGCACCGCCGCAAGCTGCTGGGCGTGCTGGCCGCGCTGCCGCTGGCCGCGCTGGCGGCGTTCGCGCTGCGGCCGAACCTGGCCTTCGCGCTCATCCTGCTCGCGCTGGCCGGCGCGACGGGCGCGTACGTCATCACGGTGTCGGCCACGTTCATCACCTGGGTGCCGAACGACGTCCGGGGCAGCGCGGGCGGCCTGTACCGGACCGGGCTGCGGGTCGCCCAGGGGGTGGGCGTCGGCC
>NZ_MUMI01000162.1 GCF_002155975.1 Amycolatopsis kentuckyensis
GTCCCGGCCGGGACCCGCAAGACCCGCCTTGGGTACGTCTCCGCCTTCTACCGCGAGATGTGCCTGCGCAAGAAGACGACGTTCGAGGTGCCCGGGTCCGGGCTCTGCGGGTCGCCGCACGGACCTACCGCGGCCGCGGCCCGCGCGAGGCCCGCGAGCTCGTCGCGCTGCGGCACGCGGCGATGGTCGACCTGCTGACCGCCACCGGCATCCGCGCCGACGAACTCTGCTCGGCGACCGTTCCAACCTGCGTCGCGTCGGCCCGGACGGGCGGCCCGCCCTGCATGTCCACGGCAAGGGCGCGAAGAACAGATAAGTGCGGACCACCGCCGTCGCCTTGGCCTCCCTGGATGCCTACCTGGCCGCGCGGGACGCGCACGAGAGCGGCGCCGAGGTTACCGTCGGCGGGCAGGTCGGCGGGAAACCCGCCACCACCCCCTGCTCGCGACGACCAGCGGCGCCAGGCTCGGGACCGAGCAGGTTCCCAGGTTCCCCAAGGCGCTGTGCGCGAGCCTGCTGCGGGTCGCCGCGGCCAGCGGGTCCTCGACGATGCGCGCTCACGCCGCCGCGCTGCGCCCGATCACCACCACGATCCACCCCCACTCTGGGCGGCACTTCTACGCCGCGTTGCCGAAGCGCACGGCGTCCACATCCGCAAGATCGCCGCCGACCTTGGCCACTCCAGCGTCGACGTGACCGAGGGCTATCTCGCGGCGGCCGACACGCTGGAGGGCTCGGCCGCGCCGGTGCTGGCCGACCCCATCGCCGCCGGCGATGAACTCGCGCTCATCCCATAGACGGCCGAGCCGGCGACAGCCTGACCGGGTGGCACGACGGCCCGTTGGCCAGGACGATCGGCGGGGTGCACGCCGACGGCGGAATCCACTTCTGCTGGCCTTCCCTGCGGTCGCCCTCGACCACACCACCCCGGCGAAGCCGGACGAGCCGCTCCACGCCCGCGGCGGGCACTGACCCGATCGTCTGCAGGAACATCACCAGCCGACCACCTGGTTCCCCGCCCGACACCCGGTTCGCATCCCGCCGCGCTGGGCCCCCTCACACGATCCACCCCTACCTCGCCGGAAGGATTCCGACGACCGGAATACCGTCGAGACGCGAATACCGTACAAACGATGTCGACTGTCGACCACAAAGCAGGAAATCCAGGAAAAGATTCACCGATTGCCCAAAGAGGCAGGTCGAGTGCTTGAATGCGACGTGGTCGCATTGCCGGCCAGCCTCCGATGATTTCGGTAAGGTAACGATGACTCCTGCTAACGGGGTATTGGTCGTTGAAATCTGGACTGGCACCCCTGGAGGTGCTTACGATTACCCAGCGTCGCACGGGCAGCAGCACACTTCTGTCCACTGTGATTGCAAACCGGATAATCACCCGGTCACCCTGAGCGAAGGCTGGTGCGGTCGAGCGCAGGGCACATCGGATCTCGCTGGAACGGGATCCGATCATGAATCTCGAAGGAGGTTCCCGACTGTTGCCGGGAACCTCCTTCGTTCATGTTTAAGAAAGTTTTTGGCGTAGTCCTACACGGGGTAGCCATCTGCGTCTCAACGGTGTAATTCTTACTCATGGTACCGGCACCATCCGGTGCCGCCGCTCGATGGGCTGCGTTTCCAGACGCTGCTTAGCCGTTTCGAGCGGGGCGTGATCTGGCTCGACCGCACCTTGTCACGGAAGTGATATTCCGCAGCTCCCTCCGCGGGAATACATGATCACTTCTAGCCGCTGGCCGCTCAGGAGGAAATTAATGACCGTCGCCGCGCAGGCGGCCCCACAGCCCGCACGTCCGCGCACCTGGGCGGATGTCGGCTTGGCCGCGCTGATCGTCGTATTCACCCCGATTCTCAGGCTGGGCGGCATGGACATCAGATCCGCGCTGTTCTGGGCCACGTGCGTGATCGTGGTGGTGGCCTGGGCGATCACGCTGCCGCACTACCTGGTGAAGGTCGGCAAGCTGAGCCGACTGATCGCCCACCTGGCTCAGCAGCAAACGATGCTGGACCGCCAACTGCGCGACGGTGACCGCACCGACGAGGAAAACGACGATCCTCCCCGTATCGGCCGCCGTCCCCGGTAACCACCGTCGATCAACCACGAACGACCCCCGCGGGAGACGCCGGCTGCTCTGCGTCTCTCGCGGGGGCGAGTGTTCACCGCCGGTTTGTCGGTGGCCGCCGGTACCGTGCGACGCGGGCGTGGCCGCGCGCCTGAGAAAGAGAACCTGCTCGACCTCGGCGGACAGCTCCAGTGCTCGCGCCGGCGCCAGGAGCATCGCCGCGGCGGGGTCGCAGCGCAGGCACAGCAGGCCGAAGAAGTCGCAGCGGTCTTCGGTGAACGCGTCCTCCACGTGCGAGGCCAGCACCGTGTCGCTGCCCTCGCTGGTCTGCGCGTCCTCCCGGCCGGGCACCGGCGTCACGTGCTGGACCAGCCGTCCTTCGTAGAGAGAGGCGAAGGTGAACGGCTCCCCCACGTCCCGCCGCCCTCGCCGGCGACGACGACCCCGGCCGCGCTCGGCCCGGCCGGGGACGCCGCGGCGCTCACGCTGCTGGCGCAACTGGGTCTCGCGGAGCCAGATCGGGCCGCGAGACCCCTTCGGCTGTCGGCAAGCTCCGAAGAGGAGGGCTTTTTACCTTCGTCGGCCCCTGCCGCTTCTCGCACTTCGACGACGGCGAACCGGTAGCCAAGCCCCACCCGGAAGCCTGGATTCAGATCGCCGCGGTCTCGATGGACCAGACCCGCGTGTGCGGCCCATCCCGGCAGCATTGCGGTTCACGGTCAGGCCGCATACGGCGCCGGCCGCCCGAAAGGGCAGATTCGTGGCCGGTGGGTATTCGCGGTGCGTTTTCTGCGCTCCTCCGTTCACGAACCGCACTCCGCGGTTCGGAACCAGCGAGGAGTGACCATGACCGACCAAGCACCTTGGAGCCAGGCGCGGCTGCTCGAATTCGAGCCCGAGAGCGAAGGCGAGGACACCCGGCCCTGGGGCTTGGTGACCGATTCGGCCACCACGTGGTGGTCCGGCGAGGAGCACGGCGTCGCACTGGAGCGCAGCACGGTCCATCGCGGCGCGTTCACGCTGCGCACGGACGGCCCTCTCCTGGCCGGCTTGCCCGGGCTCGAAGCCTACGAGGAGACGGTCCACACCCGTACGCCGGCGCAGCGCGCGAACCGCACGCCGCGCCGGACCCCGAGCGCCGCGCCGTCGGGCGCCCCCTACCGGCCGAAGGGCGTTCCCTTGGGCATCGCCCCGAAGACGACCAGGTCGCTCGACCCGACGCGGCGGGGTATCACCTCCCGCGGCGGCAAGACCCTCCTGTCCGAAACCCACAGCACAATCATCGACGGCGAGTCCCGGGCGCTGGTGTACCCCTCGTCCTACCCGTACACCGCGGTCTGCAAGCTCTACAGCAGCTACCAGCCGACTGCGGGCGCGAGCTGGGTGCCCGCCGGCGAGGCGACCGGGTACCTGATCGGCCGGAGCACGATGATGACCAGCGGCCACGTGGGACCGCCGACGAACGGGGCGGCGTGGGCGATCAAGGTCATCCCCGCCTGCTGGAACGGCCAGTCCGTGTTCGGGGCCGGCGTGGTCAGCTACGTCCGGGGCTACCACTCGTGGAACTCCGACTCGGGCAGTGACATCAAGGTCTGCCAGCTGTGGGATCCGCTTGGCGACCGCGTCGGCTACTTCGGCTACCGGGGCTACAACAGCGCGTGGGAAGACGGCGACTACTGGACCATGGCGGGCTTCCCGTACGACATCAGCCTGACGTCGATGTCGTACGAGTCCGCCATCGCCGTACGCGACGACGACGATGGTGACGACATCAACGTCAACGGCACGACCTACGACACGACCCAGGTCGAGAGTGACGCGGACGAGGCGTCCGGAGTGTCCGGCGCGCCCTTGTGGGGCTGGTGGGACGACGGGCCGTACGCGATCGGCGTCCACCACGGCGTCGAGCACGACGGGACGATCTTCGGCACGGAGACGCTGTCATGCGCCTCGGGCGGCGCGGGCTTCACGCAGGCTGCCGCCTGGGGCCGCAGCTCCTGGGGCTGAGCTGTGCCGGGTGGCTGATCGCCGGGGTGAGCGGGTGCCGCCGCCCGCCCCGGCACCGGTCGGTGGGCCGCGACACGGTTTTCGGTGTGGGCCGCCCACCGAGCCGTTCACCCACAGAGACCCGGCATCGCGAGTTTCGCCTTCAAACGCCGGTGGCGCGGCCTCACCGACGACGGTTGCGGCCCCCGACATGGATTGCTGCTGTCGTCGGCGAGCCGGTTCACGAGCGAGCAGATGTGGTGTCAGCCGGCGAGTTGCTCGCTTCGGGAGTCCTGCAGCGCTGCGGCGGCAGGGGTGCGCCGGGCTCTGCCCAAGCATCGGGCTCTGGACGGCCCGATCGAGCCGATCGGAATACCCAGAATCTCGCTGATTTCCTGGTAGGGCTTGGATGGGTCACTGAACAGCAGCAAGAGTAGCCGCCGGTCTCGGCTGGGCAGCGCTGCCATGATTTGCCGGACCGCATCACGCAGTTCGCGGCCGATCAGGTCAGCGTCGAACTCGGGCTCCACCACCTCGCGGAAGAGTGCAGGATCGGTCGGGATCTGGTGCTGCCTGTTCCGCAGCAGCTTCAGGCACTCGCGCTGCGCGACAGTTCGCAGCCAGCCGGGCAGTGCCTCCGGCTCGCGGATACGATCCAGACTTGTCATCAGCCTCAACCACACTGAGCCGCAAACGTCCTCGGCGTCCGCGTCTCTGATACCGAAGCGGCGGCAAACCGCGAGGCCGAGTGGCGTGTACCGACCGACGATCTCCCGCCACGCCGTATCCATGCCGAGCGCGGCGTCGCGAAGTAATGGTGCTGCGGGCAATTCTTGATGCATGATTCCTCCTCGGGCTCCCCCCGGTCTCGCCCGTCCTCGTTGTTCACCTTGTGCCGACCCCTGAGGAGCAGGCCGCAGCGAGTTTCGGCTGGTAGACAGGCATCACTGCCGCGAGTGCGGACGTGCCTCGACGTGGGGAGCACACCGTGCTGCGATCCGTGTTCCCATCGTCGCCAGGCGGCCGCGGCGGCGCGACGATTAGGGCAGAACCGAATCTCCGTGCAGCAGGCCGGCACCGCGCGGGGTGCGTTCGTAGAGCACGACCCGGCCGGCGCGGCGAGAGCGGACCAAGTTGTTCAGGCGCAGCACGGTGAGGTGTTCGCTCACCGTTGCGGGCGTGACGCCGAGTTGCTCCGCGAGTTCCGTGGTTGACCGGGGCAGGTCGAGCAACGCGAGCAACGTCGCCCTGCTGCGGCCGACGAGATCTGCAAGCGGGGCATGCGCGACCGGCGGTGCCGGTGCCCACAGCCCACCGACACCGCGCGCGGGGTACCCGATCGAGACCTGGTCGTGGCCGTCGCAGATGCTGAGCTTCGGCCAGATGAACGCACCCGGCTTGAGCAGCACGCCCACGCCGTTCACCATGTGCCGGACGTCGTGGTGCGGCAGCAGGACCCGGAGCCGGTCTTCGGCGTACTCGATCTGCGGGTGGAGGTCGTCGAAGAGCCGAGCGAGGCCGCCGCCGGTCAGCCTCGCCGACCGGTGGGCGAAGTCGGCTTCGTGCAGCGCACACAGCCGCGGCCACACGGGCTCGATCGCGGCGCGCCAGTACTCGGAGAGCAGGTCGCAGAGCGGCCCGAGCGCGCGCCCGGGATCGTCGTACAGTGGCCGCACCACCGGAGGGATCTCCGCCGACGCCCAGTATTCGTCGAAGTAGCACCGGACACCGGCGTCGTCCGTGGCGCGCACGCGCTCGAGCTGGCTGTCGAATTTATCGCCGGGCTCCGTCAGCGGGTTGAGGAACCCCGGGAAGACGTCGTCGAGCGACAGCAGGGTGAACAGCACCGTGAGGTCGAGACCAGCCAACCGGGCCCGGGCCAACGACACCCACGGGCGGTGCAGGTCCGTACCCCGCCGGCCCGTCAGCACGTAGACGCTGTTGCGGAGCTCTTCCATCGGCGAGCGGGCGAACCGCACCTTCGCCAGGTCGAGCGTCCCCATCACGAGCTCGATCACCCAGCCGATACTACGCACCGCAAGGGTTCGGTGACAGCCACAGGAACGGCAGCCGTATCGGCAGCTTCGTGCTCGGCATCGGCGCTGGCGCCGAGCGAATGTCAACCCAAGTTGACTCTCCCGCCCGTGAGTGATTGAGACTTTCCGCAGGTCACCGGAGTGGATCATCGCCGCCAGCGGCTGCAGTCCGACGCCGGCTGATGGATCGTCCGTTCGGATCGCGCAAGCGGCTGTACGACGTCGCACCGGGCACTTTCAGGTCCTGCCGTCAAGACGGGGCCTCTGGAGCCAGGTCGGCGATTTTCTGTGCTGACCAGTGCCCCTGGACCCCGGGCAGTGGCGCCAGGTATTCGGCGATCTTCGGGTAAGACCAGCCGTACGCCTCCCGCAATCCGCCCACGAGCATGGCCAGATAGGCGGCCGACGGTGGGTTCTTCTCGATTTCCGACGCCGACCACGGTGCCGTGAACGTCAGGACGGGGAAGCCGTCGAGATCGCCGAGGTGCAGCAACGTCTCGTAGCGACCCGGCCCGAGCTGATCGCGGCCCGTCCGCAGCACGGTGGTCAGATCCAGGTCCGGCCCCGGCTCGCGGTACATCTCCTGCTCGGCGATGTCGGCGAACTGCCCGGCGGTCACCAGGTACGACCGCATCGCCGCCCGGCCCGGCAGCTGCGGGTCGAAGAACGCCCGGCCACCGTGCCAGACCGGCGACTCGGTGGCGAAGTAGACCCCGCCGGGGAACTCGCTCGCCACGACGCGACGCGCCGGACTGCGGTCCCGACATCCGACGTAGGAACGCTGGGCACCCAGCGGAGTTCCTCCTTCGAGGTAACACCGCAACCGCGCCGAGTACAGGTTGGATCCGTAGCTGGCGTACCAGACCAACGGCGGTGGCATCCCCATGGCACCACGGTATCGCCCGTGTCCGACACACTCGGGCCGCCCAGCTCCAGACATTTGATCTTCGCGGTTCGCGGGACCGGATACCCGGCGGCCGCGAGGTCAGTTCCGGCACGTCCAGAGCGTGCCGATCTGCCGCGTGTTGTCGGTGCTGACCCCCGCGATCTGCCGCCCGTCGGCGCTGATCGCGGTCGGGTAGAGCGGGTAGGTGTTCCCGAGCTGGGGCAGCTGGAGCTGCCGGCCGTACTTCCACCGTGCCGGGAACCCGGAACGGTTCTTCGCCGCGACGACGCCGTTCACCGCGAGGACCCCGCCCTGGGCATACGTGCTGTCAGGCAAGGGGCGTTCAGCTCCGGTCACCACGTCGATGAAGGTGAGGTTGTCGCCTTCGGGGCCGCCGCGGTCGGCGATCAGCACGCCGTCCGCCAGGTCCGACGCGCGGTGCCCGCCGGGTCCGATCACCGGGAACGACCGCACGACCGTGCCGTCCAGCCGGTAGACCGTCTGCACCTCGTCGCCGGCGAAGCCCGCCGAGCCGAGGACGAATCCGAGGTCGTCCACCTTCAGGGCCATCGTGTACACCGGCCCGTCGTCGAGCACCCGCGGCGTCCGCGTGCCCGCCGGCCAGACGACGGCGCGGGACAGGCCGCCGACCCAGGCATATCCCGAGACGTCGCCACGCGCGTTGATGTCGGTCGCCCCGGAGCCCGGCTCGTCCGGCTCCGGCAGGAACGTCGTCACGCCACCAGCCTGGATCGCGGCGCGCCGCCTCCCGTCGGCGAACTGCGAACCGACCATCACCCCGTCGGCGTTGATCGCGGACGGGACGAACGTCCCGAGGTCCGTCACGACACCGTCACGCCACAGCAGTCCGTGTTCGTTGTCGCCGAAGTGCGACCGGCCGAGACCGACGAACGTCCCGTGGTCGTCCGTGCCGGCCGGGTAGACCTCCTCGCCGGCGACCGACCCGGGCAGCTCGGTCACCCGGCACACCGCGGCCGGAGCGAGCTCCGCCGCGGACGCCGTCACCGGTGCGGCGACCGCCAGCACGCTCATGGCGGCCAATACCTTCAGTCCTGCTCCCACATTTCCTCCCCTGGTGAACCACCAGGTCCGCCCGGACCCGGCAGAACCCCTCACGCTCGAGCCGGTCCTTCGGTTGAGTCCCCGGGTGCGGCTTCTGCCCAGCTGAACGATCCTGCGACGGCGGCTGACGTGGTCTTGAAGGAGGACGGGGCTGTCGACGGACTGCAACCGAATCATCGACGGTGGCTGCCAGACTCTGCGTGCCCCAGGGCGGGCGCCGGCTTCAGCTGCCCTGTGTGGCGCGCGCGGCGAGGGGCGCCCGCGATGGAGTTCTGGGGGAACTGTGAACCAGCAAGCGAACGAGCTCGCGTGGACGCCCGCGCTGCCGGCCCGTCGGCACGTGAACCGGCGTCGTCCCGAAATCGAAGTGGTGCCGGATGTCGCGGTGCCGACGGTGGTGCTCGCGGACACCCGGCCGGCCGTGCGCCGCGGCGTGCGGGCGATGCTCGAACGTTCCGCGGCGATCAGCGTGGTCGGCGAAGCCGCCACCACGGCCGCCGTGCTCGCCGAGACCACGCGGTTGCGGCCCGACGTGCTCGTCATCGACCTGCAGCTCGGTGACGACGACGGCATCGCGGTGATCGCCAAGATCGTGCGCGTCGCGCCGGGAACGGCCGTGCTCGTCTTCAGTGAGATCGACGACGACCGCACGATCACCGCGGCGTTCCAGGCGGGGGCGCGCGGATACCTGATCAAGGACGCCGGCGCGGACCAGATCCTCCGTGGCGTGCAGGCGGTCGCGGCGGGTGAGGCGATCGTCGGCCAGGCGATCGCCGGGCGGCTCGGGGCCTGGCTGCGTCCGGGCGCCGAGCCGGACCCCTACCCCTTCGCCCAGCTCACCGCGCGCGAACGAGAAGTGCTCGACCGCATCGCCGCCGGCAAGTCGAACCCGGCGATCGCGACCGAGCTCGCGCTCTCGCCGAAGACGATCAGCAACCGGGTGTCCGCGATCTTCGCCAAGCTCGGCACCGCCGACCGCGCCCGGCTCATCGTGATGGCGCGCGAGGCGGGGCTCGGCCTGAGCTGACCCCGGACGGCTTCGTGGTGGCGATCCGACTCAGGTGAGCGGACAAACACGGGAAGGCCCGGCGATCGCTCGCCGGGCCTTCCCGTTGTCGCGCGGGAGGCGGGACGCGCAGTGGAGAAGTCCGGCCCGGCACCCGCGAGGCTGACCGCAGCCGGGGTCAGCTGGTGATGCCCAGGCAGAGGCGGAACTCCGGGGTCCCGCCCAGCAGGTGCGCCCCCGCCGACTGCAGGATGCGGTCCTGGGCGAGCAGGTGCTGGCACATCGTCGTGGTGTCGCGGAGCCAGCGGTCCAGGGGACCGCCGCGGTGGATCGAGCCCGTCTGCATCAGGTCGTACAGGCGTGCTACGACCGAGCGGGCCGTGCGCAACGCGTGCAGCCTGGACAGCGGCAGCGCGGCCTGTAGCTCTGCCGGAACCTCCGCGCCCGCCGAGAGCAGCTCCCACTGCTCCCGCATCGTGCCATACACGCCGGCGCGAGACGCGATGAAGTCGGCTTCGCACTCCGCGAGCGTCACCTGCATCCGCCAGTTGTCCGCCCACGGCACGCCGGTCGCGCGGTCCACCCGGGTCCGCACGACGTTGCGGACGTGGTCGAGCGCGGCCCGCGCCACCCCCAGCGGCACGCCCGCCACCGTGCGCATGAACGACTCCGGCCGCGCCAGCGGGCTCGGCCTGCCGTGCACCGTGTCGAACGACAGCGTGCGTTCCTCGGGCACGAACACGTCGGTGATCGTGTAGTCGCAGCTGCCGCTGCCGGCCAGGCCGGTGGTGTGCCAGTTGTCGATGACCTCCGCCTCCGCGGCCGGCACCATGAACAGGCGCGAGTCGTGCGGGTCACGGCCGTCCGGGCTGGGGTCCGGCTTGCCGTCGCGGTAGAGGAACGCGCCGGAGATGACCCAGTCGCAGTGGGTGATACCGCTGCCGAACGTCCACCGCCCGGTCAAGCGGTAGCCGCCGGGCACGCGCTCGGCGCGGCCGGCCGGGAACAGCATGCCCGCGGTGATCAGGTCCAGTCGCGGGAACATCTCCCGCGCGGCGGCATCGGACAGGAACGGCGCGTACAGCCCGGTGCCGGACCCGATGATCGCGCACCAGCCGGCCGAGGCGTCCCCGTAGGACAGTGCCTCGATCACCTCCGTCTGCTCGATCGACGTCAGTTCCGGGCCGCCGAACTCGCGGGGGAACGTCATCCGGAACACTCCGGTGTCGCGCAGGAGCTCGACGACGTCCGGGGGCAACCGGCGGGCCTGCTCGAACTCGGCTGCTCGCTCCCGCAGCACCGGCGCCAGGGCCTTCGCCCGGGCCAGGATCTCCGGAGCGGTCCGCGGCGGTGCCGGGCGGGTCAGGCTGACGGCGGTCATGCGTCCACGTCCAGCAGTCCGGCGGGCATCACGAACGACGCACCGGGCTCGGGTGGGCCGAGCAGGCCCGCGTCGACTTCGACCAGGGCCGCTGCCGCGTCGAGCCGCCGGCCGCAGGTCTCCCTGTCCGCCCCTTCGCACACGACGAACGAATGCCGGGCCAGGTAGCCACCCGGGGGCAGCCGCAGCGACGCGCCGGGTTCGACCATCCGCGCCGCCGTGACCAGTCCCGGTGCCTCCGTCGGCACGGTCACCGATCGCACGACGCAGTCGTGGTCCGGACAGCCGAACCGGATGCCCACGACCGACCGGCGGGTGGGTACCAGGTCCGGCCGCCGGCCGGTGGCCACGTCGAAGAGCACCTCGCCCGGGTCGATGCCGGTCGCGGTCAGCCCGAGGAACGGGATGAGGTCACCGCCGAGCCTGCCGTTGATCTCGATGATCAACGGCCCGCGCTCGGTGAGCCGGACCTCGGTGTGGGTGATGCCGTCTTCGACCCCGAGCAGCCGGTGCGCGCGGGCCAGGGTGTCCATCAGCTCGCGGTCGTCGAGCAGCGGGTCGGCCGCGTCCACGATGTGCCCGGTCTCCTCGAAGTACGGCTCTGCACCGCTTTGCTTGCGGGCCAGGAACATCGGCAGGTACTCGCCCTTGTGGACGGCGGCGTCGATGCTGATCTCGGGACCTTCGGCGTAGCCCTCGACGACGGCACTGCCGCCGTAGGGCGCGTGCTCGGCCCGGCTCGCTCCCGCCGCTACTTCGAACGCCGTCGCGACCTCAGCCGCGTCGGCGGCCAGCACCACTCCGATGCTGGCGCCCATCGCGCGGGGTTTCACCACCACGGGGTAGCCGATTTCGCCGGCCGCGACGACAGCTTCGCGCACTGTCGTCGCCGTCGCGAACCCCGGCTGGTGGAGACCGCCCGCGGTGAGCACCGATCGCGTCCGGTACTTGTCCCGGCAGCCGTGCACGCCCTGCACGCTCAGCCCGGGCAAGCCGAGTTCGGCGGCGAGCTCGCCGGCTGCCAGCACCACCGGCTCGTCCCAGCACACCAGCCCGGCGATCGGCACCCGCGCAGCCACCTCGCGGGCAGCCGCGGTCATCGCTTCGGGGTCGAAAACGTTGGCCAGGACGATCTCGTCGAAGTACTTCCGCTGCCAAGTCGGCTCGAGGTTGTTCAGCAGCACCAGGTCCAGGCCCGCCGACCGGGCTCGCCGGTGGATCGACCGGACGAGGTATTCGCGGTAGAGCTTCAGCCCGCTGCCGATCACCAGCAGCACGCCGTTGGGCTCGGTCATGCCTTTTCTCCCACGGGTTCCGCCGCGGCGACCGTGGCCGGCGCGGTCTTCTGCTTCATGCCCGCCCAGGCGAAGAGCCCGGCGGCGACCGCCATGGCCCCGCACAGCGGCCAGATGCCGCTGCCGAGCCGAGTCCAGGCGAACACCCCGAACGCCGGGCCGAGCGCCGAGGCCAGCCCGATCACCGCGTGCGAGGTGCCGACGTAGCGGGCCTTCACGCGCGACGGCGACTTCGCCGGGTGCGCGAACATGCTCGGCCCGGAAATCATCAGGCCGGACACGAAGAGCACCGCGCTGACCAGCACGAGCACGCTGGATCCGGAGGACAGTCCCCAACCCGTGACGCCGAGCGCGAAGATGACGTGCCCGAGGCCGCCGGCCAGCTGCGGCGGCCATCGCGTGACGTAGGTGGTGAGCTTCAGCTCGGTGACGATCAGCACGATGGACGACGTCGCGAGCACCGCGCTGTAGAGCGCCTCGGGGTGCCCGTCGGCGACGATCTGCAGCGGCAGCGCGACGGTGAACTGGGCGTAGACGATCGTGCCGACGAAGACGGCCCCCAGGTAGAGCAGGAACCTGCCGTCGCGCACCAGGGTCGCGTACGCCGAGCGCCGGTCCACCCCGGCCTCGGGCTCGGCCGCTTCCTTTTCGGCAGGGGCCGTCTTCGGCAGCAACACGAACGCCAGCAGCGCGTACAGCGCCGCGGTGAGGCCGTCCAGCCAGAACAGCAGGTCCCAGTCGAGCAGGACGAGTCCGGCGGCGATCAGGGAGGCCAGCGCAGCGCCGATGTTGAGCGCGATCCGCATCATCGAGAAGCCCATCACCTGGTGCCGCTCGGGCATCAGGTCGGACAGCAGGACCGCCGCCGCGGGCCGGTAGGCCTGGGTGACCAGGCCGGCCAGCGCCACCACGGCGAACAGCGGCCAGATCGTCTCCGGGCGACCCAGCCACGGGATCGACGCGACCAGCGGTGCCGACGCCGTCATCGCCGCCACGATCGTGGCCCGCGGGCCGAGCCGGTGCGTGAGCTCGCCGCCCAGCAGCGTCCCGAAGATCGCCCCGACGCTGTAGGCGACGAGGCACAGGCCCGCGAGGCCGACCGAAACGCCGCGCACCGTCAGGTACAGCAGCAGGAAGGTCTGGACGAACGCGCCGAGCTGGTTGACCAGCACGCCCCCGAGCAGGTAGCGGACGGGGGTGGGGGTCGCCTTCAGCACGGCGAACACACCCGCCGGGGCATCGTTGCTCATGCCGTCTCCTCTGTGGTGGTTTCGACGATCCCGCTTGCGGACGACGGCGCCGCGGCGCGCGAGCCGGGTTCCTCCACGGCCGCCGCCGGGTTCACCGGTCCTGCCCCGATCGCCCGTACTCCTCCACCGTGGTCAGTCACTCGGATCCCCCTCGTCGTCGGCGTCGGCCGCAAAGCCGGACCGATGCTAACCGCGCGTTTTTCCCTGCCGACAGGGAAAGTGTTCCCGGACAGCCGGGAAACTCGACCGGTCCCGCGGGGTCGTAGAACTTTTCTCGGAGGGGGTGTCCGTTCCGGCCGGCCCCATTCGTCGGGATGGCGAACCCCGACCTTCCGGAGGAGAGGCCATGACCACCCACACCCTCGCCGTACCCGGCGCGCGCATCACCTACGACGTCACCGGCAGCGGCCCGGTCCTGCTGCTCATCCCCGGCGGCGCCGCCGACTCCACGATGTTCCAGCCCATCGCGCCGATCCTGGCCGAGGACCACACCGTCGTCACCTACGACCCCCGCGGCATCTCCCGCAGCCCCCTCGACGGCGAACCCGGGCCCGGCACCCTGCGCGAGCACGCCGACGACGTCCAGCGCCTGCTCGCCGAGATCGGGGCGGTCGACGCCGACGTCTTCGCCAACAGCGGCGGCGCCGTCACGATGCTCGAGTACGTCGTGCGCCACAGCGGCCAGGTCCGCGCCGTCGTGCTGCACGAACCGCCGGTCACCCGGTACCTCGGCCCGGCCGTCCTCGACGGCCCGGACATCCCGGCGATCTACCGGGAGCACGGGATCGGCGCCGCCATCGCCGCGTTCGTGGAGATGGCCGGCTTCGACATCACCCCGCCGACCGACCCGACGCCCGACGAACTCGCCCAGATGAAGGTGATGGAAGGCAACTTCGCGTACTTCTTCGGCCACCTCCTGGCCGCCATCGGCGCCTACGAACCCGACCTCGGCGCGCTGCGGGCGGTGCCGGCGCGGCTGGTCGTCGGCGTGGGCGAGACGGCCGCCGGGCTGCCCGCCCACGAAGCCGGCCTCGGGCTCGCCGCCGACCTCGGGCTGACCGCCGAACCGTTCCCGGGCGACCACGGAGGGTTCGCCGCCGAGCCCGCCGCCTTCGCCGCGCGCCTGCGCGAAGTCCTGAAAGGACGCTGAAGCGGGCCGGACGGCGGGGCGCCTGGAAGCGGCGCAGCTCATCCAGGCTCGTACGGATCCCACGTCACGTCGACGGTGAGGCGCTGGCCGTCCGGGGTGCTCAGGGTGATCGTGCCCCTGCTGTGGGCGCCCGGGTCGACGGAAGACGGGTGCGGCCACAACGTGACAGTGATTTCCGCGGTGCCCGAGCCCGAAGTCCGGGAAAGGGCCAGCCGGCAGGTGGGTGCGGCACACCCCGGTGCCGACAGCGCCGCTGTCCAGGTGTTCGTGCCGCCGGTGACGCTGACCGTGAAACGCGCGCTGCTCTCCGATGCTCCGATGTGGACGGCGCCGGTGCTGGTCCGCACCGTTCCCGGGGTGGCCAGCCAGTGCACCAGCACGGTGACCTGCTGGGCGTCCGGCGTCGTCACGCGGAGGGGAACGTCACCGCCGGTACCGATCGGCCGGGTCAGCCGCACCGTGACGAGCGCTCCCTTTCCGGCGGCGAGCGAGCCGCCGGCCGGGCTGACCGTCAGAGCCGGGTGCGGCGAACCGGCGGACCAGCTGAGGTTTCCGTTGGCCGCGGTGACGCTGAACGTCGCGGTGGCGGCCCGGGCGCCGAGGTCGATCCGCGGCGTGGTGACGCCGACGTTGCCCGGTGTCGGCCAGCCGACGGCCACCGTCACGCGCTGGCCGGTGGAGGAGGTGACGACGAGTCCGGTACCCGGTTTTGCGGTGGCGTTGCGGTTCACGGTCACCTTGATCGGCTGGGTCTTGCCGGCTTCGACGTTTCCGGCCGCGGGCGTGACCGAGACTGCCGGGTCGGTGGACGTGGCCGTCCACGACATGGCGCTGCCGGCGGCCACCGTGACGGTCGCCGTGGTCGCGTAGAGGGGCAGGTTCACCGCCGGGGGCGTCACCGCCAGCACCCCGGGCGGCGGTGGGGTCACCGGCCCGCCGGGCGCGGGTTCGGGCGCGGTGGCGCCGGGAAATGACGGATCCGGCGTGCCCGGCCCGCCGTTCCCGGGGGCGCCGGGCAGCCCGGGGACGGCGGTCCGGCCCGGAACGGTGGCCGATTGCCCCGGGTCGGCCGGGTCCGGCCGCTGGAAAAGGGAGAAGTCCGAGCCGCCATCGCCGTTTTCCGTGCGGACGGTCAACCCGAGGATGAGGACGATGATCGTGACCAGGCCGATCGCCACGGACCAGCCTGGCGCTCGTCGGCGGAATCCGCCCTTGGCTCTGTCCGATTCCGGCGCGTCGGCGCCGGGCTCGGCCGGGCCTGGGTCCGCAGCCGAGAACGAAGCCGGCTCCACAGCGTTGTCGCGCGTGCCGTGCAGGCCCCACAGTCCCAGAACGGGCAGGAGCGCGAGCGGACCGTATCGCAGTCGGCCACGCTCGAGGTCACCGCTGCACCGGGGGCAGCGACCGATGTGGTGGGCCACTTTCCTGCCCAGCTCCACCGGCAGGACGTTCGACGGCCGGACCACGTGGCCGGCGGTCTCGAGGATCTTGGCCAGCACCGGGCACGGCGGCCCGTCCGGCGCCTCGTGCACGACGATCTCTGCCTCGACGGCCGCGCGTAGCCAAGCTTTGTGCCGGTGGATTCGTTTGTACACGGTGACCGGCTGCGCGGGGTCTTCGCCGAGGGCCGCGGCGAGTTTCCTGCCCCGCAGGTGCTGCTGGAAGTACAGGTTGTGGAGCCGCTGTTCCTCGGGCGCGAGCGTGGCCACGAGCAGGTCCAGCCACTTGAGGCCGTCGTGCACGCCGGGCGGTTTCTCTTGCGCGACCTCCGGGACGTCGTGAACTTCGAGGAAGCGAAGTTTCCGCAGGTGCAGACATTGCCGGCGAGCGACCGTGAACAGCCATTTCCGCACGGTGCGCGGTTTCTCGATACGGCCCAGTCCCTCCCAGGCCGCGATGAACGTTTCCGTGACGGCGTCCTCGGCGGCGTGCGGGTCGTTGTCGAGCTTCGCCGCGCAGAATCTGATCAGGGCATCCCGGTGGGATTCGACGATGGCGGCGAACGCGCGGTTCCGTTCCTCCTGCGTCCGCGCGGAAGTGAACGCGACGACCTCCTTACCGTAGGCCTCATGACTTCTGTCGGCGATTCGTGAAACCGGCGCCGCGGTGGGGTGACGATCGGCAAGCGTCACAGGAATTCCTTCCGGATGGCTGTCCAGCAGTTCTGCTGGGTACGTGGGCGGAGATGCCGGTTTTTTCGCGCCGATCTCCAAGTTGACCCGATCGGCGGCAAGCGTCGGCCGATCGGGTGATCTCTCGATTCGGGCCGTGAGCGGTGGAAGAAAGGAGAGCTGATGACACGTACCCGGCATGAATCAGGATCGAAAGCACGCCGCGGCCGATTCGATCGCCCGGATCGCCGGCGTTCTCGTGCTCACCCTGCTCGTCCCGCCGGGACCGGCCCTGAGCGCGTTGCTGCTCCTCGTCGTGCCCGCCATCGACTTGAGTGCGCTTGCGCTGACCGCCTTGAGGACAGCTACGTCGGGCCGGCGTTCCCGGAGGCCGCGGTGAAGTGCCGCCGCGATCTCCCCCCGCGATCACCGATACGCCTCTTCACCCTCCTGCAGGACGGAGGGGATGAAGTGGTCGTCGAGCCACGCGGACTGCAGCACGATGGCCACCATTTCCCGGTAGTGCTCGCGGATCACCGCGCGCACCCGCTCGTCCCGGTAGACGCGGCCGCACGCCTGGCAGGGGTGGGCGTACCGGCCTTCCCAGTCGATGGCCGGGTCGTGCCCGGCCGCCCACGCCAGCACCCGCTCGGGGCCGAAGTAGTGCAGCCACAGTTTGAGGAAGTCGGCTTCGGACCTGGTCATCGCCGCGGTGAGGAAGTCGGTGTCCTCGACGGTGGCCGGGTTCAGCTCGGCGATGGTGCGCAGCCCGAGCCCGCAGCAGGCCCCGATCCGTCCGTCGGCCTGGACGGTGTAGGTCTGCAGCACGTGGTCGCAGCCGCGGCGGGTGGCCAGGTTCGCCGCGGTGGTCACCGCGCCGTCGGGGTATTCCGCGCGCGCCGCGGGGTCCAGGGGCATCCAGGCGCTTTCGGTGATCCGCACCCGCTCGGCGGCCGGGCCCAGCGCCTCGACGAGGGGATGGCTGCGGATCGCGTCCGCGGTGACCGTCCGGATGCGCCGTTGCTCGATCATCACCACGACCGGAATCCCGGCCCGCACGGCCGCGACGGCGGCGTGCACGACCCGCTCCACGGGCACGAACCGTGCGTGCTCGTCGCCCGTGCTGTAGTTGATCTCCGTCAGCCCCGCCTCGACCAGCGCGGCCAGCTTCTCCCGCGCGCGCTCCGGGTTCGCTGCCCAGTGCGCGTTGGTCACCAGCCGGGCCGGCAGGCCGAGGTCCCGCGCGTGGGCCAGCGCGGCCAGCAGGTCGCGCCAGCGCAGCGTGGCCTCCCCGCCGGTGAACACGACGTTGGCGAAGCCGAGCCGGTGGGCCTGGTCGATGGCGGCGGTGATGACGTCCAGCGGGAGCCGCTCGCGGGACTGGGGACTGCTCAGCGTGCCGCAGTCGGTGCACGCCGCCGTGCAGGTGAACGTGGGCATGACCGACAGCGTCTTGCGCTTGCCCACCAGGCTGTCCACGGTCATGCCGGCTCCCGGAGCTCGCGCAGCCGCAGCCGCAGCACGGCGGGGTCGGCGCCGGCGGGGCCCGGGTCGGTGCTCCCGCCGGTGGTGAAGCCGGTCGACGTGCTGACGCTCGCCGAGGCGCTGGTGACGGTGCTGGAGCTGAAGGTGGCCGAACTGCTCGAGCTGGCCGACGAAGAGGCGATCGTGGCCGGCGCCCCACCGGGCACCCGCCCGCACGCGCCGACCAGCCGGGCCCGCGTGGCGGGCACGCGCAGCGCCGCGACGAGGGCGGTGTTCTCCTCGGAAACGCGGTGACTCGCGGGACGCCAGCCGACCGCGGCGGCCAGCACGCCGGCGGGGTCGTCGAGGAACCGCCCTTCGGCCACCGGGTCGGCCGCGAGGGTCCGGAACAGGGTGAGCAGCTCCGCCCGGGCGACGACGTCGTCGAGCACCAGGGGCTGCCGGGCAGGGATCGGCACGTCACTGTCCTTTCGTTGGCACGTCGGGGATGTGCCGACGATGGTCGTGGCCGTCCGGGGCGGGCGGAAGGTCTGCGGAGTTGTCCGGACGGAACCCGGACGGGTGGCCGGACGAACCCGTCCAGCGGTACGGCCGGTCGGAACGGCCCTCCTAGCATCGGCCGGGTCGGTGCCAGCGCGAGTGTCCGGGAGTCCGGTGTCCGAACCCACGAGTCCGGCTCGGCCCGGCGCCATCCGCACCCGGCAGGACTTCTCCCGCGCGCTGACCGGCCTGCGCGAGAGCTGTGGGCTGTCGATCCGCCAGGTCGCGGCCAAGACCGGGGTGCGGGGCGCGCACACGACCGTCGGCGACTGGTTCTCCGGCCGCGGACTGCCTTCGCCCGCCTCGCGGGACCTGCTCGTCGGGGTGCTGGCCGCCTGCGGGGTCGACGCCGAAACCGAGGTCGAGGAGTGGCTCGCGGCCTGGCTCCGGGTGCGCCGGACGCCGGGACCACGGCCTGTCGGGCCCCAGCCCTACCGCGGGCTCGCCAGCTTCCGGCCCGAAGACGCCGACTGGTTCTTCGGCCGCGAGGAGGTCGTCGGCCGGCTGGTCAAGAGCGTCCGGGCGAGCTGCGGTCCGCACGTCGTGGTGGGACCGTCCGGTTCGGGCAAGTCTTCGCTGCTGGGGGCGGGGCTCGTGCCGGCGCTGCGGTGCGACGGCGACGCGGTGGAGCTGCGGACGCCGGGCGCGCACCCGGCGGAGGTGCTGTCGAATGCGGCCGACGTCCTGGTCGTCGACCAGTTCGAAGAGGTGTTCACCACCTGCCGCGACGCGGGCGAGCGAGACCGGTTCATCGCCGCGCTGGCCGCGGCGGCCGAGGCCGGCCGGACGATCGTGCTGGGCCTGCGCGCGGACTTCTACGGGCACGTCCTGCGGTACCCGGAACTGGTGGCGGCCGTGCGGGCCGGCCAGCTGGTGCTGGGCCCGATGACCGACGACGAACTGCGCCGGGCGGTCGTCGAGCCCGCCCGCCGGGCGCGCGTGGACGTCGAAGCCGGGCTGGTGGACCTGCTGCTGAGCGAAATGACCCCGCGCGGCGGGCGGCGTGAGGCCGGTGGGCTGCCCTTGCTGTCACACGCGTTGTACGCCACCTGGCGCCACGGCGACGGCCGGTGCCTCACGATCGCCGGCTACACCGCCGTCGGCGGGATCGACGGCGCGGTGGCCACCACCGCCACCTCGGTGTACGAGTCGCTCACCGAGCAGCAGCAGGTCCTGGCCCACCGGTTGTTCCTGAGCCTGGTGCACGTCGCCCCCGACACCGCCGACACGCGGCGCCTGCTGCCGATCGTCTCCTTGCCCGGCGACGTCCGCGAGGTGCTGGACCTGTTCATCGACGCCCGGCTGGTGACCGCGGACAAGGACACCGTCCAGCTCAGTCACGAGGCGCTGATCTCGGCGTGGCCGGTGCTGCGCGGCTGGCTCGACGCCGATCGCGCGGGCCTGGAGACCCGGCGGCTGCTCGAGGAAGCCGCCGCGACCTGGCAGCGTGAAGGCCGTGATCCCGCGGCGCTCTACCGCGGCACGCGGCTGGCGGTGGCGGCCGACTGGGCGCGCACCACCGGTGCGTCCACCGCGCCGGGCGAGCAGGCCCGGGAGTTCCTGGCCGCTTCCACCGCCGCCGAACAGCAGGAAGAGTCGGCGCGACGACGGCGGACCAGCCGGCTGCGGCGGCTCGTCGCGGCGCTGCTCGTGCTGCTGGTCGTCGCGGCCGGCGCGACCGCGGTCGCCGTCAAGAGCCTGGGCACCACTCGCGAACAGCGTGACGCCGCCCTGTCGGCCAAGGTCGCCGGGGAGAGTACCGCGCTGCGGACGAGCGATCCCGCCTTGGCCGCGCAGCTCGGCCTCGCCGCCTACCGGCTGACGCCGACGCCCCAGGCCCGGGGTGCGCTGCTGAGCACGTTCGCGACGCCGTATTCGACGCGTCTGCCGGGCCACACGGGCGCGGTGTACGCCGCCGTCTTCCATCCCGGCGGCCGGCTGCTCGCCACCACCGGCACCGACCCGACGACGAGGCTGTGGGACACCGCGGACCCCCACCACCCGCGGGTGGTGGGCATGGTCGGCGACCCGGCGCACGGTGGTGTCCTCACCGCCGCCTTCTCCCCCGACGGCACGGTGCTGGCCACCGCCGGCGCCGACGGCGGGATCCGGCTGTGGAACGTCGCCGACCCCGCACGGCCGCGGCTGACCACCACGCTCAGCGGCCATTCCGGTGGCGTCCGCCGGATCGCGTTCCGCGCCGACGGCAGGCTCCTCGCCTCGGCGGGCACCGATCACACCGTCCGGCTGTGGGACCCGGGATCCGGGGCCGCGGTGGCCACGCTCGGCGGCCACACCGACGAGGTCAGCGCCGTGGTCTTCACCCCCGACGGCCACCAGCTGGTCAGCACGAGCGCCGACACGACCGTCCGGCTCTGGGACGTCACCACCCCCTCCGCGCCGCGCCCGCCGGCCGTACTCACCGGGCACACCGACCGCGTGCTGGCCGCCGCCGTGAGCCCGGACGGGCGGGAACTGGCGACCGGCGGGTTCGACAACACCCTGCGCCTCTGGGACTTGACGGCCCCGCAGCCCCGCCCGCTCGCCGCGCTGACCGGCCACACCAGCGGCATCGCGTCCGTGGCCTTCTCTCCGGACGGGCGGACCGTCGCCACCGGCAGCTACGACTTCACCGTCCGGCTCTGGGACCTCGAAGACCCCGCCTTCCCCGGTGAGCCGGTTGCGCTCGCCGGCCACACCGAAACCGTCTACTCGGTGGCGTTCAGCCCCGACGGGCGCACCCTCGCCAGCGCGGGCCGGGACACCACGGCCCGGCTCTGGGACATCGGCGGGCCGGTCCTCGGCGGCCACTACGGCCCCGTGATCGGGGCCGTGCCCAGCCCGGACGGGCGGCTGGTGGCGGCCGCCAGCTACCAGAGCACCCGGCTGTGGAGCATCGCGGACCGGGAGCGCCCGGCGGCGGCCGCGACGCTGCGGGGGAACACCGACGGCGTGGTCGATGCCGCGTTCACCCGGGACAGCCGGGTACTGGCCACGGCGAGCCTGGATCGGACGGTGCACCTGTGGCGGCTGGACGACCCGGGCCACCCGGCGCTGCTGCGCGTGCTGACCGTTCCCGGCGACAACGCCTTCGCCGTGGCGATCAGCCCGGACGGTCGCGTGGTGGCGACGGGCGACACCGATTCGGTCAGCCTGTGGGACTTGACGACCGAGCAGCCGCCGCTCGCCGTGATTCCTTACGGCGCCCGGGTTTCCTCGCTCGCGTTCAGCCCGGACGGGCACGAGCTGGCCGCCGGGGGCGCCGATCGCGCCGCACGCCTGTGGGACGTCACCGACGCACGAGCCCCGGCGGCGCTGGCCGTTCTGCCCGATCAGCCCGACACCGTGCACGACGTCGGCTTCAGCCCGGACGGCCGCCTCTTGGCAACGGGAGCGGGGCACGCCGCACGGCTGTGGTCGCTCGCCGATCCGCGGCACGCGGAGCTGCTGTCCTCGATGGAGGGCCACGGCAACACGGTCAGTTCCGTCGCCTTCGGTCCCGACGGTCACCGGCTGGCGGTGGCGAGCTACGACACGACGGTGACCCTCTGGACGATCGCCGACGCCCGCGCACCTGCTCTCCGGGCGACGCTCACCGGTCACCCGGACCGCGTCAACTCGGTCGGCTTCAGTCCCGACGGACGCACGGTCGTCACCGCGGGCACGGACAAGACCGTCCGGCTCTGGGACACCGACGAAGAGGCGGTCGCCGCCCGGATCTGCGCTGTCACCCAGCCGCGGATCACCGAGGCGCAGTGGGCGAACTACCTCCCCGGCATCCCGTACACCCCGCCCTGTTCCTGATCCTCCGAGGCGAAGATCCCGTGCTCAGCGGTGATGCGCGGTGTTCGCGGGCGCCGGTGACCGGGATCGACGCTCGGCGGCGAGGCCGCCGCTCAAGGACAGCAGGCGATGCGGCAATGCGCCGACGTGAGCATTGAGCCCCAGCCCCGTGACGAGGCGATCGCGGCGTTGTTCGCCGGCCCGGACTGGGCTGACCCTGCGTCCCGGGCTGCCGATGCCGGAGGCGCGGTACTTCCAGATGCTGCGCGACGAGCAGCCGCTCGGCGAGGTCGTCGACCGGGGCGGGCTCGCCCCACGCGGCGAGGGTGATGAGGTCGGCCGTGCAGGTGTAGCGGGCACTGGCGGCTGTCCGCTCCACCTGCACGGCGAGAACCTCCGGCAGGAAGATCCGCTCCACCGCGAGCGGCGGGTGTTCAGCGAGCCGGTACCCGTCGCCGTCGGTGACGAGCACGCCGGCGCGGACCAGTAGCGCGACCGCGTCCTGGTGGGACACCGGCCGCGTCCGCCGCAACCGGCACGGGAAGTGGTGGGTGCACCAGCTGAGGACCCGGAGGCCTTGCAGCGGCGACGTCGTACTACGACCCGAGCTCGACCCTGCCCGAAGCCGGGCAGACCTGGTGTCGGATCGAAACGCTGAGCAAGGCCGGCAGCGGGCGGAAGGTTTCAGGTGTCGAGCAGGATGTGCCGCAGGACGCGGGCCAGGTGGGCGGTGAGCGCGGCCGCGGACAGCTCGGCGAGCGGCCCGGTCCGGGCGATGTACCTGTTGACCGTCACTCCGATCAGCTGCGCCCCGAGCATCGCGACTCGGACGGCGATGTCCTCGCCGTCGACAACTTCGCGATATGCCCGGATGCTGCTCTCCTCCATCGCGCTGTACAACTTCGCCGCGGCCTGCTGGTCCGAAGCGATACTGCGCAGCAGGACCACGAGCGGGTCGGTGGCGGCGCCGTTCTCCATCCGCTCGACGTAGGCGTGCGCGACGCGTTCGGGCAGCGTGCCCGGGTCGCCGTCGATCACCGCGTCGAGCTCCCGGTGCCCCGGCACTGCGGCGAGGAACAGCTGTTCCTTCGACCCGAACTGCCGCAGGACCAGGCCGTGGGTGACGCCGGCGCGAGCCGCGATTTCCCGGACCGTCGCCCGGGCGAAACCGCGTTCGCCGAAGCAGCTGCGGGCGGCGTCCAGGATGGCCTGGCGGTGCCCTTCGGGGTCGCGGCGGTGCGGACGTCGGGTCATGCCGGGCAATTTACCAAGTGGTCAGCAAGCCCTCTATGCTCGCTAATGACCAAGTGGTCAACAGGACGGAGACCCACCATGAGCACCACGATGATCATCGGCGGCACCGACGGACTCGGCCGTTTCATCGCCGAGCAGCACGCGGCCCGAGGCGGCACGGTCGTGGTCGCCGGCCGCGACGCGGGCCGCGCCGAGGCGGTCGCGAAGGAGATCGGCCCCACCGCGACCGGCCTCGGCCTGGACCTCGCCCGCCCGGAGACCATCGCCGCCTCGGCCGCCGGCGTCCCGCCTCTCGACCACCTCGTGATCACCGCCAGCCACCAGCGCCCGAACACGCTGCAGGACTTCGACATCGCCGCGGCGATCACCGCGGTGACCACCAAGCTGGTCGGCTACACCGAAGCCGTCCGGGTACTGAGAGAGCGATTCACGCCGCAGGCGTCGGTCGTCCTCTTCGGCGGCCTGGCCAAGGAACGCCCGTACCCCGGCTCCACGGTCGTCACCACCTTCAACAGCGCCGTCACCGGCCTGGTGAAGACCCTGGCCGTCGAGCTCGCGCCGCACCGGGTCAACGCCCTGCACCCCGGCCTGGTCGGCGACAGCCCGCGATGGCGCGACGCCGACCTGGGAACGCAGGCCGAGCGCACCCCGATCGGGCGCTTGGTCACCATGGCGGAGATCGCCGACGCCACCGACTTCCTGCTTCGCAACGGCGGGATGAACGGTCACGACCTCTTCGTCGACGGCGGCTTCCTCGCCCGCTGACCGGGGCCGGTGTCAGGGGCGCTGCGCGGTGACTTGCCGGCCGGGACTTCGCAGGCGTCCCGACACCAGGCGATGGCGCTGTGGGCCGGCACCGAGGCGATCGGAGCGGTCCCTCGCAGCTCAGCCAGCTGTCGTCGTCGCGTTCGCCCCGAGGGGGCTCACGCGCACCTTTCCGCCGCATCTCCAAGCGCCAGTCCGCCGTCTTCGCCCCGGCGGGCTGGGCCCGGTCGAGCTGCTACGCCAACCGGGTGGACCGAGAGCAGCTCGGTAAACCGTATCCCGGACCGGCAGTGAGGGAGATGAACGACTGACGTGCGACTGACCAGAGGGGCAGGAGGCGTTCCCGATGAGAAGATCCGGCAGCGCGAAGACGCGCTTGTTGTCCGCCGTCGTACTCTTCGGGGTGTTGGCGGCCGCCATCCTGGGCGGAGCGGGTATTGCGTCGGCGGCCCGCCCGGCTTCGCGGCTCGGTTCACAGCCGCGTGCCGGCGCATCGAGGTCCCGGCGAACCCGTCCGGTGAGGGCAGTAGCCGGACACCGCAACAGCCGTGAAGGGTCAGGGGTTGGCGGTGATGTCAGGGAGGATACCGGCCGCGACCGCCTTCTTGATCGCATCGACCCGGGAAGTCGCCTTCAGCTTCGCGTAGATGTTGGTGAGATGGCGTTTCACCGTGCCCTCACTGATGTACAACCGAGTCGCGACCTGGGCGTTGCTCATGGCCATGGCGACCAGCGAGAGCACCTGCACCTCACGTTTCGACAGCAGGTCCTGCTGGTTCCGGGCGTGTTCGAGGGATCGCATGGTCGCTCGCGGGACCGAAAGGACCACGTTGTGCTGGCTGCGGCTGACCGAGTGCACCGTAGCCACCAGCTCCTCGCACCCGATGCTCTTCACCAGGTAGGCGGCGGCACCGCTGTCCAGCAGGTCGCCCACCACCGCCGGGGAATCATGCATCGTCAGGATGACGACCGCTGTCGACGGGCAGAGCTGCTTCAACTGCGTGATCACGGATTTGGCGCCGGGGCCCGGCATCTGAACGTCGAGCAGGAGGACGTCCGGCCGAGTGGCCTGTACCAGTGCGATGGCCTGGTCACCGGTGGACGCCTCGCCGAGGACGTGCAGGCGTGGATCCGTCGTCAGCAGCTCCTGGATGCCTTGGCGGAACAGGGTGTGGTCGTCGGCGACGACCACGGTGACCCGCCGGTCCGGCCCCGTCACGACGCACCCGAAACCGGGATCGTGATCGACACCGTGGTCCCGGAGCCTTCGGTGCTCGTGATCATGAAGTCCCCGTCGAGCAGTTCGACGCGTTCGCTCATCGACAACAAGCCGATACCGGACCCGGTCATGGCGACGTCGAATCCGCAGCCGTCGTCCTCGACCTTGGCCAACGCCTTGCTTTCCCGCACTTCGACGGTCGCCCGGATGGTGCGCGGGCTTGCGTGCTGCACGGCGTTGCGGATTGCCTCCCGCAGGACGATGTACAGCTCCTCGGACACAGCGGGCGGCATCGTGGCCAGGTCGCCACCGAGGGAGATGATCATTTCGATGCCGGACGGCACGTGCGCCGCGGCGTAGTCCGCGAGTGCCTTTCGCAGACCCCCGTGATCGCTGGCCGAACCGTGCAGCTCCTGCGCGGTCTCGCGCACAGCGGTGAGCGCTTCCTCCATCAGCGCACGAGCGGCAGAAATCTTCTTCCTGGCTCGATCCGAATCCCGCTTCACGTAGATTTCGTGCAGCTCCAATTCCTGCATGGCAACGCCGATCGAGTGCGCGACGCGATCGTGCAGCTCACGGGCGATCCGGTTTCGCTCGTCGCGGTGCGAGTTGTTCACCTTCTTGAGCAGGTAACTGGCGTACGACACGGCGCCGAGGCCGACCCGGCGCATGATCGACGCCTCCAGTGTGCCGGCCGCCTCGCACAGCGCCGCGTCATCGCCTCCGTTCGCCCGCACCTCGCGAACCACCACCGGCAACAAAACTTCGAACATTTCGATCGCCACGCGCACTGATTCGACCGGATGCACGCCGAGCATCGCCCGAGTGGTACCGATCTCGTCCGCGAGATGCGTTGCACGCAAATCGGTCGCGATGGTGGGATCACCCGGGTGTTCCGCATCGTCGAGAACGGACCCGAGTTGATAACGAAGTTGCGCGGATGCGCGCTCGGTCGCGACCAGCGGACTGCGCAAAACCCGCAGACGCTCGGACAGTCTTTCCATCGCTCTTTGCCGGACTGCCGACGTGAACTCAAGGCCCACCACATCGCCCCCATCAGCAGGATTCGCCCAGATAACAAATTACACCATGCGAGTGCCCTCGTTTCAATACCCGGGAAAGAATCTGCTACGTCACGGCACGTTCGACAACAGCAGCGTTGCGTGAGCTGCGTACTGCGTAATCATGAAGGCGCGATACGGACGCCGCCGGACAGGACGGCCGGGTCGGCGGACGGGCACGAGCAGGAGCACGGCGACGAGCACCGACCCGCAGCAGACCACCGCGGCGGCCGGCTGCAGGTGCCGGCCCGCGACGCCGGCCGCGGCGAAGAACCCCCAGCCCACCACGGTCACCGCGATCGCCATCACCGTCCGGGCGCGGCGCTCGCCGAGCAGCACCGGCAGCGTCCGTCGCCCCGCCACCCGATCACCCTCGACATCGGAAAGATCCTTGGTCCAGCCGACCAGGCTCATCCACAACGACATGACCAGCCCGAACGGGAGCAACGACGCAGCCCCATCACCACCGGCCGCGCAGCCACCCGCCGAATAGGTCAGCAGCCCGAGCGCCGTGACCGAGACCAAGAAGCCGGGCACGGTCATCTTCAACGGGTACGGCCCCAGGGAATACGCCCAGCCGACGGCGAGCATGAGCACCACCAGCACCACCATGCGGAACGACACCAGCACGCAGCACCCGAGCGCGCCCACGCTTAGCACGAAGCAGGTCACCGTCGCCGAGGTCACCGGGAGGCTACCCCGAGCGATCGGGCGCGTCGAACCGTTGACGCGATCCTCGACCACATCGGCGATGCCGTTCATCAAATAAATTGCCCACGTCGCGGCGAGCCATCCCGCCGCGCCCGCAAACACCGCCGAGTTCAGCGTGAATTCTCCGCGGGCAACAGCGGCGAGGACGAAGCCACTGGCGAACCTCAATTGGAAGACGAACTGCACGACCGGGCGCGCCTCCTGCCACGCCAGCCGGACGGTCCGAGAAATACTAAGCGGATTAATGAATGCCGGATTTGCCATGTTTTATTGTGCGATTAATGGCCCCGGTCCCGTCAACGGCACGGACCGGCGACTACCGACTACGACTTTGGTCACATACCGGCTACGACCTTCGTTGCGGCCGTGTTCCCCGATGGGTCAGTGACCTTGAAATGGTCTTCGCCCGCCCATTACCGTCAGGATCGTGGGATCGCAAAGGCTTAGCTGGTGATAGCGGTGTCATCACATTACTACCGGGTCATCGTCAACGACAGCGGTTGCTACTGCATCTGGCCACACGATATCGCGGTGCCGCCCGGCTGGACGTCAACCGGGTTCTCGAGCACCGGCGAGACCGCGTTGCGCCAGATCGCCGAACTCTGGGGCGTGAAAACCGCTCGGTACCGCAGCGGTCCGAGCGCGACGGACACTTAAGGGGAAGCAATGGCTGTTGCCGACTGCCCGCCGATTCAGGCCGACGGATCGATCAGAATCCTGCTGTGCGATTCACAACCGCTGAGTCGGATCGGCCTGAAAACCACCTTGTCGGAATACCCGGGGCTGCGGGTGGTGGGCGAAACCGCGTCCGGCGGGCAGGCCGTGCGGGCCGCGCGCGCCCTCAAACCCAACGTCGTCCTCTGCGACACCGGCCTTACCGGACTGAACGTGATCTCGTTCACCGAACGGGTCACGCGCGTCGACGCCCGGGTTCCGAACGGTGGCAAAACGGCGATAGCCCTGATCGTCGACCATGTCGACTACGACATACTCACCGCTCTGCGCCTGGGAGCTTCGGGCATTCTGCTCAAGACCTGCGACGTCGACGAGCTGATCTGGGCGATCAAGGCCATCCACGACGGGAACCGGTATCTCGCCCCGGAAGTGGTCAGCGACGTTCTCGACTACACCTTCGGCCACGCCCCGACGCCGGTCGGCAATCTCGCGCTCGAGAACCTGACGCCACGCGAACTGGAGGTACTGGAACTGCTCGCCACCGGAATGAGCAACCAGGAGATCAGCGACGAACTGAACATCGGCGAACCGACCGTCAAGTACCACATGTCGCAAACACTGCGCAAACTGGATCTGCGTGACCGGCTGCAGGCGGTGGCGTTCGCGTACCGGAACGGTCTCGTGTCCCGCGGTGCGGCCGGATAGGCCGGGCCTGTCCCATGGTCGAGGAACGGCTGGTCGCACGGGTGAAGCGCCCTGGCGTGCAGCGCGCATATCGTCCGGGTGAACACGCTTCGCCGGGAGATTTCATGCACACCGACCCCGAGATCGGCGCAGTCGCCGCACAGCTCACCGACCTGGCGGCCGCGCTGCGCAAAGGAGACCGCGCCGACCCGCGGAACGAGACACTGCTCTGCCTCGTGGAGAGCGCATCTCGGGCTGCGCTGGCGTTCACCTCGTCCGGCAGGCGCCAGGCCGGGATCCTCGGCGAAGCTCTTTCCGCCGCGCGAGCGGCAGTGACAGCCGCCTCGTTCGCCCTCGTCGAGCAAGGCGCACCGCGCCGAGCGGACGACTCGACAGCACGCCGCTGAGGAGGACCGCCGATGAACACCCCCACCCGATCCGCAGAGGACGCTCCGGCAGCCACCGATGTCGAACGAGCACTCACCCAGCTGTGGGCCTCGGCGCTCGGGATCGCGGAGATCGGACTCGACGAAGACTTCTTCGCCCTCGGAGGCAGTTCCATACAGGCGTTCGAGGTCGCCGCGGCGCTGAGCGACCGGCTGGGCGTCGAACTGCCGGTCGATGTCCTGTTCTCCGTGCCGACCATCCGCCAGGCCGCCCAAGCCGTCATCGGGGCCGACGCCGCCGCCGTACGGCGGCCCGCGCTGGATCCCGGGGCCGATCTGCGGGCCTCGGCCAGCCAGGAACGCATCTGGTTCGCCGAACAATGGCGCCCTGGCACCGCGACTTACCACATGCCGTGGGCAGTGGACATTCGCGGCGCGCTGGACCGCGGCGCCCTGCTGCGCGCGCTCGACCTGCTGGTGTCGCGGCACGAAATCCTGCGCACCGCGTTCCCCACCCGGGACGGCCGGCCGAACCCGGTCGTGCGGACGGAGCCATGGCTTCCGGTGGCCGAGCACGACCTCGGTCGCGTCGCACCCGGATCACGTGCGCAACTGGCCGAAACGACCCTCGCCGACCAGGCGCGCCGACCGTTCGACCTCGAGCACGGCCCACTCGTGCGTGCGGATCTGCTCAGGCTTTCCGCGCGGGAACACATCCTGCTGCTGACGATGCACCATCTGGTCGGCGACGCATGGTCGACCCGCGCTCTCCTGGCGGAGGTGACCGAGGCGTACACCGCGTACGCCAGTGGCGGTGAACCGGCGCTGCCGGAACCGCCCATGCCGTTCGGCGCGTTCGCCGCCCAGCAGCGATCGGCTGTCGAAGACGGAACGTTCGCCGATTCCGTCGCCTATTGGGCCGACGCACTGGCCGGTGTACCGCCGGATCCCGTCACCGTGGCGCCGAGCGGGCACAGCGGTTCCGGCGGGCACGTTGTGGGCTTCGAACTGACGGACGAGCTTTCGTCGGGGATCCGCGAACTCGGCAGGCAGCTGGCGGCGACTCCGTTCACCGTGCTCGCGACCGCCGTGGCCGCGCTGCTCAACGCCCGCACCGGGCGGGAGGACGTCGTACTCGGCACGACTGCCGCGAACCGGGAACGGGCCGACATCGCGCCGATCATCGGCCCGGTGTTCAACTTGCTTCCGCTGCGGTTCCGGGTCCCCGCCGACGCGACGTTCGCCGCGCTGGTCGCCCGGGCGAAACCTGCCGTCCTCGGTGCTTTCGCCCACCAGGAAGTACCCTTCGACGTGCTGGTCCGCCGGCTGGCACCGGACCGCGAACTGAACGCGCTGCCGTTCTTCCGGGTTCTCTTCGAGCTTTCGCCGGAGCCGGAGCCGGTGACCGCCGCAGGTCTGTCCTGGAGGCCTCGGCTGGTCGACACCGGAACCGCCAAGTACGACCTCGCCGTCACGATCACCGAGTCCGGCACCCGGTTCCGCGGCGCGCTCACCTACGATTGCGGGCGCTATGACGCCGCCGACGCGGAGCGCTTCGCGGGTGATCTGCTCGACACGTTGGAGCACGCCTGCGCAGACCCGCACCGGGAGCGACCGGCCGCCGGACGACCGGAGCCGGCAGCGGAAGCCCTGGACGAGGCGGCCGGCGACGCCGACGCGGAGCCGGATCACCTCGAACGCCTGTTGATCCGGCTGTGGGCGGACTTGCTCCAGCGGGAACCGGCAGGGATCGCCACCGGCGAAAGCTTCTTCGCGCTCGCCGGCACCTCGCTCGAAATCGCCCGGCTGGTGGCCTGGCTGCGCTCGGAAATGCGCGTCCCGGTCAATCCGCTGCAGATCTACCAGCGCCCGACGGTGGCGGCCCTGGCCGCAGCCGTGCTCGCGGCCGAGCCGGAACCGGGATACGCCCACCACCTCGCCAGGGTGCTGCTCCGGCTCCGGGAGACCGGCTCGGACCGCTGGCATCCCATCGTTCCGGGGACCTCGGCGTGAAAAGGTTCGAGTTGAACTACGCGCAGCGGCGCAGCCTTTACCGGACTCCCGCTCGAGAGGTCTACACGATCACGGTCGCGGTCGAGCCGCCGGCCGGGACGACCGAGCAAGCCGCGCGAGCGGCGCTGGACGAACTGGTGGCGGCGCATGAGGCGCTGCGCTCCCGCCTGGTGTTCACCCGGGACGGCCGCCCGCTGCAAGAGGTCACCGAAGCGCGAGACGGGGTCGAGGTCGTCCTGCAGCCGATCCGGCACTCCGGTGAGATCCCGGACACCGCCGTCGCCGAACCAGCGCCGGTGGACCCCCGGACCCACGCAGGCAGGTGCCGGCTGTACACCCTGGACGGATCGGTGCGGTCCGTCGTCCTCACCGTGACGCACCTGTTCGCCGACGGCGTGAGCCAGGGCGTGCTGTACCGGGACCTCACCGCGCTGCTGCGCGGAGAACGGCTGCCCGGCACCGCGAACCGCAGGCAGGCAAGCGACTACGCCGACCCCCTGCTGGCCGCGACCACCCGCGAAAACACCGAGTTCTGGAAGAGGCGGCTCGCGGATGCCCCCCGGGCGTGCACCTTCGGCGGTTACTCCCGTACCAGCGAGGAGGAGCTGCAGATCGCGCGCCGGGCGGATGACCGGGTGCAGGAGGCAGTCATGGCCGCCGCGCGCGAGGTCGGCGCCTCCGCGTTCACGGTGTGGGCGACGGCGCTCAGCGCGCTGGTGAGCGTCTACACCGGACAGGACCGGCAGGTGTTCCGGTCCGTGTCGGCCAACCGGCTCGAGCCTGCTGACGAGGAAGCGGTGGCCAACCTGGCACAGCCCGTCTACATCCGGCTCGACGGCGAACAACGGGACACTCTCCGGCACCGTGCCGAGCTGGTGCTCGAAGCGAGTATCGACGCCCACACCCGTGGTGTTTTCGACGCCGCGGAGCTGTTGGCGTGGCTGGACTCTCCCGGCGTCCGGCGCGGCGTCGCCTTCCGGCCGGCGTTCGATCTCAACTTCCTCGTCCACGACGACGGCATGCGCGCACCGACCGGCGATTACGTCCAGCGACGGCGGGTGGTGCCCGCCAGGGCCACCGCCGACCTGGCCGTCCAGGTCCAGCAGGGGCCGACGACACACGTGCGGGTGACCGCAGGTGAACCGATCTGGACCGCCCGGGCCGCCGGCGCCATCGCCACCGATCTGTCCGGGGTACTGCGGCTGCTCCGCGATCGTCCGGACCTGCCGGTCCACGACCTCCCCCTCGCGCGGTTGAGGAGCGCTTCCCTTCTGCAGCACGGGCATCCGAGTGGGATCGGCATCGACGACGATGCCCAGCGGGCCCTGCTGACCGGTGTCGCCGGGGTGCGCTCCGCGAGCTGGACAGCGCTGCCCGCCGCGGACGGGATGCGGGTGCTGGCCGCGGTCGAGACCGAAGGGCCGATCGACGCCGACGCACTCGCCCGGTTCTACACCGGCCGGCAGCCGTGGATCTGCGGAGCCGTCGTGCCCGACCGGATCGAAGCCCAATGCCCGGAAATTGCCGCTGCGAAGGAAACGATGCGATGAGCCGCAAACCCGCCGTGCTCGGTGGCCCGCCGTTGCTGGCCGATCCGCTGCCGATGACCCGCCCGACCATCGTCGCCGACGACGAACTGTTCGACCACTTCGGCGCGATCTTCGCCAGCGGCATGCTCACCAACGGCCCGGCGGTGGCGGAATTCGAGCGGCAGGTCGCCGCGTACCTGCAGGTCGGCGACGTCATCGCGGTCAGCAGCTGCACCACCGGGCTGATCCTCGTGCTGCGCTGTCTTTCCGCGTCCGGCTCGGTCATCCTGCCCAGCTTCACGTTCATGGCCAGCGGGCACGCCG
>NZ_MUMI01000163.1 GCF_002155975.1 Amycolatopsis kentuckyensis
GGTCGAGCGCGCCGGCGCGCCGCTGCTCGAGCTGCAGGGCCCGATCGCCGCCCGGCAGCTCGTCGCGGCCGCCGTCGCCGCCGACGCCGGGGCCGCCAGGCCCGTGCTCGCCGTCACCGCCACCGGGCGGGAGGCCGACGAGCTGACCGCGTCCCTCGGCGCGCTGCTCGGCCACGGCACGGTCGCCGACTTCCCGAGCTGGGAGACCCTGCCGCACGAGCGCCTCTCGCCGCGCGCGGACACCGTCGGCCGCCGCCTGGAGGTGCTGCACCGGCTGAAGACGGGCGACGACGACCTGCGCGTCGTCGTCGCCACCGTCCGCAGCCTGATCCAGCCGATGGCGCCCGGCCTCGGCTCGCTGAAGCCGATCGACCTCGTCGTCGGCGAGGAGACACCGTTCGAGGAACTCCTGGAACGGCTGGTCGAGCTGGCCTACACCCGCGTCGACATGGTCGAGAAGCGCGGCGAGTTCGCCGTCCGCGGCGGCATCCTGGACCTGTTCGGGCCCACCGCGCAGCACCCGGTCCGGGTCGAGTTCTGGGGCGACGAGGTCAGCGAGATCCGCGCGTTCGCCGTCTCCGACCAGCGGTCGCTGCCCGGCGAGATCCCGCGGGTCACCGCGCCGCCGTGCCGCGAGCTGCTGCTCACCCAGCCGGTCAAGGAGAAGGCCGCGGAGCTGGCGAAGACGTACGAGGCCGACGCGCACCTGGCCGAGATGCTCACCAAGCTCGCCGACGGCATCCCGGTCGAGGGCATGGAGGCGCTCATCCCGGTGCTCTGCGAAGGCGAGCTGGAGCTGCTCACCGACGCGATGCCGGTGGGCACCCACGTCCTGCTCACCGACCCGGAGAAGATCCGCGCCCGCGCCGCCGACCTGGTTCGCACCGGCCAGGAGTTCCTCGAAGCCTCCTGGACGACGGCCGCGGCGGGCGGGCAGGCCCCGATCGACCTCGGCGCCTCGGCCTACCGCGGGCTCGACGAGATCGCCGCCCACGCGCAGGACACCAAGCGCGCCTGGTGGACGCTCAGCCAGCTGACCAGCGAAGCCCCCGACGTCTACCGCGTCTCGGTCGAAGCCGCCCCCGCCTACCGCGGCGAGCTCGAACGCGCGACGGCGGACCTGCGCGCGCACATCGCGTCGGGCGGCACGGCGGTGCTCGTCGTCGCCGGGCACGGCACCGCGGCTCGCGCGGTCGAGCAGTTCTCGGCGGCCGACGTCCCGGCCGTCCTGGCGGGCGACGGCCTGAAGAGCGCGCCGGCGCCGGGCGTCGTCACGGTCACCTGCGGCGGCCTGACCGACGGCTTCATCTCGCCGGAGCGCGCCCTGGTCGTGCTCACCGAGGCGGACCTGACCGGCCGCGGCTCCGGCGCCGGAACGTCCACAAAGGACCTCAACACCAAGATGCCGTCCCGGCGGCGCAACGCCGTCGACCCGCTGGCGCTGAAGGCCGGCGACTACGTCGTGCACGAGCAGCACGGCATCGGCCGGTTCGTCGAGATGGTCCAGCGGACGGTCGCCGGCGCCACCCGCGAGTACCTGCTGCTGGAGTACGGCTCGTCCAAGCGCGGGCACCCGGGTGACCGGCTGTTCGTGCCGACCGACCAGCTCGACGAGGTGTCCAAGTACGTCGGCGGCGAGCTGCCCACGCTGAACAAGCTCGGCGGCTCCGACTGGAAGAACACCAAGGCCAGGGCCAAGAAGGCGGTCAAGGAGATCGCCGCCGAGCTGGTGCAGCTCTACGCCGCGCGGCAGGCCGCGCCCGGGCACGCGTTCGGCCCGGACACGCCGTGGCAGGGCGAGCTGGAGGACGCCTTCCCGTTCACCGAGACCAACGACCAGCTCGCCGCCATCGACGAGGTCAAGGCGGACATGGAACGCGGCGTCCCGATGGACCGCGTGATCTGCGGCGACGTCGGCTACGGCAAGACGGAGATCGCCGTCCGCGCGGCGTTCAAGGCGGTGCAGGACGGCAAGCAGGTCGCGGTCCTCGTCCCGACGACGCTGCTCGCCCAGCAGCACCTCAACACGTTCCACGAGCGGATGCGCTCGTTCCCGGTGACGATCAAGGGCCTGTCCCGGTTCACGAACAAGACCGAGTCCGACCTGATCCTGGAGCAGCTCGCCGCGGGCGAGGTCGACATCGTCATCGGCACGCACCGCCTGCTGCAGACCGGTATCCGCTACAAGGACCTCGGTCTCGTGATCGTCGACGAGGAGCAGCGGTTCGGCGTCGAGCACAAGGAGCACATCAAGGCGCTGCGCACGCACGTCGACGTGC
>NZ_MUMI01000164.1:0-10807 GCF_002155975.1 Amycolatopsis kentuckyensis
CGACCACCGTCCTGGTCGGGCTCGCCTGCCCGCCTGACACCCCGCGCGAGGTCGTCACCGGTCTCGCCGACGGCATGTGGGCCGAGGCCGAACGCGCGGGGGTCGGCGTCTCCGGCGGCGACATGGTCCGCGCCGACCAGCTCGTGATCAGTGTCACGGCGCTCGGCGACCTCGGCGACCGCGAGCCGGTGACCCGCTCGGGCGCCCGGCCCGGTGACGTCCTCGCGGTGAACGGGCGGCTCGGCTGGGCCGCGGCCGGCCTGGCCGTGCTCGGCCGCGGGTTCCGCTCGCCGGTCGGCGTCGTGAACGCCCAGCGCTGCCCCGAGCCGCCCTACGAAGCCGGGCCGCGGGCCGCGCTGGCCGGGGCCACGGCGATGATCGACGTCTCCGACGGCCTGCTCGCCGACCTGGGCCACATCGGCGAAGCCTCCGGCGTCGGCATCGACGTCCGCACCGCCGACCTCGACATCCCCGCCCGGCTCACCGAGGTCGGCGCCGCCCTCGGCGCGGACCCCCTGGACTGGGTGCTCACCGGTGGCGAGGACCACGCACTCGCGGCCACGTTCCCGCCGTTCACCGAGCTCCCGGACGGCTGGCGCGTGATCGGCGTCGTGACCATGGCCGGCTCCGGGATCACCGTCGACGGGAAACCGTTTTCGCGGGAAGGCGGATGGACGCACTGGCGCTGATCTAGGCTCCGGAAGCGTGAGAATCGTTCCAGTTCCCTACGACCACCCCGACGCGGCCAAGCTCATGGCCGCGGTGCAGCAGGTGTACGTCGAGCGCTACGGCAGCGAGGACGCCACCCCGATGAGCCCCGCGGACTTCGATCCGCCGGAAGGCCTGTTCCTCGTCGGCTACCAGGGCGAGGAAGCGGTCGCCTGCGGGGCATGGCGCGCCCACGACGGCCCCGAGCCCGACTTCCGGGACGGCGATGCCGAGTTCAAGCGGATGTACGTCGCCGATTCCGCCCGCGGCCGCGGGTTCGCGCGGATGATCCTGTCCGAGCTGGAACGCACGGCCGCGCTGTGCGGCCGCAAGCGCGCGGTCCTGGAGACCGGGACCAAGCAGCCGGAAGCGATCGCGCTCTACACGTCGTCGGGCTACACCGAGATCCCGCACTTCGGCGTCTACAAGAACGAGCCGGAAAGCCGCTGCTTCGGCAAGGACCTCACCTCGGCGTGAGCTTCAGCAGGGCCGCGGCGTGCGGCCTCAGGGACGCCGAAACTCCGGTCCCGACGTCCCGGTGGGCCCAGAGGTCGCGGACGTTCCACGACCCGGGGATCGACGCGGAGACGGTCGCGGTGGTGCTGCCGGTGTTGAGCAGCACCACCGCGAAACCGCCGTCGCTCAACGGTTTTCCCCACACCTGCCAGCCGGGGCCCGTGTCGAGCTGCCGCCCCTGGCTGCCCGCGAAGTCCTGGTCGACGGCGATCGCTTCGGCGTTGCCCAGCGTCGCGAGGTCGGTGCCGCCCAGCTTCGCCGGGTCGGTGCCGGCGAACAGCGGCGCGTTCAGCACGGCCCAGACGCTGAAGTGCGCGCGCGACTCGTCGGCGGTCAGCGTGCCGTTGCCGACCTGGAGCATGTCCGGGTCGTTCCAGCCGCCGGGGGAGCCGCTGTGGGTGGCGACGCCGGCCTGCTGGTCGATCGTCGCGAGCACGGAATCCCAGGTCGGGACCAGGTCGTAGGTGGTGCGCCAGAGGTTCGCCACCGGCCGCGCCCAGGTCCACGGGCTGGAGACGCCGTACTCGGAGATCGCGTAGACGATCGGGCGCGGCAGCGCGGCCAGTTCGTCGCGCATCTTCTCGAAGGCGGCCTTCCGGTCGAGGCCGTCGACGGTGTCGGCGTTGCACCAGTCGTACTTGAGGTAGTCGACGCCCCAGCGGTCGAACGTCTCGGCGTCCTGGCGTTCGTGGCCCAGCGAGCCGATCCCGGACGCGGGGTAGGCGTCGTTGGCCATCGCGCAGGTCCGGCTGCCGGGCACGGCGTAGATGCCGAACAGCAGGCCGCGGGAGTGCACGTAGTCGGCGAGGTCGGCGATCCCGTTCGGGAACCGCTTCGGGTCCGCCTGCAGCGAGCCGTCGGCGGCCCGGGCGGGTGCCTGCCAGCAGTCGTCGACGACGACGTATTTGTAACCCGCGTCACGCAGTCCGGTGTCAGCCAGCGCGTCGGCCGCCCTCTTGACGACGTCCTCGGTGAGGTCGTAGCAGCGGACCTGGTTCCAGCTGTTCCAGCCCATCGGCGGGGTGCCGGCCAGGCCGTTCGCCGGCGCCGCGGCTGCGACGGGCAGGCTGAGCAGCCACGTCAGCACGACGAGGAGGAGCAGGAGCGGGCTGCTTCTCGGACGGTTCTGTGGGTTCGCGGCGATGCCGTGATCCAATCGCATGGCACGTGAAACCGCAGTCACCCGGAGGCGGCATGCCGATCTACGCACTCGGTTCGCTCGAGCCGACGATCCACCCCGACGCCTACGTCCACCCGGACGCGACGGTGATCGGCGACGTCCGGATCGGCGCGCACGCGTCGGTGTGGCCGCAGACGGTCCTGCGCGGTGACCACGGCTACATCGAGATCGGCGAGCGCTCCAACGTCCAGGACGGCTGCGTCCTGCACTGCACGGAGCGGCACCCGACGATCCTCGGGCCGTCGTCGGCGATCGGGCACGCGGTGCACGTCGAGGGCGCGACGATCGGGACCGGCTGCCTGATCGCGTCGGGTTCGGTGGTGCTCAACGGCTCGGTGATCGAGGACGGCGGCATGGTCGGCGCGGGCGCGGTGCTGTCGTACGGGTCACACGTGAAGACCGGCGAGATCGCCCTCGGCGTCCCGGCGAAGGTGCGGGAGAACAAGTCGTTCGGGCCGGAGAACATCGCGATGGTCGTGGATTCCTACGTCGAGCGCGGCAAGCGGTTCCGGGCGGAGCTGAGGCGGCTCGACCCGCTCGGGTGACGTCGGCCACGCCCGGTAGGCTTTCGCGCCGTGACCGCACGACCGCTGCAGGACATCGTCGAGGCAGGCTGGGCGAAAGCCCTCGAACCGGTGGCGCCGCAGGTCGCCGCGATGGGGGAGTTCCTCCGCGCGGAGATCGCCGCGGGCCGGACCTACCTGCCGGCGGGTGAGCACGTGCTGCGGGCGTTCAAGCAGCCGTTCCACGACGTCCGCGTGCTGATCGTCGGGCAGGACCCGTACCCGACGCCGGGGCACGCGGTCGGCCTCAGCTTCTCGGTGGCGCCGGACGTCCGGCCGATCCCGAAGAGCCTGGTCAACATCTACAAGGAGTACGCCGAGGACCTCGGCCACCCCTTGCCGTCCAACGGTGATCTGACGCCGTGGGCCGAGCAGGGCGTGCTGCTGCTCAACAGGGCGCTGACCGTGCAGCCGGGGAAGTCGAACTCGCACCAGGGCAAGGGCTGGGAAGAGGTCACCGAGCAGGCGATCAAGGCCCTCGCGGCCCGGTCGGAGCCGATGGTGGCGATCCTGTGGGGCCGCAACGCGCGCAACCTGCGCCCGATGCTGGGCGACGTCCCGTGCATCGAGTCCGCCCACCCGAGCCCGCTCTCGGCGCACAACGGCTTCTTCGGGTCCCGGCCGTTCAGCCGGGCCAACCAGCTCCTGGAGCAGCAGGGCGCGGCGCCGGTCGACTGGAAACTCCCGTAGGTTCGGTGTCCGGATCCGCGTGACGGCTCCGACCAGGGGTAACCGAACCTTGGAGGACACACCATGAACGTCACCTCGGCCGACGGCACGCCGATCTTCTTCGAGCAGCGCGGCGACGGCCCGCCGGTGATCCTGGTCGGCGGCGCGTTCAACGACCGCACGACCACGGTGGGCCTGGCCGAAGTCCTGGCCGGCGACTTCACGGCGGTCAACTACGACCGGCGCGGCCGCGGTGACTCCGGCGACTCGGCCGAGTACGCCGTCGAGCGTGAGATCGAGGACCTCGCGGCGCTGATCGCCCACGTGGGCGGGACGGCGTCGGTGTTCGGCCACTCGTCGGGCGCGGTCCTGGCCCTGGAGGCGGCCGCGGCGGGCATCGGGATCGATCGCGTGGTGGCGTACGAGCCGCCGTACGCGACGGACGGGCACCCGCGGGCCGACGTCGTGTCCGAGGTGCGCGCGCAGCTCGCGGCGGGGGACCGGGACGGCGCGGTGGCGACGTTCCTGAAGGTCGCGGGCACCCCGGAAGAGATGATCGGGGGGATGAAGCAGGCCCCGGTGTGGGGCTGGTTCACGGCGCTGGCGCACACGCTGCCGTACGACCTGACGATCTGCGGCCCGGACGCCCGGCCCCGCGCCTCCCTGGCCCGCATCGGGATTCCGACGCTGGTGATCGGCGGCGGCGCGAGCGACGACGCACTCCAGGCGGGGGCCCGCGCGGCGGCCGCGGCGGTGCCCGGCGCCCGGCACGAGACCCTGGAAGGGCAGGACCACGGGGTGCTGCAGTTCCCGGACGCGCTCAAGCCCCTGCTGACGGACTTCCTCAAGTGAGCTGACCGCTCAGGTGACCCCGCCGGGGGTCCAGGGGGCTTGCCCCCTGGCGGGGGTCTGGGGGTTCGACCCCCAGAAGACACCTGAGACGAAAAAATGGCGAGTGCTCTCCACGAGCACTCGCCACCCCGAAAATTTCGTCTCAGCCGCGAACGACCTTGCCCGCCTTGATGCACGAGGTGCACACGTTCAGGCGCTTGCGCTGGGACACACCCACCTTGGCGTGGACGGTCTGGATGTTCGGGTTCCACCGGCGGTTGGTACGGCGGTGGGAGTGCGAGACCGACTTGCCGAAGCCGGGTCCCTTGCCACAGACGTCGCACACGGCAGCCACGTCGAACTCCTTTGGATCTGGGTCATAGAGATGAGCCCAGATGCACTGGGCAACTCGACCATAGTAACTACTGCTTTCGCGAGCCCCCGCACCGGGTCGATACGCTGCCCGAGGACCGGTCAGGAGGTTACGGGGTGCGGGTGCTGGACGCGGTGGCGGTGTCGGCCTGGGCGGCGGGCTGTGTGCACAGTCTCGCGAGCCTGCGGCCGGCCATCGACGAGATCAACGTCTACCCCGTCGCCGATTCCGACACCGGCTCCAACATGCTCTTCACGATGACTGGCGCGGCCCGGGAACTCGCCGAGGCGACCCCGGAAACCGCCGCCGAAGCGCTGAAGATCCTCGCGCGCGGCGCGGTCGCCTCCGCGAAGGGCAACTCCGGCGTGATCCTCTCCCAGGTCGTGCGCGGGCTCGCCGACCGCGCCGAAGGCGACCTGGACGGCCCGTGGCTGGCCGCGGCGCTCGGGCACGCCGACGAGGTCGCCACCGGCGCCGTGAGCCGCCCGGTCGCCGGAACGATCCTGACCGTCCTGCACGCCGTCGCCCTCGCCGTGCGCGGCGACACGAGCCCCCTGGCCGAAATCGCCGCGAAAGCCGCGAAGGAGGCCGCGCACGCCCTCGAGAAGACGCCCGAGCAGCTGCCCGCGCTGGCCAGGGCCGGGGTCGTCGACGCCGGCGCCCGCGGCCTGGTCGCGGTGCTCGACGCGCTGGTCGGCGTGCTCACCGGTGCCCCCATCGAGCAGGAACACCCCCTCGAAGTCCACGCGCACAGCCACGCCGAGTCCTACGCCTGGGAGGTCATGTACCTCCTGGACGGCGTCGAGGAAGCGAGCCTGCCGATCCTGCGCAAGGAGCTGAGCGGCCTCGGCGACAGCGTCACGGTGGCCGGCGACGGCTCGGGCAGTCACGCCGTGCACGTCCACTGCGCCGACATCGGCGCCGCCATCGAAGCCGGGCTCACGCTCGGCCGCCCGCGCAAGATCCGCGTCGAGCCCCTGCTCACGCCGACGCCGATCGAACCCGGCGGCGGGATCGACCGCACGGTCGTCGCCGTCGTCCACGGCGGCGCGCTGGCCGAGCTGCTGCGCGCCGAGAGCATCCCGGTGCTCGCCGTGCCCGAGGGCGGGACGCCGAGCGTCGAGGACATGATCGGCCTGCTCAACGAGGCCGCCGGGCAGCAGGTGACGGTGCTCCCGGGCAGCGTCGCCCTCACCGCCGCGGCCGACGCCGCGGCCGGGCACGCGATGGCCGCCGACCGGGACGTCGTGGTCATCCCGTGCGCGTCGCCGGTGCAGGTGCTGGCCGCCCTCGCCGTGCACGACGCCGGGCGACGCACCAACGACGACGTCGTCGCGATGGCCGAAGCGGCCGCCGCGACCAGGCGTGGCGAACTGCGGATCGCGCAGGAGGAGTCGCTAACCTGGGTGGGCCGGGCCCAGTCCGGCGACGTGGTCGGCCTGGTCGACGACGAGGTGGTGCTGATCGAGCCGGCGCCCGCGTCCGAGACGAACCTGGTCGCGGCCGCGATGAAGGTGCTGAACCGGATGCTGGCGCTCGGCGGGGAGCTGGTGACGGTGCTGAGCGGGGCGGCGGCCCCGCCCGGGGTCGCCGAGGAGCTCGCGGAGCAGCTGCGGGTGGAGCACCCGGAGGTGGAGATGGCCGGCTACGCCAGCGGCCAGGCGGACGCCGTGCTGCTGATGGGAGTCGAATAGCGGATGGCCGGACTGCGCGACAAGCTGCCGTTGCTGCTGGGCGCCAAGACGGCGAAGGCGCTCGCCACGTCGCTGGACATCGAGACGGTCAGCGACCTGCTGCGCCACTACCCGCGCCGCTACGCCGAGCGCGGCGAGCTCACCGACATCCACGGCCTCGAGCTGGGCGAGCACGCCACCGTGCTGGCGCGCATCGAAAAGGTGAGCAAGCGGCGGATGAAGGCCCGCAACGGGACCATCCTCGACATGGTCATCACCGACGGGAAACGGCGCCTGACCTGCGCGTTCTTCAACCAGGCCTGGCGCGAGAAGGACCTCGTCCCCGGCAAGACCGGGCTGTTCGCCGGCAAGGTGTCCGCCTTCCGCGACACCCTGCAGCTGACCAACCCCGAGTACGAGCTGTTCGACGCCGAGAACGAAGCCGAGGCGATGGACAACTTCCTCGCCGCGATCATCCCGGTCTACCCGGCGGCGCAGGGCATGCCGACCTGGTCGATCGCCAAGTGCGTGCGGCAGGTCCTGGACGTCCTCGAGGTCGACGACGACCCGATGCCCGCCGAGCTGCGGCGGCTGCACAAGCTGGCCGACCTCGACAACGCGCTGCGCGGCATCCACCGCCCGGAGAACTGGGCGCACCTGGAGGCGTCGAAGAAGCGGCTCAAGTGGGACGAAGCCATGGCCGTCCAGCTGATCTTCGCGCAGCGGCGCCACTCGGCCATCTCGCGCCCGGCGAAGGCCAACCCGCACGTCAGCGGGGGCCTCCTGGACGCCTTCGACAAGCGGCTGCCCTTCGACCTGACCGCGGGCCAGCGGGGGATCGGCGACGAGATCGCCGCGGACCTGGCGTCCGAGCACCCGATGAACCGGCTGCTCCAGGGCGAGGTCGGCTCGGGCAAGACGGTCGTCGCGCTGCGGGCGATGCTGCAGGTCGTCGACAACGGGCGGCAGGCCGCGATGCTGGCGCCGACCGAGGTCCTGGCGGCGCAGCACGCGCGGTCGCTGCGGGAAATGCTCGGCGACCTCGGCCAGGCGGGCGAGCTGGGCGCGGCGGAGAACGCCACGCGCGTGACGCTGCTCACCGGGTCGATGGGCGCGAAGGAGCGGAAGAAGTCGCTGCTGGAGATCGTCAGCGGGGAAGCCGGCATCGTCGTCGGCACGCACGCGCTGATCCAGGACCACGTCGAGTTCGCCGACCTCGGCCTCGCCGTCGTCGACGAGCAGCACCGGTTCGGTGTCGAGCAGCGGGACGCGCTGCGCACCCGCGGGTCCGGCGACACCAGCCCGCACGTGCTCGTCATGACCGCGACGCCGATCCCGCGCACGGTCGCGATGACCGTCTACGGCGACCTGGAGGTCTCCGCGCTGCGCGAGATGCCGGTCGGGCGGTCGCCGATCGCCACCACGGTCGTGCCGGTCGCCGAGAAGCCCGCCTGGTTCGAGCGGATCTGGCAGCGCGTGCGCGAAGAGGTCGGCAAGGGGCACCAGGCGTACGTCGTGTGCCCGCGGATCGGCGACGAGCCGCCGTCGGACAAGAGCGACAAGCGGCCGCCGCTCGCGGTCCTCGAGGTCGCCCCCGAACTGGAGCACGGTCCGTTGCAGGGCCTGAAGATCGGCGTGCTGCACGGCCGGATGCCGCCCGACGACAAGGACGCCGTGATGCGCGCGTTCTCGGCGGCCCAGCTGGACGTCCTGGTGGCCACCACGGTGATCGAGGTCGGCGTGAACGTGCCGAACGCGACCGCGATGGTGATCATGGACGCCGACCGGTTCGGCGTCAGCCAGCTGCACCAGCTGCGCGGCCGCGTCGGCCGGGGCAGCGTGCCGGGGCTGTGCCTGCTGGTCACCGAGACCCTCGACGGCACGGCGACCCGCGAACGGCTGGCGGCGGTCGAGTCCACGACGGACGGTTTCGAGCTGTCGCGCCTCGACCTGGAGCTGCGCCGCGAAGGCGACATCCTCGGCGCCGCGCAGTCCGGGAAGCGGTCCACGCTCAAGCTGCTGTCGCTGCTGCGGGACGAGGACGTGATCGCCGCGTCCCGGGCCCTGGCGCAGGAGCTCGTCACCAAGGACCCGGAGCTGACGAAGTACCGCGGCCTGGCGCAGATGGTCGCCGACGTCGTCGACGTCGAGCGCGCGGAGTACCTGGAGAAGAGCTGATCCGCGCGGCCACGGTCGCCGACGCCCCGGCGATCGGGCGGGTCCACGTGGCGTCGTGGCAGGCGGCGTATGCGGGCCTGCTGCCGGACGACTTCCTCGCGCGTCTCTCGGCCGGAGAACGGGCGGCTTCCTGGGCGCGGCGCATCGGCGAGGGCGCGGGGCAGGTGCTGGTCCTCGAGGAGGACGGCGTCGTCGCGGGCTTCGCCGCCTTCGGGCCTTCGCAGCTGTACGCGCTGTACCTGCTGCCGGAGTTCTGGGGCCGGGGTCTCGGCCGGGCGCTGCACGACCGCGTCGTCGAAGGGATGTCCGGTGACAGCGCCGTCCTGTGGGTGCTCGCGACGAACGACCGGGCGAAGGCCTTCTACCGGCGGCAGGGCTGGCGGCCCGACGGGGAAACCGGGACCGAGACCCTGGACGGCATCACCCTGGATGTGGTGCGGTTCAGTCGGCCGTTGCCGTGAACACGCCGGCTTTCGCGGCGGCCGCGGCGGCTTTCGCGGCGATGTCGGCGTCCCGCGGCGTCACGCCTTCCCGGGAGACGAACAGGCGGTAGAAGATCGGCCCGCAGGCCACCCGCACCGGCTCCACGGGATCGGTGCCGGGCGGGACTTCGCCGCGGTCGATCGCCCGGGCCACGGCGGCCCCCGAACGGGCGTGGCGGTCGACGTAGAACTCGCGCAGGGCGTCGGCCGCGCGGGGGGACAGGAACGCCGCCGAGATCGACGCCGTGGGCAGCTCGCGCTCGCCCGGGGTGGTGAAGTAGCGCACCAGCTCCAGGTTGATCGCGCGCAGGTCGCCTTCGAGGGAACCGGTGTCCGGCACCGCCCACTCCTGCTCGGCGCCCATCAGCAGGGCCGCCGCGACCAGGCCCTCGGCGGACTCCCAGCGGCGGTAGAGCGTCGTCTTGTGCACGCCGGAGCGCTCGGCGACCGCCTCGACGGTCAGCTCCGCGTACCCGCGTTCGCCGAGCAGCTCCAGTGTGGCGTTCAGCGCGGCGAGGCGGGTCCGCTCGGTGCGGCCGCCCGGGCGCTTGGTCCCGGAAATCTCGGTTGCCAACTGCTACTCCTGTTGCGTTAGTGTGCTCAGTATGTCAGAACCCATCGCCGTAGCTTCCATCGCCGAGTTGATCGGCGACGCCGAGGTCGTCGCCATCGGCGAGAACAACCATCACATCCGCGAGTTCGGCGTGCTGCGCGACCGCCTCCTGCGCCACCTCGTCACCGAACGCGGGTTCACGGTGCTCGGGTTCGAGGGCGGCTTCGCCGAGGGGCACCTGGTCGACGCGTGGCTGCAGGGTGGCCCGGGCGAGGTCGCCGACATCGCCCGGGACGGCTTCACGTTCGGCCTCGGCGACTCGGCCGAGGTGCACGAGATGCTGACCTGGCTGCGGGGACGCGGCGTCCGGTTCGCGGGCCTGGACGTACCGAGTTCGGCGGGCTCGCCGGTCCCCGCGCTGCGGGCGGTCCGCGAAGTCCTGTCGCGGGTGGATCCCGCCAATGTGTCCCTTGTGGACGCAGCGCTGGCGGCTTGCGAGCCGTACGCGTCGGTGAGCAGTGCGGTTGCGCCGGGCCGGTACAAGGAGATGAGTGTCGCGGAGCGGGACGCGGCCACCGTGGCGCTGACCGTCCTCAAAGGACACGTCGAGTCACTGGCGCCCGAAGCCGCGCACGACGCGGAGGGCGCGCTGCGGGTCGACCTCTACCTGCGGGAGCTGGACGCGCTGATGGCCGGGCGGGCGCCGGAGCCGCAGAGTTCGTCGCGGGACACCTACATGGCGGCCACCGTGCGGCTGCTGCGGCGGCGGTTCCCCGGCGAGAAGATCGTGCTGATGATCCACAACGGACACCTCCAGCGCGTGCCGTTCTCGCCGATGCCGGGCATGACGGCGCCGTCCGCGGGCACGCACTTGGCCGCGGAGCTGGGGGAGCGCTATTTCGCGCTCGCGTTGACCGCCGTCTCGGGCACGACGACCGGCCTGGTGCCCGACCCGGCCGGTCCGCTGGGGTTCCGGATGTTCGAGCAGGCCTTGGACGAACCGGCGGAAGGCAGTGTCGAGGCGGCGCTGGCTTCGCGGGCGCCGTGCGTGGTCGCGCGTCCCGCGGCGGCGGGCATCCGG
>NZ_MUMI01000164.1:10899-11527 GCF_002155975.1 Amycolatopsis kentuckyensis
GGCCGGGGTGCTCGCCGACCGGGCGATCAGCGACTTCGAGGTGTGCGTCGTCCGGAACGAGACCGCGCACGTGGTGCAGGCGGAGATCGAGGACCTCTGCCTGGAGGGCAGGCCCGACGACGTCCTCCTGATGCACTTCTCCTGCCACGGCCTGAAGGACGATTCCGGCGGCCTGTACTTCGCGGCGCGCAACACGCGGCCGGACCGCCTGAGGTCGACGGCGGTGTCGGCGGAGTTCGTGCAGCAGTGCATCCGGCAGAGCCGGTCGCGCAGCATCGTCCTGCTGCTGGACTGCTGCTACGGAGGGGCGTTCGGCCAGGGCGTGGCGGTCCGGGCCTCGGGCGACGCGAACGTCCTCGACAGCTTCCGCGGCGGCCGGGGCCGGGCGGTCATNNCGAAGCGGACCGCGACGAGGACGGCTTGATCGCGCTGGGCGAGCTGTACGAGTACTTGTTCGACCGGGTCCGCGAGCGCAATCCCAAGCAGACGCCGAGCCGGGACATCGAGATGCAGGGAGAGCTGTCGGAGGCCAGCGTCGCTCCCTCGAACGCGTACTCGATCGAGTTCGACGCCGTGATGACCGCCCGGCCCCGGCCGCCGCGGAAGCTGTCGAGGACGTTCGCGTCGC
>NZ_MUMI01000165.1 GCF_002155975.1 Amycolatopsis kentuckyensis
CGACGCCGATCCCGCGCACGCTGGAGATGTCCCTGGCGGGCATCCGCGAGATGTCGACGATCCTGACCCCGCCGGAGGATCGCCACCCGATCCTGACCTACGTCGGCGCGTACGACGACAAGCAGGTCGGCGCGGCCATCCGGCGCGAGCTGCTGCGCGACGGCCAGGTCTTCTACGTCCACAACCGCGTCTCCTCGATCGAGAAGGCCGCGCGGCACATCCGGGAGCTGGTGCCGGAGGCGCGCGTCGTCACCGCGCACGGCCAGATGAACGAGGACAAGCTCGAAAAGATCATCCAGGGTTTCTGGGAGAACGAGTACGACGTCCTGGTGTGCACCACGATCGTCGAGACCGGCCTCGACATCTCGAACGCGAACACGCTGCTGGTCGAGCGCGGTGACCTGCTCGGGCTGGCCCAGCTGCACCAGCTGCGCGGCCGGGTCGGCCGTGGCCGTGACCGTGGGTACGCGTACTTCCTGTACCCCCCGGAGGCCCCGCTGACGGAGACCGCGCACGACAGGCTGGCGACGATCGCCCAGAACACCGAGCTCGGCGCGGGCATGGCGGTCGCGATGAAGGACCTCGAGATCCGCGGCGCGGGCAACATCCTCGGGGCGGAGCAGTCCGGCCACATCGCGGGCGTCGGGTTCGACCTGTACGTGCGCTTCGCCGACCAAGCGCACGTAC
>NZ_MUMI01000166.1 GCF_002155975.1 Amycolatopsis kentuckyensis
CGACGAGCTCGTCGGCGCGGCTGGCCGGGCGCGCCGCGGCCTGCTGGCCCGAGCGGGCCACCATCAGGCTGACGTCCGAGAGCGCCTCCATGTCCCGCTGCTCGCGCAGGAGGTCGGAGTACGCCCAGTACAGCGCGGTGAGGCCGAGGAAGACGGCGAGCACCAGCGGCCACGCCTGCGGCGTGCTGGAGATGACGAGGTAGCCGGAGAGGCCGACGGACGCGTTGACGAAGCCGACGACCAGGATCCGCCCGGTGAGCCGGACGGCGGTGCTGACCCGCATCCGGCGCCGCAGCACGCGGACCGCGGCCAGGGCGAGCAGCGTGCTCACGAGCGGCGCGGTCAGCGTGCCGGCCAGCGCCGCGACCCACGGGATCTCGTCCCCGGTCCCGACGGCGTGCTTGACCAGACCGGCGACCGCGAAGGCGCCGGTGATCTCGAGCAGGAACGCGCCCGCGTTGTAGAGCACGCGGCCGGCGACCTTGCGCGCGAGCAGCGTGCCGATGCCGGCGACGAGGTGCGCGGCCAGCACGACTTCGAAGGGCGCGACGAAGAACCCGATGACGAGCGGGATCTCGGTGAACGAGATCGTCCACGAGATGCCGCTGCGGACGTCGACGTTGATGCCGAGCTGTTCGGCGAGCAGGAAGGCGACCGCGAGCACGGGCCCGATCCACAGCAGCCGGTCGTTCCACTCGAACGGCAGCCACGAGCCGACCGCGAACGCGGCGACGAGCCCGAGGCTCAGGACCGCGAAGGTGTAGATGCGGAAGCGGCGTTCGTCGGTGCGGGCTTCGGCGGAGACGGGTGGTGTCCCGGAGGCGGCTCCCGGCCCGGGCTGCGCCTGCGCGACGGCGTCGCCGTGGGCGTTGGTGTCCGGCATCCGACCTTCCCTCCCGGCTTGTCCACCGGTGCTGATCCGTGACTTCGGGTGTGGACAAGGGCCATACCGTACCCCGTAGGGCGTACCCGTGTCCCTTTCGAGACAGTAGGAGATCACCCCAGGGTTAACAATGCCTCGAACGCGCTGACCTGCGTGGACCAAGGGGTGAAACGGCAGGTGTCGTAACTGTGCCGGTTCTCTTCGCACGCGCCGCCGGGTAGCGCTTCAATGGCCTCATGCACAGCGATGTGATTGCCACCGAGCACGCGGCACGGCTCGCGGCGGTGGACTCCCTCCTCCCCGGATCGACTCCCTTCGAGGCAGCGGAAAACGCGGTGGTCCTGGAGGTGGCGACGGGCGACTCCGCCGCGTCCGGGCTGGCCTCCCGCGTCCAGGTCGACCGCGACGCCCCGAACGCCCCGTGGCGCGCGCTGACCGAGCACCGCCTCGATCTCCAGCTGGCCGGTCCGCAGCCGGCGGCCGTGCTGGACGCCCTCCTCACCCGATGGGATGAACATCTGCGCGCGGTCGCCGAGCGCGGCGACACCGAGACCGCGGCGATCGTCCCGCGCGCGAGCCGGGACGCCGCCGGCGCGCGGGAAATGCTGCACCACGGCTTCGCGCCGTTGCGGGTGGTCGCGGTCCGCCCCGCGCAGCGGCACGTCCCGGCGACCCCGCTCGGCACCCCCGGCGTCAAGATCCGCCGCGCCGAGCCCGGCGACCTGGAAACCGCGGTGGCGCTCGGGATGGAGCTGCACTCCTACGACGCCCAGTACGGCACGGTGAACTGGCGCACCGGCGTCGAGGAGATCCTGGCCAAGGACCTCGCCGAGCAGCTGAAGCGGCCGGAGCCGCCGTTGTGGATCGCCGAGCTGTACGGCCGTCCGCTCGGCATGGTGAGCGTCCAGCACCCGGGCGAGACCGGCTGGATCAGCGGCCGGGTCGCGGCTTCCCGGGTGGGCTACCTGTCCTCATTGGCCGTGGCGGAGGCGGCGCGGTCGTCCGGCGTCGGCACCGCGCTGGCGACGCACGCCCACCAAGTCCTCGACGAGGAAGGCGCCGACGTCGTCCTGCTGCACCACGCCGCGGCGAACCCGCTGTCGACGCCGTTCTGGTACGCCCAGGGCTACCGCCCGCTGTGGACGTACTGGCAGCGTCGACCGGCTGTTCGGTGAACTACTGGAGGATTACCGCGGCTGCCCTGGGCTTATAGGCTGACCTCGCCGCCAGCGAGGGGAGCCTGAAGTGACCGACCAGCGGGATTCCGCGCCGAGAGCGCCCGAGGGCGTCGACACCGAGAAGCCGTCCGCGGCCCGGATCTACGACTGGTACCTGGGCGGTACCCAGAACTGGGCCGTGGACCGCGAGTTCGGCCGGCGCATGGAACAGCAGTGGCCGCTGGTGCGCCCGGGGTCCAAGCAGAACCGCGAGTTCATGAACCGCGCGGTGCGGGCGGCGCTGCGGGCCGGTATCCGGCAGTTCATCGACCTCGGCTCGGGCGTGCCGACGGCGGGCAACGTGCACGAGGTCGTCGAGGCGGAGCTGCCCGAAGACCACGACGCGAAGGTCGTCTACGTCGACTACGAGCCGGTCGCCGTCGCCCACGCGACGCTGATCCTCGAAGAGGGCATGGCGACCGACTGGGCCGGCATCGTCCAGGCCGACATGCGGGACGCGAAGTCCGTGCTGCGCTCCGAAGAGACGCGCCGGCTGATCGACTTTTCGCAGCCGGTCTGCCTGATCATGGCGGCGGTGCTGCACTTCGTCGGCCCGGACGACGATCCGGACGGGCTGCTGGCGGCGTACCGGGACGCGCTCGCGCCGGGCAGCTGGCTGGCGATCTCCCAGATGAGCGAAGGCGACGGGTCCGGTCCGTACCTGGACGGGCTGCGGTGGTTCGTCGAGCAGTACCGCAAGACGAGCAACCCGGTCTGGCTGCGCAACCGCGAAGAGATCGAGCCGCTCTTCGGCGACTGGCCGATCCTGGAGCCGGGCATCGTGCACCTGCCGGACTGGCGGCCGGACCGGAAGATCAACGCCCTGGAGGCGGAGGCCCGCCCGTTCGCGTGGTGCGCCGTGGCGGCGAAGCCAGGGCGCTGACCTGCGGTTTCCCCGATCGCTGTGGGCGAACGCACCATCGGAAACAAACACACCCATCGGAGAGTTGAGCTAGGCAGACTCAACTATCCGAGGAGTGCACATGTCCGACACCCGCCTCCTGCCCGTGCTCCCGCTCGATGACGACGTCGTGCTGCCGGGCATGGTCGTCCCGCTCGACCTGACCGACACCGAGACGCGGGCCGCGGTGGAGTCCGCCCAGGCCAAGACGCCGAGCCAGGCTTCCTTCCCCGGGATCCGGTCGACCGGCGCCGCCAAAGCCGAAGTCCTCATCGTCCCGCGCGTCCACGGCGAGTACGCCGAGTTCGGCACCGTCGCCACGGTCGAGCGCATCGGCCGCGTGCCCGGCGGCAAGGCCGCCGTCCTGCTGCGCGGCACGGCCCGCGCGGTCGTCGGCCGGATCGCCGACGGTCCCGGCGCCGCCCGCTGGGTGCACGCCGAGGACGCCACCGAGACCACCGACGAGCAGACCGCGAAGCTCGCGACCGAGTACAAGGCCGTCGTCATCTCGATCCTCCAGCAGCGCGGCGGCTGGCAGCTGATCGACGCCGTCCAGCAGGTCGAGGACGCCTCCGCGATCGCCGACCTGTCCGGGAACGCGCCGTACCTCGACACCGACCAGAAGCTCACCCTTCTGTCCACAGTGGACGTCAGCGCCCGGCTGGAGAAGGCCCTCGAATGGAGCAAGGAGCACCTGGCCGAGCTCGAGGTGACCGACACGATCCGCAAGGACGTCGCCGAGGGCATGGAGAAGCAGCAGAAGGAGTTCCTGCTGCGCCGCCAGCTCGAGGCCATCCGCAAGGAGCTCGGCGAACTCGACGGCACCGCTGACGAGACGGATTACCGCGCCCGCGTCGAGGCTGCCGAACTGCCCGACGCCGTCAAGAAGGCCGCACTGGCCGAAGTGGACAAACTGGACCGCACGTCCGAGCAGTCCCCCGAAGGCGGCTGGATCCGCACCTGGCTGGACACCGTCCTGGAACTGCCCTGGACCGAGCGCACCGAGGACGTCCACGACATCGCCGCGGCCCGGGCCATTCTGGACGCCGACCACGCGGGTCTGGACGACGTCAAGGAACGCATCATCGAATACCTGGCCGTCCGGAAGCGGCGCGCGGAATCGGGTCTCGGCCCGGTCGGCGGACGGCGTTCCGGTGCGGTGCTCGCCCTCGCGGGCCCTCCCGGGGTCGGCAAGACGTCGCTGGGTGAGTCGGTCGCGAAGGCCATGGGCCGCAAGTTCGTCCGGGTGGCGCTGGGCGGCATCCGCGACGAGGCGGAGATCCGCGGCCACCGCCGCACGTACGTCGGCGCGCTGCCCGGCCGGATCGTCCGCGCCATCAAGGAAGCCGGCTCGATGAACCCGGTCGTGCTGCTCGACGAGATCGACAAGGTCGGCGCCGACTACCGCGGCGACCCGACCGCGGCGCTGCTCGAAGTGCTGGACCCGGAGCAGAACCACACGTTCCGCGACCACTACCTCGAGGTCGAGCTGGACCTGTCCGACGTCGTGTTCCTGGCGACCGCCAACGCGCTGGAGACCATCCCCGGCCCGCTGCTGGACCGCATGGAGCTCGTCACGCTGGACGGCTACACCGAGCACGAGAAGGTCACCATCGCCCGCGACCACCTGCTCCCCCGCGAGCTGGAGCGGGCCGGGCTGGGCACGTCCGACGTCACGCTGACCGACGCCGCGTTCAGCCGGATCGCCGCCGAGTACACCCGCGAGGCGGGCGTGCGCGACGCGAACCGGACGATCGCCAAGGTGCTGCGGAAGGTCGCGACCAAGGTGGCCCTGGACGAGGTTTCGCTGCCGCTGACCGTCGACGCTGGTGATCTGGACGCGTACCTGGGCCGCCCGCGGCACATCCCGGAGTCGTCGCTGCCGGCGTCGACCCAGCGCAC
>NZ_MUMI01000167.1 GCF_002155975.1 Amycolatopsis kentuckyensis
CGCAGTTCGAGCTCGCCCAGGCGCTGACGTCGTGCGGCCAGCACCAGCGCAACGGCTCCGCCCGCGCCGAGCACCACGTTTCCGGTCGCGCGGAAGACGTCCAGCTGCGCCTGGTCCGCCGGGGTGCCGGCGCCGAACAGCGCCAGCAGGAGCCAGAGCGTCCCGAGCGCGACCACGACGACGATCAGCCCGGCGAGCACGATGGCACGCGTGCTGAGCACCTTGCCCAAGCGCTCGGCGCGAAAGCCGGGCTCTCGGCCGTCCGGTCGTGCGGGCGTTTCGCTCACCCGTCGACTGTGCCACGCCCGGGCCGCCTCCGGGAACAGCTCAGGTCAGCAGGCGCCGTTGTCGGTCCAGACTCCCCACTGGCCCGTCGTTCCCGGCTCCTCTCCCTGCGTCCACCACTTCGCCGTCCACTTGTGGCCGTTGTGGGACACCACGTTCCCGCCCGGGTAGACCTGCGTGGCGCTCCACGCCGGGTCCGCGCAGGTACCCGGGTTCGTCGTTCCGCCCGTGTCCCACGCGATCTGCGAAGACCGGTAGAAGTTGATGCCCTGCGCCACCCACCGCGGCGCCTGGGCCCCCAGCCGGGTCCGGAACGCCGTCCAGTCGTGCGTCGACCACGGGGACCAGCCCAGCTCCGCGTGCGCCGCCAACCGGGGGAACACGAGGTAGTCGATGTCCGCCGGGTTGACCACCGTCTCCGTCCACAGTGGTGACTCCACGCCGCGGACCGCCGACTCGCCCACGCCCGACAGGTACGCTCCCGGGTTCCAGTTGTACGCGTCCTGAATCTCGATGTAGCCCGCCCACGACAGGCCGATGGGCGTCGAGCTGTTGTACTTCATGTCCAGGTACGCCTTGTTCGCCGGCGACAGGATCACCTTGCTGCCGCGGGAAACCGCCGTCGAGACCCCCGAGTCCGATGTGGACGTTCCCCAGAACTGCGGGGTCGCCGAAGCGGGCAGGGACGCCTTCGCGATGTCGTGCCAGCCCACCACCGATTTGCCCGTCGCCGCCACCAGGGGAAGCACCTTGTTCATGAACGTCAGGTAGTCCGCCTGCGAGGTCGCCGACGCTTCGTCGCCGCCGATGTGGAGGTACGGGCCCGGGGTCAGGGCCGCCAGCTCGCGCAGGACATCCGCGACGAACGTGTACGTGATGTCCTTCGAGATGCACAGCGAGCTGTAGCCAACCGCCGTGTCCGTGCGCAGGGCGGGCGCCACGCCGTTGCAGTTCAGCTCCGCGTACGACGCCAGGGCCGCGTTCACGTGTCCCGGCATGTCGATCTCCGGGATGATCGTGATGTGGCGGGACGCCGCGTAGTTCACGATGTCCGTGTACTGCGCCTTCGTGTAGTAGCCGCCCGCGCCGCCGCCGACCTGGGTGCTGCCGCCGTACGTCGCCAGGCGGGGCCAGCTGTCGATCTGGATGCGCCAGCCCTGGTCGTCGGCCAGGTGCAGGTGCAGGTGGTTGATCTTGTACTGGGCCAGCTGGTCGAGGTACCGCTTGACCGTCGACACCGGGTGGAAGTGGCGGGCGACGTCGAGCATCGCGCCGCGGTAGGCGAAGCGCGGGTAGTCGAGCACCGTCGCGCCCGGGATGCTCCACGGCCCGGGCTGGGCCGAGGCGCTTTCGACCCGGCCCGGCAGCAGCTGCCGCAACGTCTGGACCGCGGCGAACAGACCGTCCGCGGTCGTGGCCCGCACGGTGACCGACGACGCCGTCGACACCAGCTGGTAACCCTGCGCGCCGACGGACGCGGGCGCGCCGCTCAGCAGCAGCGCGATGCTGTCGGACGGCACGGCTGCGGGCGCGTCGGACACCGGCAGCGCGAAGCCGGTCGACGGCCGCAGCACGCCGGCCAGGTAGTCGCCGACCTGCCGGGCCGGTGCCGAACCGGCCTCGGTGACGATCTTCGTGGTCGAGACCAGCGGGAACGCGACACCGGCCGCCGGGGTCACCGAGACCGGCACCGGCACGATCGACTGCAACGCCGGGGTGGCCGCTTCGGCCTGCGTGAGCTGGGTACCGGCGCCGATCAGGGCCAGCACGGCGAGCGCGCGGCCGAGTCGCCGCGCGAACGGGTTCTTCACCGGGGGACCTCCTGGCGGGCAGGGCGCGACCTCGCCGTCGCACCTGTCCGGATCGTCGCACTTCCCGCCCATTTGGTCTAGACCAGCTTGGGTAGTCCTGGGGGACTACGCTCGGTGGCATGTTCGACGAGCTGACGTTCCCGGTCGTCGCCGCGCCGATGGCCGGCGGTCCCACCACTCCGGAGCTGGTCGCCGCGGTGTCCGAGGCCGGGGGCTTCGGCTTCCTTTCCGCCGGCATGCTCACCCCCGCGGCGCTGACCGCGCAGATCGACCGCACCGCCGAGCTCACCGGGCGGCCGTTCGGCGTCAACCTCTTCGTCCCGCAGCCCGATACCGGCGCCGACACCTCCGGCCACGAAACCCGCCTGCGGGAGTTCGCCCGCGAGTACGACGTCGAGCTCGGTGAGCCGAAGTGGGACGACGACGCCTACCCGGCGAAGCTGGACGTCGTGCTCGAGAAGCGTGTGCCGGTGGTCTCGTTCACCTTCGGCCCGCCCACGCCGTCGGACGTGGTGCGCCTGAAGGACGCCGGCAGCAAGATCGTCATCACCGTGACCACTCCGGAAGCCGCGCAGCGAGCGGCCGACCTCGGTGCCGACGCGCTCGTCGTCCAGGGCTTCGAAGCCGGCGGGCACCGCAGCCTGTTCACCGATGACCCGCGCCTGCCCGGCGGCGGCGCCGAATACGGCGTGCTCGCGCTCCTGAGGCTGGTCGCCGCCCGGGTCGAGCTGCCGCTGATCGCCGCCGGGGGGCTGGTGCACGGCGCCGACGTCGCGGCCGTGCTCGCCGCCGGGGCCGCGGCCGCCCAGCTGGGCACCGTTTTCCTGCGCGCGGACGAAGCCGGGACGTCCGAGGCGCACCGCAAGGCCCTCGCCCTGGCTGAGCGCGAGACGGCCTTCACCCGCGCGTTCAGCGGCCGCCCGGCGCGCGGGCTGGTCAACAAGTTCATGGACGCCCTGTCCGAAGGTGCGCCGGCCGCGTACCCGCAGCTCAACCACCTCGCGGGCCCGGTGCGCAAGGCATCCGCGAAGGCGGGCGACCCGGAAGCGATCTCGCTGTGGGCGGGCCAGACCTACCCGCTCGCCTACGACGCCTCGGCCGCCGTGATCATCGAACGGCTGAAGGTCGAGGCGCGCGAAGCCGCCGCACGCCTCGACCGGATCCGCTAGGCGCCCGGGCCGCGGTTCAGGACCGAGTGCCGCTTGCTGTACAGGAAGTAGACGATCAGGCCGAGGACGAACCAGACGGCGAACCGCAGCCAGGTCGCCGGCTGCAGGAACGTGATCAGCCAGATCGAGAACACGACGCCGATCGCGGGCACCACCGGCATGCCCGGCGTCTTGAACGTCCGGGGCAGGTCCGGCTGCTTGTAGCGCAGCACGATCACCGCGACGCAGACGACGACGAACGCGAGCAGGATGCCGATGTTCGTCAGCTCGGCGGCCTCGCCGATCGGCAGCACCCCGGCGATGATCGCCGCCGCGCCACCGAGGATCCACGTCATCCGGCTCGGCACCTGCCGCGCCGGGTTCGTCTTGCCCAGCCACGGCGGGAGCAGCCCGTCACGGCTCATCGAGTAGCCGACGCGGGTGGCGCCCATCAGGAACGTGAACAGCACGGTCAGGATGCCGACGATCGCGCCGATGGCGATCACCGTGGCCAGCCCGTCGAGGCCGACCGACTTGAACGCCGTCGAGAAGCCGCTCTTCGGGTCGATCTCGGTGTACTTCTGCATACCGGTCAGGACCAGGCAGGCCAGCACGTACAGCACCATCGAGATGGCCAGCGAGTACAGGATCGCCTTCGGCATGTGCCGCTGCGCGTCCTTGGACTCCTCTGCCGCGGTGCTCATGGCGTCATAACCGAAGACCGCGAAGAACACCGTCGCGGCGCCGGTCACCGCGCCGCCGAAGCCCGCGGGCGCGAACGGCGTGTAGTTGCCGGTCTTGACGTAGAAGAAGCCGACCAGGATGACCACCAGCACGATCAGGACCTTGATCCCGACCATCGCCGTCTCGAACCGGGCGGCGCTGCGGATGCCGCGGTTGAGCAGGTACGCGATCAGCAGGCACAGCAGGGCGGCGAACAGGTCGACCTTGTGGCCCGGCCCGGTACCGGGCGCGCCGAGCATCCACGCGGGCAGGTCCAGGCCGATCTGGCCGAGCAGGAAGTTGAAGTAGCCCGAGATGCCGATGGCCACCACCGCCACGATCGCGGTGTACTCCAGCAGCAGGTCCCAGCCGATGAACCAGCCGACGATCTCGCCGAGCACCGCGTAGCCGTAGGTGTAGGCCGAGCCGGCCTTCGGGATCAGGCCGGCGAACTCCGCGTAGGAGAACGCCGCCGCGGCGCTGGCGACCCCGGCGATGAGGAACGAGATCAGCACGGCCGGGCCGACTCCCGGGATACCCGCCGCGTCGTCGCCGTGCGCGACGCTGCCGGCGAGGGCGAAGATCCCGGCGCCGATGATGCCGCCGATGCCGATGGCGGTCAGCTGCCACAGCCCCAGGGTGCGTTGCAGGCCGCCGCTTTCCGCCGGATCCTGGATCTGGTCGATCGGCTTGCGCCGGAAGATGCCGGAGCTCGTGCCTCCTGGAGCGGACATCATCGCCTCCCGAGCGGTCGGTGGAAGGTCCGGATCACGGACCCTCGCCGGAACCTACCGCCAACTCCGCACGCTTACAGCCTGAGCTCGTCAGCCCGCCGCGGTGTCCTCGCTGACGGCCTTCGGCGCCGTCGCGGCAGCCCGCTTGGCCTGGGTGGTCCGGACCGCGCCCGCCGCGAAGTAGGTGAGCAGTTCCGCGATCTCCACCGGGGCGTCCAGCTGCGGGCAGTGCCCCCAGTCCTCGCGGACCAGCAGCCTGCTGTGCGGCACCAGCGTGTGCAGCTGCCGCCCGGACGCCGCGGTGACGAGCTTGTCCTTGCCGCACGCGACGACCAGCAGCGGGACCTCGACGGAATCCAGGCGGTAGGCGTCGGCGAGTTCCGCGACGAGCTGCCGGGCCTCCTCCAGCCGGTTCTTCGTCGCGCGGTAGTCCGGGAAGAGCGCGGTGAAGCGCTGGACCTGGGTCGCGTCGGCCGCGCCCGAATCGGCGTACAGCAACCGCGGGACGACCTGCTCGGCGACCTTGCGCACCAGGAAGCCCGGCACGGGAACGGGCAGGGACGAGTACAGCCGCAGCGGCAGCGGATAGCGCGCCACCGCGCGGATCAGCCACGAATCGACGAAGCCGGGCGCGGCGATCGACACGACGCCGGAGATCGGCAGCCTGCTGTTCTGCGCCGCGCGCAGGCTCATGGTGCCGCCGAGGGAGTTCCCGGCCAGCACGACCGAGCCGAGGACGGCCTGCTCGCGGACGACGGCGGTGGTGAACGCGTCGAGCTGCGGCAGCATCGGGCCCGGCCGCAACGGCTGGGCGTCACCGAAACCGGGCAGATCGACCGCAACCGCCGGGATTCCGGCGGCCGCGAGCTGCTCCAGGGCGGGGCGCCAGGTGTCGGCGCTGTCGCAGTAGCCGTGCAGGAGCACCAGGCGCGGGGTGGTGGGCCGGACGTGCGGCGCGGCGGCCCGGCGACGCAGTGAGCGGCGCGGAACCTCCGGCTCGGGAACGGTGTCGCCGACTTCCAGCACCCGGGTGCGGACGCCGGCGTAGCGCCGGAAGGAAACCTGGACCGGGTCCGGGTCGCTGCTGGGCCGGCCGTCCGGTCCAGCCGGCGCGGGCCGCTTCGTTGCGGTCATGACTACAGATTACCTGGCCGGACTTGGGTTTTGGTGGAATTTCGGTGCTAACGACCAGGTCTCGAACTGAACACGTCGAAAAATCACCAGATGACGAAATGATTTCCGCGCCGGGCGGATCCGGGGATCCGCCCAGCTCACGGCCGGTCTACCGGGTGAAGACGATCTTGCCTGCGGTGTCCCCTTCGAGCATCGCCCGGAACCCCTTGGGGGCCTCGGAAAATGTAAGTTCCGCACCGATCTGCGGCCGGACACCGGTCAGGTCGAGGTACGCGAGCAGATCCGCGAGCTCGTCGCGGGTGCCCATGGTCGAGCCGGCGACGCGCAGCTGGAGGAAGAAGACGCGCTGCAGCTCCGCGTTCGCGTCCGGGCCGCTGGTCGAGCCCGAGACCACGATGATCCCGCCCGGCTTGAGCGATTTGACCGAATGCGACCAGGTGGCCTTGCCGACGGTCTCGAACACGGCGTCGACGCGCTCGGGCAGCCGCGCGCCCGATTCGAACGCCTGGTGGGCGCCGAGGCTGGTGGCGAGAGCGCGCTTCTCCTCGGTGCGGCCGGTGACCCAGACCCGGAACCCGGCCGCGCGGCCGAGCTGGACCAGCGCCGTCGAGACGCCGCCGGAGGCACCCTGCACCAGCATCGTCTGCCCCGGCCGCAGCCCGGACTTCACGAAGAGCATCCGGTAGGCGGTCAGCCAGGCCGTGCCCATGACGGAGGCCTCGGCGAAGCTCAGCCCGGCGGGCTTCGGGACGACGTTGCGGGCCGGCACGACGACCTGGTCGGCGAAGGTGCCCTGGTGCTTCTCGGTGAGCAGGGTGCGCTTCGGGTCGAGCGTGTCGTCGCCCTGCCAGCCCGGCGCGTTGATCACGGAGTGGATGACGACCTCGGTGCCGTCGTCGAGGAGCCCGGCGCCGTCGCAGCCGAGGATCATCGGGAACTGGTCCGGTTTGATGCCGACGCCGCGCAGGGTCCAGAGGTCGTGCATGTTGAGGCTGGCCGCCTTGACCTGCACGCGGACCCAGCCGTCGGGCACTTCGGGTTCGGGGCGCTCGCCCACGACGAGCGAGTCCAGCGGGCTGTCGGCGTTGGGTTCCTGCGCGTACACGGCGAACATGCTTCGCAACGTACCTCCCCTGCGGCGCGGGGGCAGCAGGGCGCGCGTAGGCTCACACCGTGTTCAACGGGCTTGCCGACTGGTGGGACGGGGTCGAGCTGTGGCTCGCCCAGGCCTGGTTCCCGGTGCAGTTCGTGCTGGTCATGGTGGTCGTCGTGCCGCTGTGCCTGGCCGCCGCGTGGGTGCTCGACAAGGTGGTCGGGCTGTTCGCCCGCCGGCTGGCTCCGGGGCGTGACGACGACTCCGACGGGTCGGCATAGGCTCGCGCACCATGTTCAACCGAAGGCGGATCACCGCCGCGCTGATCGGGCTCCTCGTGCTGGTGCTGGGGGGCTGGCTGGTCAAGGACAACCTCGGCGGCGGCTCGACGGCACCGAGTCCCGCTCCGAGCGTGACGACCACGCCCGCCAAGGGCGGTGCCGCGGTGCCGGGCGCGGACTCCGGGCTGCCGGTGAAGGCGCTTTCCGCGCTGCCGTCGCAGGCCGCGGACACGTGGAAGCTGATCGAGGCGGGCGGCCCGTACCCGTACCCGCGCAACGACGACGTCGTGTTCGAGAACCGGGAGAAGCGCTTGCCCGGCAAGAAGTCCGGCTACTACCACGAGTACACGGTGAAGACCCCGGGCAGTCCCGACCGCGGCGCCCGGCGGCTGATCACCGGGCAGGCGCACGAGCTGTACTACACCGGCGACCACTACGCGTCGTTCGTCGTCGTGGACCCGGCCCGATGAGCGCCGGCGAGCAGGCGAAGGCCGCCGCGGAAGAGGCGTTCTCCCGGGGTGCGTACCCGCACCTGGTGAATTCGCGGCCGACCGTCGACAAGGCCAGCACGCTCACCGCCTTCGCCGAAGCACTGTCCTTTCCGGACCACTTCGGGCACAACCTCGACGCGCTCTACGACTGCCTGACCGACCTGTCGTGGCTGCCGCCGGGGGAGCACGTGCTGATCTGGCCGGGCTCGGACGCCTTGCGCAAGGCCGAACCCAAGACGTACCTGGCCATCCGCAGCGTGCTTTCGGACGCGCAGCGCGCACTCGGCCCGAGCGGCCGCAGCGCCGGTTCGTGGCGGCTCACGGTCGTGCTGCCGGACGCCTGAGCGGCGTCCCCGCGCGTTTGACCGTGCGGATCACCGGCGCGCTTTCGAGGGTCTGCACGCCGGGGATCCCGGCGACGCGATCGGTGAGGTAGCGGTAGAGGTCGCGGCCGTCGCGGCAGTTGACCATCGCGGTGAGGTTCGTCGTGCCGGTGGTGGCGACGGCGAAGGACGTCTCGGCGTGGCCCGCCAGCGCCGCGCCCGCTGCGGCGAGGTGAGCGGGAGAGACAGTCAGCCACAACCGGGTTTCGGACCGGAAACCGAGGCGGGTCGGGGAGACGTCGAGGTGGAAGGTCAGCGTGCCGTGCCGCCGCAGCAGGTCCATCCGGCGGCGCACGGTGGAGTCGGACCAGCCGGTCGCTTTCGCCAGCGCGGTGTAGCTCGCGCGCCCGTCGTGGGCCAGCGCGTCGAGAAGGGGCTGGTCTTCGGGGTCGGGCGGGAGGCCGGTGCCGTCGGGCTCGGACGGGCGCAGCTGCTCGATCTGCGCGGGGGTCAGGCAGTGCAGCCCGCGCCAGCCGTCCGGCAGCGCGAACGTGTGGAGCAGTTCGTGCGCGGAGACGGCGGTGACCCGGCTCGCCCGCGGCAGCTTGCGCAGGAGCAGGTCATCGCGGCCGGCCGTGTCTGGGGCGTGCACGGTGCAGGAGATCTCGGTGCCGCCGGACAGCACGTGCACCCACGACACGTCGGACCGGTCGGCCAGCGCGTCCGCGACGGCGGCCCCGGCGTCCGGCGTCGTGCGCAGGCGCAGCGTCCACGTCGTGTAGCCGGCCTCGCCGCCGCTGATCGCACCCGTGACGCGGAGGACGCCGGCCGCGTGCAGTCGCCGGTAGCGCCGCGCGACCGTGTTCTCCGAGACGCCGAGCACCTGGCCCAGCGTGCGCAGTGGGGCGCGGCCGTCGAGCTGCAGCGCGTGGACCAGGCCGCGGTCGACGTCGTCCAGGGTGACGGTTTCCATGCTGGCACCCTAGGTCATGACGGTATCCGGCAGACTTGTCGACCTTTGTGGTGAGGACCGGCGTCACGACCGCACCCTTCGGAGGACTCGAAGGGAGATTCGATGCGCAAGTGGTGGCCGTTGCTCGCCGTGTGTGCGGGCTCGTTCCTGTTCCTGCTGGACACCACCGTCGTCACGGTGGCCCTGCCCCGGATCGGCGCCGATCTGACGGCGTCGGTGGGGCAGCTGCAGTGGGTGCCGGACGTCTACACGCTGGTGCTGGCGGTGCTCATGCTCGCGGCGGGTTCGCTCGCCGACCGCTGGGGCCTGCGGCGGGTGTTCCTCGCCGGGCTGGCCGTGTTCGGCCTGGCGTCCCTGGCCTGTGGCCTGGCCCCGGACATCGGGACGCTGATCGCGGCCCGTGGCGTGCAGGCGGTCGGCGGCTCGGCGCTGGCGGTGACCGGGTTCGCGATCCTGGCCGCTTCCTACGAAGGACGTGCGCGCGGGACCGCGATCAGCGTGTTCTTCGCGGTGAACGGGCTCGGGGCGGCGGCGGGTCCGGTGGTCGGCGGGGTGCTGACCGAGTACTTCGGCTGGGCGGCGATCTTCTTCGTCAACGTCCCGCTGGCGGTGCTGACGGCGGTGTTCGCCGCACTGGTGCTGCGGCCGGACACCCCGGCCCGACGTGGCCGGTTCGACGTCGCGGGTGCGGTGTGGTTCGCGGTCTTCGCCGCGAGCTTGGTGCACGGGCTGACCCTGGGCGGCTCCGGACGGTGGACTTCTCCGGCCACCGTGGGAGCGCTGGGGGTTTCGGTGGCCGCCTTCGCCGGTTTCGTGCTGGTGGAACGCCGTCGTGCGGAACCGATGCTGGAGCTGGGGTTGTTCCGCGACGGCGAGTTCACGACGCTGATCGCGTGCGCGGCGGCTTCGACGCTGACTTTCGCCGCCCTGGTCTACGTTTCGCTGTGGCTGCAGACCGGGCGTTCGCTGGGGCCGGTCGCCGCCGGGCTCGCGCTGGCGCCGCTGGCGGTGGCGTCGTTCCTGACTTCGACGTTCGCCGGTCGCTTCCTGCACCGGTTCCCGCCGCGGGTGCTGCTGGGCGTGGGCGTGCTGCTCGGTGCGTTCGGCTGCCTGCTGCAGTGGAGCGTCGGGATCGCCGTCGGACTGGCGGTGACCGGGATCGGCGTCGGGATTTCGGGGCCGGCCATGGGCGCCGCGATAGCGACCGCGGCACCGCCGGGCCGGGCCGGGATGGCCGGGGGCATTCTGACGACGACCCGGCAGTTCGGGCAGACGCTCGGGGTCGCGGTGCTCGGGATCGCTTACCAGGCAGGCGGTTTGGCACCGGTGTACGTGGTCGCCGCGCTGTGCGGCGGGGTGACGGGCCTGCTCGCCCTGCTGCCGCGCAAGCAGGCCCGCGTGCCGGCTTAGTCCTGCGGGACCCAGTTCGGCTTGCGCTTCTGGGCGAAGGCCAGGATGCCCTCCTGGCCTTCCTCACTGGCGAAGAACTTCGCCGACAGGCCGAGCATTTCCTCGAAGCCGTCCGACGGCGTGGCCGGGCGGGGGCGGCTCAGCAGCGCCTTCGTCTCGGCCAGCGCCTTCGGGCCGCCGGCCGCGAGCGCCTTGACGTACCGGGCGACCTCGCCGTCGAGGTCGTCGGACGCCGAGTTCAGCAGGCCGATCTCGACCGCGCGGCGGGCGTCGAACGTGTCGCCCGTCAGGAACAGCTCGTGCGCCGCACGCGGGTTCAGCCGCGGGAGGACCGTCAGGGAGATGATCGCCGGCACCACGCCGATGCGGACTTCGGAGAAGGCGAACGTCGCTGCCGGCACCGCCACGGCGATGTCGCACGCCGCCACCATGCCGATGCCGCCCGCCCGCGCCGGGCCCGCCAGGCGCGCCACCACCGGCTTCGGGCTGGTCCACAGCTGCTCGAGAATGCGGGGGAACTCGTTCACGCCCTGGTCGCCCGCGCCGGCACCGCGGGCTTCCTTCAGGTCCATCCCCGCGCAGAACACCGGCCCGGTGTGGGTCAGCACGATCACGCGCACGGCGTTGTCGGCGGCCGCTTTCGCGAGTGAGTCCGAGAGTTCGCGGCGCAGCTGCGCCGAGAGCGCGTTGCGGTTGTGCGGGGAGTCCAGGGTGATCGTGGCGGTGCCGCCCACCACGTCGTAGTGCACCAGTTCGTCAGCCATGTCCGTCACCTTCGCACACTCGCCGCGCGTGGCCGGTGTTACGCGGGGCACAGCGCTCGAAGGCGCGGATCGACGCTGCCCGTGCGGTCACCCTGCGGGCGGCGAACCGCCCGCAGGGTGACCGGCGCTCAGCCGATGGTCGTCGTGGTGAAGACGGGGCTGGGGTTGGGGAAGCAGGCCGTCGGCGCGGTGAGGTCGCCGATGATCGTGCTCGCCACCGCCTTGAACGTCAGCCCGGGGTCGCTGTAGCTGGTGCCGCCCAGCTTCGTCTGGATGGTGCCCGACTGGCCCGCGGTCAGGTGCGCGGTGACCGTGGGCAGTTCGAAGGTGGCGCCACCCGCGATCGGGCCGGGGAAGCTCAGCGTGGCGACGCCGTTCGCGACGGAGATGGTCGGCGGGGTGGTGCCCAGGCCGGAGCCGCCGGCGAGGTCCGCGCCGACGTAGGAGGAGTTGGCCGGGATCGGGATCTTGAGCGCGAAGGTGTTGATGTTCTTGACCTTGTTCCCGCTCACCTCGGCCGGGACGGTGTTCGGCGCCGGATCGATGACGACGTCGAACGCGGCACCGGGCGCGACGGTCGGCGGCGCGGTCACGTCGGCGTCCTGGTTGAGCGCGACCTTCTGCGGGCCGACGATCGGGGCGTTGGCTTGGCAGTCGAAGGTGACGCTGGTGGCGGCCGACGCCGGAGCGGCGAGGGCGATCGGCAGGACCGCGGCCGCGGTCAGCGCGGCGAGCCGGGAAAAGTGAAGAGCTTTCATCTGTGTCCACCTACCTGCGGTTTCACGAGGGGAGGGAAGAAAGCTGCGCAGCAGTTCAGATAGTTACCGGCAAGTTAACTACCACGTCAAGGATTCACCGTTCCCATGTACCCGGAGTCACGGAAAATGTGAATGAGACTCACCTTCTGGCGGTGGTGGCACGCCCCCGGGTACGCAGGGTGGTCAGTAAGCTCCGGACATGGCCACCACCCGCCGCCAGGCTGCTGTGCGTGGCCTGGCTTCGAATCCCGCTACTCCCGACGACCTCGCGATCCGGCTGATCCAGGACCCCGAACTGGCCTACGCCGTGGTCCGGGTCAGGTCGGAGATCAGTGAGCGCTTCGCGGACGCCGTGATCGAACGGGGGCCCGACAGTGCGGGGTGGCTGGCCGCCAACGAGTCGACGCCGCAGGGCATCCTGCTTCGGCTGTCCGGACACCCTTCGGCAGAGGTGCGCGGCCTCGGCGGCTCGCGGGATCACGGACGAGCAGGTGCGCACCCGGCTCGCCGCCGACCCCGCGGTCGAGGTGCGCAAGGCGCTGGCCGAACGCTGGCACAACCCGCCGCCAGAGGTGCTGCGGGCGTGGCTGACCGACGAAGACGGCGACGTCCGTTGCACCGCACTGCACTGGTCTGCCGTCCCACCGCCGCCCGATCTGCTCGACGCGCTCCTCGCCGACCCGGTGACGAGCGCGGACGCCCTCGGTACGTCGACCTCACGCCGGAGCTGATCGCTCGGTTCACCGAGGCCGATGACGCGGACGAGCACTTCCGCCTGGCCAACCACCCCGGTCTGCCCGCCGGGACAGTTCGATCGCTCGCCGAGACCGAGAACGAGATGTTCATGGTCGGCCTGCTGCTGAACCGGGCCACTTCGGGAGACGTCCGGGACGTCCTGCTCGCCAAAGTGCCCGCACTGCACCCCCTCCGCCAGTGGACGGTGGGCTATTACCTGTCCAACCTGTCGCGGGACGTCAGGGAGGTGCGGTGGCTCCGCGAGATGCCACTCGCCGGACGCCTGGAGTACCTCGATTCCCCGTACGAGTTCTTCCGGACGGTCGTGGCGGGCAGCCGGGATCTCCCGCCATGGGCCGTCGACCGCCTGATGACCGACGATTCGACGATGGTCCGCCGCGTCACCGCGGCCCACCATGATTCCGTGTCCGGCGCCGCACTCGAAGAGCTGCTCGTCTCACACGGCGAGAGCCGGGAGTTCCGGCGGTCGCTGACCGGCCATCCCCGCTTTCCCCGGGACGCCTTCCTCCGGTTCGCGCACAGCCGCGACTCCGGCCTGCGCGCCATTGCTTGCTCGTATCCCGATCTCCCGGCGCCGCTGGTCGCCGACATCGCCACGGATCCTGCGCCCGGCACACGAGAAGCCGCCGCCCGCCACCCGAACGTCCCTTCCCGACGGTCCGGCGGCTGCCCGTGGCCGACATGCATGCGATTTTCGACGCCTAGCGCCGGGTGTCAGGCGTACTGCCGAAGCAGCCCGCTGACCGCGGACGCGTACCGGCTGACCACCACGTCGGCGACGCGCGGGTCGTTCGCCAATGGTGCGGCGATGAACGCGTCCGGATCCGCCTCGCGGGCCAACCGCGCGATCCGGTCCGGCAGCAGGCCCGGGGCCAGGAACCACGACGCGACGACCAGGTGCTGAGCACCCCGCGCTCGCAGTGCCGCCGCCGCGGCGGGGATGTCCGGCTGGGTCGCGGAAGCGAACGCCTCGCTCACCGGGAGGCCCAGCCGCTCTTCCCAGCGGGAAGCCAGCCCGGCGACGACGGCGTTCGCGGAAGCGTTCGACGAGCCGACCGCGCTGACGATCACGCCGGTGTCCCCGCGGCGAGGCGCCGCCGCCAGCCGGTCGAGGGCGACGGCTTCCAGGGCCGGGTCGGCGCCGAGCACGTCGGACGTCCGCACGACGAAGCCCGGGCAGTCCGCGACGACCTCGTCGATCAGCGCCGGCAGGTCGACCCGGGCGTGGAACGCGCTGCCCAGCAGCAGTGGCACCACGACCGCCGTCCGGTGCCCGTCCGCGTACAGCGACCGCAGCACGTCCGTGACGAGCGGCGCCGACAGGTCCAGGAAGGACTCGTACACCGACGCGCCCGGTGCCTGGGCGCGCACGACGTCGACGAGCGCCCGCACGGTCTCGGCCGAGCGGGGATCACGACTGCCGTGCGCGACGGCGACCAGGGGAGGCGTCACGAGAAGCGCTCACCCACCAGCCCGGCGGCGAGGGTGTCGCCGTCCTTCGGGTCGATCACCAGGAACGCGCCGGTGCGCGGGCTGACGCCGTAGTCGTCGACGCCCAGCTCCTCGGCCAGGCGCAGCGTGACCAGCCCGATGTCGTTGAGCTCCAACGACGGCGGCGAGTCCACACTGGACAATGCCTGCTCGTCGAAGCGCGCGTGCAACTCGTCCACCAGCGCCTGCACCGTCCGGGTGCCGTGCTTGACCAGCACGCGCGCGCCCGGCTTCAGCGGCTTGGACGACAGCCAGCACAGCGTTCCGGTGATCTCGTCGGTGACGCGCGGCGGCGCGTCCGCGGCGGCGATCAGGTCGCCGCGGGAGATGTCGATGTCGTCGGCGAGCAGCAGCGTCACCGACGTCCCGGCGCCGGCCTCCGCGAGCGGGCCGTCCGCGGTGTCGATCCGCTCGACCCGGCTGCGGATGCCCTGCGGCAGCACGACGATCTCGTCGCCCGGCCGCACCGTGCCGGCCGCGATCTGGCCCGCGTAGCCGCGGTAGTCCGGGTACTCGGGCGTGCGCGGGCGGATCACGTACTGCACCGGGAACCGCAGCGCCGAGTCGTGCGGGTCGGGCGCGACCGGCACGTCCTCCAGGTGCTCCAGCAGGCTCGGCCCGGTGTACCACGGCGTCCGCTCCGAGCGCGTCGCGACGTTGTCGCCCTCCAGCGCCGACACCGGGATCGCGAGCACCGAACCCCGCGCGTAGCCGAGCGACAGCGCGTGCGCGGCGAACTCCTCGGCGATCACCGTGAACGTCGCCTCGTCGTAGCCGACCAGGTCGATCTTGTTCACCGCCAGCACCAGCTGCGGCACGCCGAGCAGGGCCAGCACGGCCGCGTGCCGCCGGGTCTGCTCGATCACGCCCTTGCGCGCGTCGACGAGCAGCACGGCCAGCTGCGCGGTGGACGCGCCGGTCACCGTGTTGCGCGTGTACTGCACGTGCCCCGGCGTGTCGGCCAGCACGAACGACCGCTTCGGCGTGGCGAAGTAGCGGTAGGCGACGTCGATGGTGATGCCCTGCTCACGCTCCGAGCGCAGGCCGTCGACCAGCAGCGACAGGTCCGGAGTGGACAGTCCCTTGTCGACGGACGCGCGGGTCACCGCGTCGAGCTGGTCGGCGAGCACCGACTTCGTGTCGTACAACAGGCGGCCGACCAGGGTCGACTTGCCGTCGTCGACGCTCCCGGCGGTGGCCAGGCGCAGCAGCGAACTCATCAGAAGTACCCCTCACGCTTGCGGTCTTCCATGGCCGCCTCGGACATCCGGTCGTCGGCCCGGGTCGCGCCGCGCTCGGTGAGCCGCGAGGCCGACACTTCGGCGATGACGTCTTCGACGGTGGCCGCGGTGGATTCGATCGCGCCGGTGCACGAGCCGTCGCCGACGGTCCGGTAGCGGACGGTCAGCTCCCGGACCTCTTCGCCCGGCCGCGGACCGCCCCACGGGCCCTCGGCCAGCAGCATCCCGTCGCGCAGGTACACCTCGCGCCGGTGCGCGTAGTAGATCGACGGCAGCTCGACCTTCTCGCGGGCGATGTAGTTCCAGACGTCGGCCTCGGTCCAGTTGGACAGCGGGAAGACGCGGACCTGCTCGCCCGGGCG
>NZ_MUMI01000168.1 GCF_002155975.1 Amycolatopsis kentuckyensis
GTAGTCGTCCCCGACCAGCGCCGTTTCGGCGGCGGAGCGGGTGAACGGGCCGCCGAGCTTGCGCAGGCCCGCCGCGGCCTTGCGGCCGTTGCGGGTCACGACGGCCGCGTCGGCGCCCGGCGTGCGCGCTTCGGCGAGCAGGCGCTGGGTCTCGGCGTCGAGCTTGGCTTCTTCCCCGGCGGTCCAGGTGGTGTCCGCCTGGGCGTCCGCTTCGGCGTCCTTCGCCGCTTCGGCTTCGGCCGTCTCCTGGGCTTCCTGCTGGGCCAGCCGCTCGTCGTCGGCCTTGCGCGCGGTCTCGGCGACGGCCGCGGCGGTGTCGGACGCGGTCTTCGCGTCGTTCGCGGCGGTGTCCGCTTCACGCGCGGCAGCTTCGGCCCGTTCGGCCGCGTGGGCGGCTTCCCCGGCGTGGGCCGCGGCTTCTTCGGCGGCGGTGGCCGCCGCATCGGCGTGCGCGGCGGCCGAATCCGCGGCCGCGGCGGCCTGGTTGGCCGCCCCCACCGCCTCGTTCGCCAGCGCGGTGGCGGCGTTCGCCGCGCGGGTCGCCTCGGCGGCCTGCCGCTTCGCCTGCTGGGCCGCGCGCCGGGCCCGCTCGGCCTGCGCGCCGGCCTGCTCGGCGAACCCGCCGGCGGCGTCGGCGGAGGCGCCGGCCGCGGTGGCGTGCTGACCGGCCGACGCGGCCGCGCCGGCGGCCCCGGCCGCGGCGAGGGCCGCGGCCACCGCACCGCGAGCGGCGTCGGCGGCCTTGCGGGCGTTCCACGAGACCTGCCGGGCGGCGACCGCGGCCTGCCGCGCCCGGTCCGCCTGACCGGCGTCGGCCGCGGCGGCGGCCGCGGCGTTGCGCGCGCCGGCCGCGGCCTGGCCGGCCTGCACGGCCGCGGTGGCGGCCTGGGACGCCGCGCTCGCGGCGATCCGCGCCGATTCGGTGGCCGCGGAAGCCGCCTGGATCGCCGTCCTGGCCGCGTCGGCCGCACGCCGGGCCGCCTCCGCCGCCCGGCCGGCCGCGGCGGCCGCGGTCAAGGAGTCGTTGCGGGCCGCTTCCGTCTCCTGAGCCGCCCGCTGCGCCGCCTGCTTGGCGAGCTCCGCGGCCTGCAGGGCCTGGGCGGCGGCCTCCTTCGCGGTCTCCGTCTGCGCCGCGGCCCGCGTCTGCGCGTCCGTGGCGAGGTCCGCGAGCTGGGCCACGGTCAGGGTTTCGTGGTCCTGCGCGACCGCGACCGGGTAACCGGCGGTGAGGAAGCGGGAGACGTCCTCGTCGGTGCCGTCCAACGCGATCTGCGCGGCCCGCTTGACCTGGGGACCGCCCGCCGCCATCAGCTGGGTGACGCGCACGCGGTCGTCGCCGGCCTGCGCCCGCGCCCGGCCGGTGATGAGGAATTCGCGCTGCTGTGCGGGGGTGCCGGCCAGCGCCGCCTGGGCGGCGCGCTTGACGCCCGGGCCGCCCGCGGCCAGCGCCTGGGTGACCTGTACGCGCAGGTCGTCGAGGCTGGGCTGCTGCCAGCCGCTGTCGAGGAACGCCTGCATCTGCGGGACGGTCCCGCCGGCCGCGGTCTGCAGGGCGCGCCGCAGGCCCGGGCCCGCCCGCGAGACGAGCTGCGAGATGCGCACGCGCAGGTCCTGCTCGGCGGCGACCGCGAGCCCGGTGGCGAGGAAGGCGTGCACGTCGGCGTCGGAGCCGGTGAGGGCCCGCTCGGCGGCCGTCTGGACGCCGGGACCGCCGGTCTTGAGCTGTTCGAGGGCCTGGTACCGCTCGGACGGCGGCGCCGGTTCGGCGGCGGCCGCGGGCAGCACGGTCACCCCGGACAGGAAACCGACGGCGGCCAGCGCGGCGGCCACGGATCTGCGGAACGATTTCATGTCGTTTCCCCCTGGGCACGACGAAATCACGGAAACGGCCGCGCGCAAATCAGCGCGGCCGGACCGCGTGAATGGATGGAAAACCGATCAGCGGTGCATTTCCTACCCGGTTCAGGATCGCCCGGAGCGCAATTCTACGAGCGGCGTGAACCCGTTCTGCGGGTCGACGCCTTCGCCGACCGGGGTGTAGGTGTTCTTGACGACACCGGTGGGTGTCGCGGTGCCCTTGATCACCACGGTGGCCTTGAGCTCGTGGGTGTCGCCGGTGACCGCGAAGACGTCGGGGACGTCCATGGTCAGGTAGCCGGATTCCCCGGTGATGCGGAAGCAGAAGTAGGAGCGCTCGGCGATCCGGCTCCACACCTTGACGAGCGGGCCGCTCGCGGCGCAGTCGGTGAACAGGATGTGCCCGTCACCCTTGAGCAGCCGGATGTGGTGCTGCGCGTAGATCGCGTCGGCACCGGGGTAGTCGTATTCCTCGACGATCGGCGGCGGGACGTCGTCCGCGGCGGCGATTCCGGGAACAAATGGCAGAATGGCAGCGGAAAGAGCACCCGCGACAAGCGGGCGCGCGAACTTGTTCACAGTTTCATCCCCCTGAAAAGGCAGCCAGGCTGCCCGAATCCCCGATCCGAAACCGATCTTACGGACGGCGCACGGGGGAAGTCAACGGCGAACCCGACAGCACGGTCGTTATCGCCCAGCGGCTTCGAGCCGCACCCGGATCGCCCGCCGGGCCAGCGCGTAGGGCCGGGTCCCACCGCCGAGGACGGCGTCGGCGTTGGCCGCGCGGCCCAGCGCGTGGAGCTCGAACGCCAGCACCTCGGCGTCCGCGCCGACGTGCCCGAGCGCGACGGCCTCCGCCGCGGTCTCCCCGAGGAAGGCGGCGAACGAACCGCTCGCCGCCGCGACCGCGTCGCGCACCCGGCCCGGGCGCGCGTCGAACTCCGCGCCGACGTTGAAGAAGAAGCAGCCCCCCGGGAAGACGCGCTGTTCCGAGTAGTCCAGCCACTTCTCGCACACCGCGCGCAGCCGCGGCAACCCGGGCGCCTCCGCCCGCGCCGGCGTCACGACGTGGGCGCGGAAGATCTCCAGCGCGACGTCGATCGTCGCGAGCTGCAGCTCCTCCTTGGAGCCGAACAGCGCGAACACCCCGCTCTTGCTCAGCTCCAGCTCGGTGGCGAGCCGGCCGAGGGACAGGCCCTCCAGCCCGTCGACCGACGCGACGTCGACGGCCCGGCGCAGCACCACGCGCCGGGTCGCGTCACCGCGGGCGATCCGGCCGTCACCCGGCACGCCGCGCCCGCCAGCGATCCACAGTGGACTGGACACCGTCGCGGTAGGACGCCGAGAGCGCGGGCGTGGCCAGCACGCGGTCGGCGAGGTCCAGCGCCGCCTCGACCTTGTCCTCCGGCAGCTGCCCGTAGTTGGCGAAGGAGACCAGGTACACCTCGGTGATCGTCGGCCCGTCCGCGCGCTCGGCGAGCTCGATCGCGCCGGACGTCGGCACCGTGCCGGGCCGCAGGACGCGCAGGTACCAGCCGCTGCGCCCGCTGTCGATCATCAGCGGCGTGACGTCCTTGCGCCCGGTCTTCATGGCCAGCTTGAAGCAGGGCTGCCGCGGCTGCGAGACCTGGACCAGCGCGTCACCCCAGGCCCAGACGTCCCCGATCCGGACGTCGTCCTCGGTGACGCCGGACAGCGAGACGTTCTCGCCGAAGCCGCCTGGCTCAGCGTCGAGGCCGTCGGCGGCCCACGCCGGGTAGTGCTCGGCCGGGTAGACGTAGACCGCTTTGTCGACCCCGCCGTGCACGGTCAGGTCGGCTTGGCGGTCGCCGTCGAGGTTCAGCTCGGTCAGGGTCAGCTCCGGGGCGGTGACCCGCGCCTTCGTGATCGCGCTCAGCACCGGCCGCTCCCGCCGGTACCCCAGGACGCTCGGTTCCCCCACAAACACGCCGTCGACGTTCATGAGCCGAAGGTAGCACGACCGTTCGTTCACTTTCCCGGTTCCGCGGGCCGGACCAGCGAAACCAGGATCGCGGTGAAGCGGGTCACCGACAGCGAAAGCGTCCGCCCGGCCATCGTCTGGACCTGCGCTTCCCGTTGGCGGAACGCGCGGTTGTCGAGGTGGACGTAGGCGACGCCTTCCGCCTCGGCGTCCCGGTGGACGTCGCCGAGCCCGCCCACCAGCGCGACCCCGCCGCCCTGGCGGACGAACTCGTAGAGCGGCGCGAGTTCGTCGCATTCCAGCACCCGCCGGACGGCCAGGTTCTCGATCCGGGCGGCGATGTCGAACAGCTCGCGCAGGCTCTGCCCCGCGGTCGGCAACGCGACCGGGTACGCGCACAGCTCGGCCAGGCTCACGTGCGCCCGGCCGGCCAGCTCGTGCCCGACCGGCACGATCGCGTACACCGGCACCACGACGGCACTTTCCACGCGCACGCCGTGCAGCGGACCGGTCGCGTAGGTGACGGCGACGTCCGCCTCACCGTCGAGCACGCGCCGCGTCGCCTCGTCGCGCCGCACGACGTCGACGTGGAAGGCCACTTCGGGGTGGTCACGCCGGAACTCCGCGATCGCGCGCGGCACCACCCGGCGCGCGAACCCCTCCGAACACGCCACCGTGATCGAGCGGGCCTGCAGCCCGCGCCCGGTGCGCAGCTCGTCGAGCAGCGCCGCCGACTCCGCCTCGCTGCGGCGGACGTGGTCGAGCAGCCGGTTGCCGGCGTCGGTCGGGATCATGCCGCGCGGGTGCCGGACGAACAGCGGCACGCCGATCGTGGCTTCGAGCTTGGTGATCTGGCGGCTGATCGCCGACGGCGCGACCGTCAGCGCGACGGCCGCCTCCGACACCGAGCCGGTGCGGGCGACCTCGAGGAAGTAGGCCAGCCCGGTGGGCAGCAGGCGCATCGAACCTCCCGGTTTGCCTTCATGAGAACGCATGGCGGCCGAAACGGCAATGGTCACGCGCCCGGCGGCACCTTACGCTTTCCCGACACGACCCGGGAGGCCCCGTGATCCCTGCCGAACTGATCGCGAAAGCACAGGCCCACGTCGACTCCGGCGCCTTCTTCGCCGAACTCGCCACACTCGTGGGCTACCCGACGGTGAGCGACGCTCCCGAAGGTCGCGTTGCCATCAAGGCATACCTCGACGACGTCCTGACGCCCATGCTGGAGGCACTCGGCTGCGCCGTGGCGACGTTCCCCAACCCGGACCCGGCGGGCGGGCCGTTCCTGGTCGGCACCCGCACGGAGTCGCCCGAGCTGCCGACACTGCTCTGCTACGGCCACGCCGACGTCGTCGGAGAGGCCGGAACGTGGAGCGACGGGCGGGATCCGTGGACACTGACCGCGGACGGCGACCGCTGGTACGGCCGCGGCACCGCCGACAACAAGGGCCAGCACCTGGTCAACCTCACGGCGTTGCGCCTGCTGCTGGCGGAACGGGGATCGCTGGGCTTCAACCTGAAGTTCCTGGTCGAAAGCGGCGAGGAGATCGGCTCGCCGGGCCTGACGGAGTTCGCCGAAGCGCACCGCGACCTCCTGCGCGCCGACGTCCTCATCGCCTCCGACGGCCCGCGCCTCGACGCGGCAACGCCGACGTTGTTCCTCGGCGCGCGCGGCAGCGTCCGGATCGCGCTCGACGTCGACCTGCGCCCGGACGCCTACCACTCCGGGAACTGGGGCGGAATCCTGCGCAACCCGGCGACCACGCTCGCCGCGGCCGTCGCGAGCCTGGTCGACGGCCACGGCCGCATCCAGGTCCCCGAGCTGCTGCCGCCCGAGCTGCCGGACAGCGTCCGCGCCGCGCTCGACGGCGTCGTCGTCGCCAACACCCCCGGCGACCCGGTGCCGGACGAGGGCTGGGGCGACCCGCGGCTGACCCCGGCCGAACGGCTCTACGGCTGGAACACGCTCGAAGTCCTCTCCCTCGGCGCGGCCGACGTCGACCGCCCGGTCAACGCGATCCCCGGCCGCGCCCGCGCGGTGCTGCAGCTCCGGTACGTCGTGGGCACCGACGTCGGCGGCACAGCGGAGGCGATCAAGAAACACCTTTCCGCGCAAGGGTTCCCGATGGTCGCGGTGACCGTCGACGGCAACTTCCGGGCCAGCCGCACGCCGGTCGACGACCCGTGGGTGGGCTGGGCGAAGTCCACTTTGGACGAGGTGGCCGGAAGGCCCGTCGCACTCCTGCCGAACTTCGGCGGCGGCCTGCCCAACCACGTCTTCACCGACGTCCTGGGCCTGCCGACGCTGTGGCTGCCGCATTCGTATCCCGGCTGCCTGCAGCACGCGCCGGACGAGCACCTGCTCGCGTCCGTCGCCCGCGAAGGCGTCGTGCTCGCGGCGACGCTGTTCCACGCGCTGGGGGAACGGCGATGACAGACACGCAGACCCGCCGCCCGGTCACCAACCGGCGCGCGATCGCCGCGGCGACCATCGGCAACGCGCTCGAGTGGTTCGACCTCGCCGCGTACGCGCTGATGGCCGCGTACATCGGCAAGACGTTCTTCCCCGGCGGCAACGCGGCCATCCAGCTGGTCCAGGCGTACGCGGTCTTCGGGATCACGTTCCTGGTCCGCCCGCTCGGCGGCCTCGTCCTCGGCGCGTACGCCGACCGGCACGGCCGCAAGAAGGCGCTCGTCCTGACGATCCGGCTGATGGTCCTCGGCACGCTGCTGCTCGCGGTCATGCCGGGCTACGCGACGATCGGGGTGCTCGCCCCGCTCGGCGTGATCGTGGCGCGGCTGTTGCAGGGCTTCGCGGCGGGTGGCGAATTCGGCGCGGCGACGTCGTTCCTGATCGAACAGGACGACCGGCGCAAGGGCTTCCTCGGCAGCTTCCAGTTCGCCAGCCAGGGCTTCTCGACTCTGCTGTCGGCCGGGTTCGCGGCCGGGCTGACCGCCGTACTGTCGACCGGCGCCATGACGTCGTGGGGCTGGCGGGTCCCGTTCGTCTTCGGGCTGCTCGTCGGCCCGGTCGGGTACTACATCCGCCGGCACGTCGACGAATCGCCCGTCACGCTGACGGAGAAGGCGCCGATCCGGGAGCTGTTCCGGCACCACTGGGGCGGGCTCCTGATCGCCGGGGGCGCGCTGGTCGTGTCGACGTCGCTGAACTTCATCCTGCAGTCGCTGCCGGCGTTCGCGATCAAGACCCTCGGGCTCGACGACTCGCTTTCGTTCGTGGCGCTGGTGATCACCGGTGCGGTCCTGACGCTGGGCACCCCGGTGGCGGGCTGGTTCGCCGACCGCCACGGCCGGATCCGGCTGATGGCCGGGTCCGCGGTGCTGATCGGGGTGAGCGCGGTCCCGCTGTACCTCTGGGTGACGAAGGCGCCGTCGTTCCTGACGCTCACGATCGCGATGACGATCCTGGGCCTGCTGAAGGCGGCGTACTTCGGGGCGCTGCCGTCGGTGATGGCCGACGCGTTCCCGGCGCGGACCAGGGCGACGGGCCTGTCGTTCGGCTACAACGCGACGGTCGGGATCTTCGGCGGCTTCACCCCGACGATCGCGGCGGCGCTGATCGCCACGACCGGGTCGCCGGTCTCGCCGGGGTACTACCTCGTGCTGACGGCCTGCCTGAGCGTCGCGGCGCTGGTCGTCGCCCACCGGAAGCGGGGGATCCGGTGAGCGACGACCCGCCCGGTCAGAAGAAGCCGAGCGCCTGGTCCGAATAGGACACCAGCAGGTTCTTCGTCTGCTGGTAGTGATCGAGCATCATCTTGTGCGTCTCCCGGCCGATGCCCGACGCCTTGTACCCGCCGAAGGCCGCGTGCGCCGGGTACGCGTGGTAGTTGTTCACCCAGACCCGCCCCGCCTGGATGTCGCGGCCCGCCCGGTACGCCACGTTCCCGTTCCGCGACCAGACGCCCGCACCCAAGCCGTACAGCGTGTCGTTGGCGATCTTCAGCGCGTCGGCGTAGTCGTCGAACTTCGTCACCGAGACCACCGGGCCGAAGATCTCCTCCTGGAAGATCCGCATCTTGTTGTCACCGGCGAACACCGTCGGCTCGACGTAGTACCCGCCCGACAGCTCGCCGCCGAGGTCGGAACGCGCGCCGCCGGTGCGGATCTCGGCGCCCTCCTGCTTGCCGACGTCGATGTAGGACAGGATCTTTTCGAGCTGGTCGTTCGACGCCTGCGCGCCGATCATCGTCTCGGTGTCGAGCGGGTGGCCCTGCTTGATCTTGCGGACCCGCTCGACGGCGTCGCCGAGGAAGCGGTCGTAGATGCCGGACTGGATCAGCGCCCGCGACGGGCAGGTGCAGACCTCGCCCTGGTTCAACGCGAAGAGCGCGAAGCCCTCCTGGGCCTTGTCGTAGAAGGCGTCGTTGGCCGCCGCCACGTCGTCGAAGAAGATGTTCGGGCTCTTGCCGCCGAGCTCGACCGTCACCGGGATGATGTTTTCGCTGGCGTACTGCAGGATCAGCCGCCCGGTGCCGGTCTCGCCGGTGAAGGCGATCTTGCGGACGCGGTTGCTGGACGCGAGGGGCTTGCCCGCCTCGATGCCGAAGCCGTTGACGATGTTGACCACACCCGGCGGGAGCAGGTCGCCGATGATCGACATCAGCACGTGGATCGAGGCCGGGGTCTGCTCGGCCGGCTTGAGCACGACGGCGTTGCCCGCGGCCAGTGCCGGGGCGAGCTTCCAGACCGCCATCAGGATCGGGAAGTTCCACGGGATGATCTGCCCGACCACGCCGAGCGGCTCGTGGAAGTGGTAGGCGACGGTGTCCTCGTCGATCTGCGAGATGCCGCCCTCCTGCGCGCGCAGGGCGCCGGCGAAGTAGCGGAAGTGGTCGATGGCCAGCGGGATGTCGGCGGCGAGCGTCTCGCGGACCGGCTTGCCGTTCTCCCACGACTCGGCGACCGCGATCGCCTCGAGGTGCTGTTCCATCCGGTCGGCGATCTTGAGGAGGGTGTTCGCACGTTCCTCGATCGAGGTCCGGCCCCACGCCGGCGCCGCGCCGTGGGCCGCGTCGAGCGCCTTCTCGACGTCGTCGGCGGTGCCGCGGGCGATCTCGCAGAACGTCTTCCCGGTGACGGGCGTCGGGTTCTCGAAGTACCGGCCGCTCGCCGGCGGCACGTACTCGCCGCCGATGTAGTGGTCGTAGCGCGACTCGAAGCTGACGACGCTGCCTTCGGTGTTCGGTGCGGCGTACTGGACCATCTTCCCTGCCTCGTTGCTCGGAGTGACGGGTTGCGGCGACGGTAGGTCCGGCAACGTTGCAAGCGCGTTGCACCGCGGTCGGCCCGGTATCTACGCTGGTGAACGTGGCAGAGGCGCCGGAACCCGAGCTGCTGCGCGACCCGGAGTCGTACGCGCGGCTCCTGCGGCACGTCCGCGAGGCGGTGCTGGCCGGCGTGCCGGGCCCGCGGTCGCCACGCTCGGTGGTGTCCGACTCGTGGAGCCGCTCGCTCGCCGCCCGCATCGACCCGGACGACGGCGAAGCCCCGTTCGTCCACGACGCGGCCGCCCTCTCCGCGCTGCGCGAAGCCCATCCCCTGGCGCCCGTGCTGCCGGTGCTGCGGCAGATGCTGGTGAGCATCGCCGACGACGCCGAGCACCTGATGATCGTCACCGACGCCGACGGCCTGATCCTTTGGCGCGAGGGGGCGGCGGGCCAGCTCCTGCGCGGCGACCGCGTCGGCCTCACCGAGGGCACCCGGTGGAGCGAAGCAGCGATCGGCACCAACGCCATGGGCACGGCCCTGGCCACCGGCGAACCGGTGCAGATCTACTCGGCCGAGCACCTGGTCCGCCGCTACCACACCTGGACGTGCGCGGCGGCGCCGGTGCGCGACCCCGAGACCGGCGTGCTGCTGGGCTCGATCGACGTCAGCGGCCCGCTGCGCACGGTGCACCCGGCCATGCTTTCCCTGGTCACGGCGACGGCGCAGCTCGCGGAAGGCCAGCTGCGCGCGCAGCTG
>NZ_MUMI01000169.1 GCF_002155975.1 Amycolatopsis kentuckyensis
GATCGCCGAAGGGCTGCGGTTCGTCACCCGGGACCGCTACCTGCGGACGCTGATGACGTTCGGGGCCGTGTCGAACCTCGCGCTCACCGGGTACAGCTCGATCCAGGTCGTGTTCCTGTCCCGCACGCTCGGCGCGAGTCCCGGCCTGGTCGGCCTGGTCATGGCGCTTGCCGCCTCGGGCGGGGTGCTCGGCGCCATGCTGGCCGGGCGGCTCGGCGCGCGCTTCGGCACCGCCCGCGCGTTCCTGCTCTGCGAGGTGTTCGCGGCGCCGATGCTGTTCCTCGGGCCGCTCAGCAGCCCCGGCTGGGGACTCGTGCTGGCCGTCCTCGCCGTGTTCGGCGTCTGCACCGGTGTCGTGGCTTCGAACGTGCTGACCACGACGTTCCGGCAGCGGTACTGCCCGCCCGAGCTGTTCGGCCGGATCAGTTCGAGCGCCTCCATCGTGAACTACGGCACGATCCCGCTGGCCGGCGTGCTCAGCGGCGTGCTCGGCGAGGTGATCGGCGTCCGCCAGACGCTCTGGGTGGCCGCCGGGGTGCTGGTGGCCGCGCTGGCGCTGCTCGCTCCGCTGGCGAAGCTGCGGGACTTCCCGGTCAGAGCAGCAGGACGTCCACCTCTTCCCCTTCCGCTGCCGATGTGACGTCCTCCGGCAGCACGATCAGGCAGTTGGCCTGGGTGAACGCGGCCAGCAGGTGCGAGCCCGGCCCGCCGCGGGGCCCGACGACGCCGGTGACCTCCCGGTCGGACGGGGTGAACACGCCCCGGCGGTACTGGCGGCGCCCGGACGGCGAGCTCATCGACTCGGTCAGCCGGGCGCGCACCCGCCGGCGGGAGACGTCGGTGTGGCCCAGCGCCGTCAGGATCGCCGGGCGCAGGAACGCCTCGAACGACACCAGCACGCTGACCGGGTTGCCGGGCAGCGCCACCACGGGCACGCCCTGCCAGCGGCCGCTGCCCTGCGGCCCGCCCGGCTGCATCGCGATCTTCGCGAACTCGACGCCCTGGCCGGTCAGTGCGTCCTTCACCACTTCGTACGCGCCCGCGCTGACGCCACCGGAGGTGACCAGCAGGTCGGCGCCGGCCAGCTTGGGCTCGATGACCTTGCGGAACTCCTCGACGTCGTCGACGACGCTGCGGACGACGTCGACCTCGCAGCCGAGGCCGCGGATCGCCGCGGCGAGCATCACGCTGTTGGACTCGTAGATCTGGCCGTGGCGCAGCGGGGCGGGCGCGTCGATCAGCTCGGTGCCGGTCGAGGCCACCAGCACCCGCAGCGGCCGGTGCACCCGCACCTCGGCGAGGCCCACCGCGGCCGCGAGGCCCAGCTGGGAGTGGCCCAGCACGGTTCCGGCGTGCAGGGCGATGTCGCCGTCGACGACGTCTTCGCCGGTGTGCCGGATGTGCGCGCCTTCGCGGGCGGCCGCCGAGAACGTGACCGTTTCCGTGCCGCCGTCGCTGTCCTCGACCATCACGACGGCGTCCGCGCCCGGTGGCAGCGGCGCGCCGGTCATGATCCGGTGCGCGGTGCCCGGTTCGAGGGGCCGGACGTCGACCCGGCCCGCCGGGATGTCGTCGGCGACCGGCAAGGTCACCGGGGCCGCCGCGACGTCGGCCGCGCGGACCGCGTAGCCGTCCATCGCGGAGTTGTCGAAGGGCGGCAGCGAGACGCCGGCGCGCACGTCTTCGGCCAGGACGAGGCCGGCCGCGGCGGCGAGGGGCAGCGTGGTCGCGGGGGCCGTGCCGAGGAGCGCGGCGACGCGGTCGCGGTAGTCGTCGACGGAGATCACCGGACCATCCTCCCCGGGTTCGGGGCGCATGCAAGACTCTGCCCCGTCACAGGCACGCCCAGGGGAGAACACATGCAGGTCGGAATCCGTCAACAGCCTTCGTTCGCCGTCGCCCGGCTGATGCTGGCGCCCGGCGAGCCCTGCCAGGTCGAGTCCGGCGCGATGATGGCCACCAGCTACGGCGTGCAGGTGCAGTCGCAGGCGCAGGGCGGGATCATGAAGGGCCTCGGCCGCGCGTTCCTCTCCGGCGAGTCCTTCTTCATCTCCACTTTCACCGCACCGCCGAACGGCGGCTGGGTCGACGTCGCCGCCAACCTGCCCGGCGACATCCAGGTGCTCACCCTCGACGGCCGCACCGGCTGGGCCGTCACCCGCGGCTGCTGGCTCGCGTCGTCGCACGGCGTGCAGACCGAGACCAAGTGGGGCGGGATGAAGAACCTGATGGGCGGCGAGGGCGGCTTCCTGACCCACGCCACCGGCCAGGGCCAGCTGCTCGTCAGCTGCTACGGCGCGGTCGAGACCATCACGCTGCAGCAGGGCGAGATGGTGACCATCGACACCGGGCACGTCGTCGCGTACGCCGACACCGTGCAGTACCAGATCCGGAAGGTCGCCCAAGGCATCATCCAGTCGATGAAGAGCGGCGAAGGCCTGGTGTTCGACTTCGTCGGCCCCGGCCAGATCATGACGCAGACGCGCAACCCGTCCGCGCTGATCAGCTGGATCGTCTCCCACGTCCCGTCACGCTGATGCGCGTCCAGACCCGGCACACGCCCGCCTTCGGCGTCGCCCGCGTCCTGCTGGACCCGGGCGAGGCCGTCCGTGCGGCACCGGAAACCCTGCTCGCCAGCCGGTTCGGTGTCACCGAGGCCCCGGCCGGCCGCGGCGGCGTCCGCGCGGGCAAGAGCGCGGTGGTCGTCTACACCGCACCGTCCGACGGCGGCTGGATCGACTTCGCGCCGCTGCGCCCCGGCGACGTCTACCCGCTCGACGTCGGGGGCGGCACGGGCTGGTCGGTGCACCGCGACGCGGTCCTGGTGCGACCTTCGTCGGTCCGGCACGACGCCGGCTGGGGGCCGCTGCAGCAGCTCTTCGGCGCCGATTCGGGGTTCCTGGAGCACTACAGCGGAACCGGGCCGCTGGTGCTGGCCGCACCCGGCCCGGTGGACGCGTTCGAACTCGGCAAGGGCGAGCTCGTCACGGTCCGGCCGGACTACCTGCTGGCCTACCCCGACACCATCCAGTGCCGGTTGCGGGCCCTCGATCCGGGCGGGCCGCAGTCGCTGCGCACCGGTGAAGGACTCGCCCTCGACTTCGCGGGTCCCGGGACGGTGCTCGTGCACGCGCGGAACAGACGCCTTTCGGGTTCGTGATCTTCGGACGAATTGCCCATTGCCGAGGGGAATAATTCCGGTAGCGTGATTGACACTTCCGCCGCTGGCATCCGCTCGGGCCAGCGGATCCTTTGTGCTGAGGGAGGGCGCCGTGGCTGTCGGCACCGTCAAATGGTTCAACTCGGAAAAGGGCTACGGGTTCATCGAATCCACGGAGGGGCCGGACGTGTTCGTCCACTATTCGGCCATCCAGTCCGAAGGATTCCGCACTCTGGACGAAGGCGACCGCGTCGAGTTCGAAGTGCAGTCGGGCCGTGACGGCCGTAGCCAGGCAGCGGACGTGCGGAAGGTTTCGTAGCGACCGGTCAAGTGATCGGTGAACCCCCGGCAGGCGCCGAACCAGGGGCGTTAGGCTGCGGGCGTGACAGGCGATGTGTCGGGGGACCTCACCGGTCGCCGGCTGGGCAACTACCGCATCGACGGGGTGCTCGGCAAGGGCGGCATGAGTGTGACCTACAAGGCCACGGACGTGCGGCTCGGCCGCAAGGTGGCCCTGAAGGTCATCGGTGACCACCTCGGGGCCGACGCCGAGTTCCGCGAACGGTTCGTCGACGAGGCGCGCAACACGTCCGCGATCGACCACGCCAACGTCGTGCCGCTGTACGACTTCGGCGAGCTCGACGGCATGCTCTACATCGCCATGCGGATGGTCGACGGCGGTGACCTCGCCGGCCTGATCGCGGGCGGCGCCATCGGGCCCGCGCGCGCACTGACGATGCTCGACCAGGTCGCGGACGCCCTCGACACGCTGCACAACCGTGGTCTGGTCCACCTCGACGTCAAGCCGGCGAACGTGCTGGTGACGAAGAAGGAGACGTCACGCGAGCACGTGTACGTCGCCGACTTCGGGCTGACCCGGCGCGGCGCGACCGGGCACCGGACGCGCGGCGGCGACTTCCTCGGCTCGCCCACGTACGCGGCCCCCGAGCACCTGCGCGGGGAGCCGCTGGACGGGCGCACCGACCAGTACGCGCTGACGTGCGTCCTCTACGCCTGCCTCACCGGCAGCCCGCCGTTCAAGGGTGACGTCCCGACGGTGATCAAGGGCCACCTCAACGGCGAGCCGCCGGCGATCTCCCGCGCCGTCGCGCTGCCGCCGGCGATCGACGAGGTGATCCGGCGCGGCATGGCCAAGAACCCGGCCGACCGCTACGCCAGCTGCGTCGAGATGGTCGCGGCCGCGCGCCGCGCGCTCGGCCCGCTGGCGACGTCCGACACCCCGCCGGGGCCGCCGGGCTCCCATTCGGGCGGAATCCCCGCGCCGCAGCGCCCTGGTCAGGTACAACAGGGGCCGCACCAGAACAGCGCACCGCAGGGAGAGGGGACCCCCGTGCACCCGTACGGAGGACAGCAGCAGCCCGGCTACGGCCAGGGGCCCGGACCGCAGGGCCCGCAAGGCCCGCCGCCGCAGGGCCCGCCGCCCGGCTACGGCTACCCCCAGCAGGGCCCGCCGCCCGGGATGCCGCCGCAGGGCCCGCCCCCGGGGTACGGCTACCCGCAGCAGCAGGGCATGCCCCCGCAGGGCCCGCCGCCCGGCTACGGCCCGCCCGGCGACCCGATGCGGCTGCGCCCGCCCATGCCCGCGGGCGGCGCGGGCGCGTTCCACCAGCCGAAGAGCGGCGGCGGCAAGAAGTGGATCTTCGTCGTGCTGGGCCTGGTGGTCGTGGCCGGCCTGGTCGTCGGGGCGATCTTCCTCTTCGGCGACAGCGGCAGCGGGGGTGGCGGCAGCCAGACGACGGCGCCGGAGATCCCGGTCGGCCCGGGCGGTTCGTCGAGCAACGCGCCTTCGTCGCTGAACGCACCCCCGACGTCGATCAGCATCAAGCCGAGCTCCTGAGCCGGCCGGAGCCTCGCGAGATCGAGCGACGCTGAGCTGGGCTTCTTGCACTCTCCCCCCGAGAGTGCTAAACACGGTCTTGGCACTCGACGCCGTCGAGTGCCAAAGGTCGGGACGGTGAGGCTGACCCCCACCCGGGTCCAGTCGTCCGTCGCGGGCACCGAGCCTGGCCGAGGAAAGAGTCCTGCTGCCGCCGCTGCAAAGAACCCCAGCGCGGCGGCTGCGCCCAATACCGGAGGACCACACCGCAATGGCCAAACTGATCGCGTTCGACGAGGACGCCCGCCGCGGTCTCGAGCGCGGCTTGAACACCCTCGCCGAAGCCGTCAAGGTGACCCTCGGCCCGCGGGGCCGGAACGTCGTGCTCGAAAAGAAGTGGGGCGCGCCGACCATCACCAACGACGGTGTCTCCATCGCCAAGGAGATCGAGCTCGAGGACCCGTGGGAGAAGATCGGGGCCGAGCTCGTCAAGGAAGTTGCCAAGAAGACCGACGACGTCGCGGGTGACGGCACCACCACCGCCACCGTGCTCGCCCAGGCCCTGGTCAAGGAAGGCCTGCGCAACGTCGCGGCCGGCGCCGACCCGATCAGCCTGAAGCGCGGCATCGAAGCGGCCGTCGAGGCCATCACGGAGCAGCTGCACAAGGCCGCCGTCCAGATCGAGACCAAGGAGCAGATCGCTGCTACCGCCTCGATCTCGGCCGCTGACCGCACCATCGGCGAGCTGATCGCCGAGGCGCTGGACAAGGTCGGCAAGGAAGGCGTCGTCACCGTCGAGGAGAGCAACACCTTCGGTCTCGAGCTCGAGCTCACCGAGGGCATGCGCTTCGACAAGGGCTACATCTCCGGTTACTTCGTGACCGACCCGGAGCGTCAGGAAGCCGAGCTCGAGGACCCGTACATCCTCCTCTTCGGCTCCAAGATCTCCACCGTCAAGGACGTGCTGCCGCTGCTGGAGAAGGTCATCCAGTCCGGCAAGCCGCTGCTGATCATCGCCGAGGACGTCGAGGGCGAGGCGCTGGCCACCCTGATCGTCAACAAGATGCGCGGCACCTTCAAGTCCGTCGCCGTCAAGGCCCCGGGCTTCGGTGACCGCCGCAAGGCGATCCTGCAGGACATCGCGATCCTGACCGGTGGCCAGGTCATCTCCGAGGACGTCGGCCTCAAGCTGGAGAACGCGGACCTGTCCCTGCTGGGCAAGGCCCGCAAGGCCGTCATCACCAAGGACGAGACGACCATCGTCGAGGGTGCGGGCGACGCCGACCAGATCCAGGGTCGCGTCAACCAGATCCGCGCCGAGATCGAGAACTCGGACTCGGACTACGACCGCGAGAAGCTGCAGGAGCGGCTCGCGAAGCTGGCCGGCGGCGTGGCCGTCATCAAGGCCGGCGCCGCGACCGAGGTCGAGCTCAAGGAGCGCAAGCACCGCATCGAGGACGCGGTGCGCAACGCGAAGGCCGCCGTGGAAGAGGGCATCGTCGCCGGTGGTGGCGTGGCCCTGATCCAGGCCGCCGAGGCCGCGTTCGCGGGCCTGAAGCTCGAGGGCGACGAGGCCACTGGCGCCAACATCGTCAAGGTGGCCGTCGAGGCCCCGCTCAAGCAGATCGCGATCAACGCCGGCCTCGAGGGCGGCGTCGTGGTGGAGAAGGTCAAGGGCCTGCCGCAGGGTCACGGCCTCAACGCCGCCACGGGTGTCTACGAGGACCTGCTCGCCGCCGGCGTGCCGGACCCGACGAAGGTCACCCGCTCCGCGCTGCAGAACGCCGCGTCCATCGCGGCGCTGTTCCTGACCACCGAGGCCGTCGTGGCGGACAAGCCGGAGAAGGCTTCGGCCGCTCCCGCCGACCCGTCCGGTGGCATGGGTGGCATGGACTTCTGAGCCAGGTCTGAAAAGAGCCCGGTCCGCTTCGGCGGGCCGGGCTCTTTTCACGGCTTGGTGAAGAACCACACGGCGTAGGCGCCGACGATCACGACGCCGAGCGCGAGCAGCCCGAGGCCGCCGAGCCAGGCGGTGCTCTTGTTGTCCGCTTCCAGCCCGACGACGATGGCGCTGATGCCGGTGAGCATGACCCAGATCGCCAGCGCCGCGGCGGTGTAGAGCACCAGCCGGGCGGCCCGCACGCCCCCGACGTCCCCGGAGGACAACACGGCGTAGCCGGCGAAAGCGGTCAGCCCCAGCCCGGCGATCAGGTACAACCCGCCCAAGATCCCGACGACGACCTTCGCGGCGGTGTTTCCGTGATCCACGAGCGCGAACCCTAACCCCTCGAACGGGATTCGCGGTGGGGTTTTCGGCCGCTCGGCGTACCGCGCTCAGCCGAACGGCCCGGACGTCCCCTGGCGTCCGGGCCGTTCGGCTCGTGCTTGCCGCGTCCCCCGACAACGGCATTCCCCCGACCCGCGCTCCCCGCGCGGGTTGCCTTCAGCGCACCCCCGGCGGGCGCCGGCTCCCCCTGCGAGCCGGCGCCCGCCCCGGTTCAGGAGTCTTCTTCGGGCGTCAGAATGGCGGCGGCGACGTAGATCGGAATGGCCACCCCGACGGAGAGGAAAACGGCGGCGACCATGCCGATCCGCAGGACGTTGGCATCGATGCCGAGGTAGGTGGCCCAGCCGCCGCAGACACCGGTGAGCATCTTGTCGGTCCGGCTGCGGCGGAGCTTCTTGGTTTCCGGGGTGTACACGCTGTTGGTCATGGCTCAATGGTGTCTCCGGAGGGTGGCCGCCCACATCGGGAACGGCCCGGACCCCGACCCTGAACTTGCCCTCGGGGAAAACCAGGTGCTCACCGCGGAGGTCCCCCGGTACAACTTCGGAGCATGAAGCACGACAACCCCGAGTTCGCCGCGATCGCCGAGCAGGGCACGATCCTGCGTTGCCAGGTCGGGTCCGGCCTGCACGGTACCGCCGTCGACGGTCAGGACGACCGCGACGAAATGGGGCTGTGCGTGGAACCGGCCGAGTACGTCAGCGGGCTGAAGCGGTTCGAGCAGTACGTCTTCCGCACCCAGCCCGAGGGCGTGCGGTCCGGGCCCGGTGACCTCGACCTCATCGTCTACTCGCTGCGCAAGTGGATGCGCCTCGCCCTGACCGGGAATCCCACCATCCTGCTGCCGCTCTTCGTGCCGGATGCGGAAATCGTGTCGATCACCGAGCTCGGCCACGCCCTGCGCGCCAACGCCGATCGGGTCGTGTCGCGGCAGGCCGGGCTGCGGTTCGCCGGGTACCTGCGGACCCAGCGCAAGCGGCTGCTCGATGGCGCCCTCAACGTCAACCGGCCCGAGCTGATCGCGAAGTACGGCTTCGACACGAAGTACGCGATGCACATGGTGCGCCTGGGTGTCCAGGGCGTCGAGCTGCTGGAGACCGGCCGGATGACGCTGCCGATCGCCGAGCCGTGGCTGACCTGGCTGCGGGACCTGCGGCGCGGGAAGCACACCCGGGAGGAAGCCGTGGCCGCCGCGGCCGAGCTGGAAGATCGGCTCGACCGGCTCACCCGAGGTGCGTCACCGCTGCCGGAAGAGCCCGATCGCGACTGGGCGAACCGGTTCCTGGTGCACGCCTACCAGTCGGCTTGACGCCGGACCCGGTTCAGCCGGCCCTCCCAGGCCGCCGCGACTCCGGAACCTGCCGCGTACGCCGAGGCAGGTTCCGGAGCGGTTCGCGGCACCGGCAGGTATCCGTCCACAGGGGACAGTGAGTCCGCGCAGACGTCCCCTTCCAGCAACGAAAGCGTCCCGAGTCCACAAGCGAACTCCAGCGACGGCAACGCACCGGCCAGCGCCAGTCCTGCCGCCAGGCCCACGCTCGTCTCCACCGCCGACGACACCACGCACGGCAGCCCGCACGCCTCGGCGACCTCCAGCGCCCGCCGGACGCCACCGAGCGGGGCGACCTTCAGGACCGCGATGTCCGCCGCTCCGGCGACCGCCACCTTCAGCGGATCCTCGGCGCGGCGGATCGACTCGTCGGCGGCGATCCGGACGTCGACCCGGCGCCGGACCGCGGCCAGTTCCTCGATCGACGGGCACGGCTGCTCGGCGTACTCCAGGCCGCCCGCCGCCTTGTCGAGGTCCGCGATCGCGCGCACCGCCGTGTCGACGTCCCACGCCATGTTGGCGTCGACGCGGATCGCTCCGCCGGGGCCGAGCGCATCGCGGACCGCCTCCACGCGGGCGCAGTCGTCCGCCAGGGAGACGCGCGGGTCGGCGACCTTCACCTTCGCCGTGCGGCAGCCGGAGGCCCGGACCAGTTCGTGCGCTTTCGCGGGCTCGACCACCGGCACCGTCGTGTTCACCTCGACCCGGTCGCGGACCGGCGCGGGCCAGCCCGTGCCGCTCGCTTCCAGCGCCGCCCGCAGCCACGGCACGCTCTCGGCGTCGGAGTAGTCGGCGAACGGGCAGAACTCGCCCCAGCCCGCCGGGCCGTGCAGCAGCACGCCCTCACGGACGGTGATGCCGCGGAACCGGGTGCGCAGGGGGATCGCGTAGACCTTCATCGACGCCGATCATGCCACCGTGCCGGGCGTCGCAAACAGGTGCCGAACTGCGCGTTTCCGGACAGAATGACCCCGTGGTCCTCGACTTCCGCGTGCTCGGCCCGGCCGAGGTCACGGCCGACGGCCGCCCGGTACCGCTCGGGGGCAGCCGGCCGCTGATCGTGCTGGCCGGCCTTCTGCTGCGCGCGAACCGGGTCGTGCCGGTCGACGAGCTCGGCCGCTGGCTGTGGAACGACGACCGCCGCCGCTCCAAGGGCGCGCTCCAGACGTACGTGCTGCGCCTGCGCCGCGCCCTCGGCGACCAGGTCGCGATCCGCACCGAAAGCGGCGGCTACCTGATCGAACTCGACGACGACCTGCTCGACCTGACCCGGTTCCGGGCGCTGGCCGTCCGGGGCAAGGCGGCGATGGACCGCGGCGAGAGCCGCCGGGCCGCCGCGCTCTTCGCCGAAGCGCTCGCGCAATGGCGCGGTCCGGCCCTGCTGAACGTGGAGTCCGACGCGCTGCACCGCGACGAGGGCGGTCAGCTGGCCGAGGAACGGCTGCGGGTGCGCGAGCAGTGGGCGGACGCGCTGCTCGAAGTCGGCGAGTACGGCACCGTCGTCCCCGAGCTCGCCCGGCTGACCAGGGAGAACCCGCTGCGGGAGCGGCTGCACGAGCAGCTGATGATCGCGCTGTACCGGTCGGGCCGCCAAGCCGAGGCGCTGGAGGTGTACCGCCGGATCAGCGGCGTGCTGGCCGACGAGCTCGGCCTCGACCCCGGACCGTCGCTGCAGCGCACCCGCCAGGCGATCCTGACCGGCGCCGACGATGGCGACCCCGTGCGTTACCGGCTCGGCGTCGAACCGCAGGTCCCGCACCAGCTGCCCGCCGACCTGCGGAGCTTCTCGGGGCGCGAGTGCGACCTCAAGGCGCTGCACGCGCTGCTGCCGGAGGCGGCCGACGCCGGCGCGTCGACGCCGATCGCGTCCGTCGAAGGCATGGGCGGCATCGGCAAGACGACCCTGGCCGTGCACTTCGCGCACGAGATCGCGGACCGGTTCCCCGGCGGGCAGGTCTACCTCAACCTGCGCGGCTACGGCCCCGGCGAGCCGGTCGAGCCGTCGGTGGCGCTGGAGGCGATGCTCACCGCGCTCGGCGTGCCGTGCGAGACGATCCCCGGCGACCTCGACGGCCGCGCGGCGAGCTGGCGGACGCACACCGCGGGCCGGCGGCTGCTGGTCGTGCTCGACAACGCCAACCGCACCGAGCAGGTGAGCCCGCTGCTGCCCG
>NZ_MUMI01000017.1 GCF_002155975.1 Amycolatopsis kentuckyensis
GCCCGCCCGGCGCCGGGCGGCCGAGTCGAATTCCGCCCGGATCCGCTGCCGCCACAGCTCGTAGGGCGGCTCCGCCCCGTCGTCGCCGTCGGCCCGCTCGGTGCGGTCCGCGAGGTTCTGCGCGCCCTGCACGGACAGGTCGGTGAGCACGCCGGCCGCGAGGTGCGTGTGCGCCGGGACGTAGGAGGAGTACGTGCGGGCTTTCACCGCGAAGATCACGCCCAGCGCGAGCTGGTCGTAGTACTCCCCGGCCAGCCGGCGCAGCTTGCCGAGCCCGCGCTGGTCGCTGCCGCCGGCGAAGGTCGCGGCGAGCCCGATCCCGCTCCACAGGTCCGCCCGGCGGTGCTCGGGGAACTTCCCGGCCGCGGCCGCGGCCGCCTCGGGGTTGCCGCCGTTGATGAACCACAGCGCGCGGCCGACGCCCTGGTCGAAGGCGCGGCCGAAGTACTCCGGCCGGCCCGCCCACGGGTAGGGCACCGGGTCCGCCTGCTCGCCGACCCACTTGTCCGTGTCGAAGTAGGCGCGGTCGAAGCCGTAGCCGTCGACGGCGAGCCAGCTCATCACCGGGTGGTAGGCCACCCCGGTCAGCTCGGGCAGGATGGTCTTCCACAGTGGACGCGGCAGCCGCGCCATGGCGAAGCCGATCCCGATGTAGGTCAGGAAGATGTGCGGGCGGCCCGGCCCTTCGAGCAGTTCGCGCGTCCGGTCCCGGCCGCCGCCGGGCATCGCGTCGAGGATCGTGTAGCCCATCGTGGCGCCCTCGTAGGCGAACCCGCGCTGCTCGGGCTCGATCAGCGCGAGGCGCCGTTCGATCTCCCACAGGGAAGCGCCTTCGATGGCCCATTCGAACCCGCACACCACCGCCTGCGGCACCGCCTCCAGCCGGGCCGTCGCGTCGGTGTGGGTGACCGGGAAGCCGCGCTCGGCGAACCCGACCGAGGCGAGCGACGGTGCGAGGAACCGCTTGCGGAGCACTCCGATGACGGTCGACATCCGTGGTCGTCCTTACTGTGACGTGGCTGTCGATCCGGCCGGCTCGGCCCGGATCGGCAGGTCGGGAGGGGAATCAGGCGACGGCACGCAGGTGCGGCCGCTGCGAGGCGAGCATCCGCTGGGTGAACGGGGACTGCTTCGAAGCCAGCGTGATCGCGATCGGCGCGTCGGTGGCCGCGGGGGCGCGCAGGCCGATCCGGCCGGTCGACTGGCCGTACGGCGCAACCTGCACGCCCGAGTAACCGATGGAGAACCGCGGCCCGGGCGCGCCCGGTCGGTGCTGGGCGACCGCGATCGCGGTCCACCGCCCGGCGGGGACGCCGTGGATCGTCAGCTCGCCCGAGCTCATGTTCGCCATGCCGCCGAAGGCGACCGGCCCGCACTGGGGCACCGGGTCGGCGAAGAGCCCGACCAGGATGTCCGCGGGCGCCGAGCCCTGCGGGAGGTCGACCTGCAGCGAAAGGACACCCGTGCCGGTCTGCAGCGAGGCGCAGCTGCGGCCCGCGGTCCGCAGCGTGCGCAGCGACGGCAGCCGCTGGTAGGTGGCCGAAACCGCCACGAGGAGCTCGGCCACCTGCGGTTCCCGGTACTGCGTCGGGGTCATCCCGACCGCACGCGAGAACCGGCTGGTGAAGGTGCCGACGCTGCTGTAGCCGACGCTGCACACGATGTCGGAGACGTTCAGCGACGTCGTCAGCAGCAGCCGCTTGGCCTGGAACAGGCGCACCGCGGTGAGGAACCGGCGAGGGGTCACCCCGGTCGCGTCGGCGAACATCCGGGAGAAGTGGAACCTGCTGACGAACACTTCGGACGCCAGGTCCGCGAGCGTGATCGGCTCGAAGTACCGTTCCTGGATCGAAGAGATCGCCTGCAGCACCGCAGGCCGGACCGCCTTCTCCACTCGTTCGAGTGCGGGCTCACCCAGCCGATCGTCGAACTCGCTGTCTTGGCCGACAGCCGCAACCGATCGCAACATCATCAGTCCTACCTCTGGTTTCCCTGGCGGCAGTTCTCCTGGTGTCAGGGAATGCGCCCGGTCTCGCAGATCGATTGACGAGCGCTGGAGGCGCCGGGCGGAAACCGGCGAGGCCACGCGCGGTCAACGGCAGGGCCGATTACATTCGCCCGGTCGTGGTATGCGAAACGCACGGCGCCGGGGTGCCGGATGCCGGTGCGGTGGCCCGCCGCTGGTCCGGCCGTGGCGGCGCCTGGTCCGTTCCGGGGAACCGGGCCACGGCATCCGCCCAGGTTCGCCCGGGTCCGCCCCGGTGCACCGGGTGCACCGCGCACCCGGCAAACATGCGAAACGCAGGTGCCGCCCCGGAAAACGCACGTCGACTCGGGTGGGCGGTTCACTGGCCGCGCTTCGACCGCTCTGTCACATTCGACACGAAGCCCGGAGTCGGCCGTCCACCGACCTGTGAGCACGAACTGGGGATCGCGCGGACATTCGAGGATGCTGGAGGCTGCCATGTACTCCGCCGAGCGGCGAACCGAAGGCACGAGGAGTGCACCGCGGCAAGGTGTGCGCTTCACCGTCCTCGGTCCGCTGGAAGTGCTCAGCGACGGTGTGGACTACGCGCCCACGACGCCGAAGATCCTGCAGCTGCTTGCGGTCCTGGTGATGCGTCCGGGCCGGATGATACACATCGACACCCTGATCCGGGAGCTGTGGTCCGAAAACCCACCGCGGACGGCGCGGACCACCTTGCACACCTACGTCTACCACCTCCGCCGGTGCATCGAGCAGAACCGGCTGGCGGCCGACGCGGACAAGATGCTCGTGACCAAGCCGTCCGGGTACACCCTGCACATCGAACCGTCCCAAGTGGACGTTCACGAGTTCGAAGACCTGCACCGCCTCGGCCGCGAGCGGACCGACGAAGGCGACCGGCGCGCGGCGGCCGAGGCCTACCGCTCGGCGCTCGCCCTCTGGTCCGGTGCGCCGCTGGCGAACCTGCCGTGCGGGCCGGTGCTGTCGGCGTACCGCACCGAGTTGCTGGAGCTGCGCCGCACGGTGCTGCACCTGCGCATCGAGGCCGAGATCACCGAAGGCCGCCACCGCGAGCTGATCGGCGAACTCCGGTCGCTGAGCACCGGCAGTCCCCTCGACGAAGCCCTGCACGGCCAGCTCATGCGCGTCCTCGGGCGCAGCGGCAGGCGATCGGACGCGATGGCCGTCTACCGCAAGCTGCGCTCCCGGCTGGCCGACGAGCTGGGTGTCGAACCGTGCGACGACATCCAGACGCTGCACCGGGACCTGATCTCCGAAGGTGACCACCGGTGAACCGCTTCCCCGGCATCCGCCGTACCCGTCCGACGCAGTGCCCGACCCAGAAGTGAGGAAGTTCGATGCCCGCTCCGCAAACCCGTGCCTACGGCCAGTTCTGTGGCCTCGCCCGCGCCCTCGAGATCATCGGCGAGCGCTGGTCGCTGCTCGTCGTGCGTGACCTCGTGCTCGGCCCGAAGCGCTACGACGAATTGCAGGCCGGCCTGCCGAAGATCCCGCCGAGCATCCTCTCGGCCCGCCTGAACGAGCTGGAGGCGAGCGGCGTGATCCGCCGCCGGGTCCGCGCCGAGCTCGACGCCGGCCTGGTGTACGAACTCACCCAGTACGGCAGCGAACTCGACCAGGTGCTGCTCGACCTGGGCCTGTGGGGCGCCCGCTCGCTGAACCAACCCGGCCCGGAGGACGTCTTCACCCTCGACTCGGCGATCCTTTCGCTGTACACGACGTTCCGCCCCGAGCAGGCCGACGGCCTGCAGATCAACTTCGAGATCCACTACGACGACCGGATGATCGTCCACGCCCTGGTGGAGGACGGCGCGGTCAAGGTGGCCGAGGGCCGCTTCGCCGGCGTCGACCTGGTGATCCGCGCCGCCCACGGCCCGGCGATCATCGACCTGATGAGCGGTCAGGTCACGGCGGCGGAAGCGGTCCGCTCCGGCAAGCTGGCGATCGAAGGCGACCCGGCCGACCTGGAGCTGTTCACCCGGCTCTTCCACGTGCCTGCGGCGCCGGAACCGCCTTCGGGCATCGTCGTCCGCTGAGGCCGGGCACCCGCCGGAGCGGGAGCAGCGTGTCCCGGGCTCGCCGGGACACGCTGCTTCACAGACGCACCGGAACACCCCGCCTCACAAGGCGAGCCCGATCCGGCGGGCCCGCGCCATCAGGTAACGCCGTTCGGGCAGGCTCGCCGATCGCTCCGCCGCCCGCTGGTAGTGCCGGCGGGCCTGGTCGTGGTCTCCGGCGAGCTCGAGCAAGTGGGCACGGGCCGCGTCGAGCCGCCGCGCCACGTCCTGCGTTCCCTCGATCGAGTCGAGCAGTTCGAGCCCGCGGACCGGGCCGTGCACCTGGGCCACGGCGATCGCGTGGTTCAGCGTCACCACGGGCCCCGGCATCAGCGTCCGGAGCACCTCGTACAGCTCCACGATCTGCGGCCAGTCGGTTTCCGCGGTGCTCGGGGCGCGGTCGTGCAGCGCGGCGATCGCGGCCTGCACCTGGTACGGCCCGACCGGCGAACGGCCGAGGACCCGGTCGATCAGCGCACAGCCCTCGGCGATCATCGCCGCGTCCCAGCGGCTCCGGTCCTGCTCCGGCAGCGGGACGAGGTCACCGTCCGGGCCCGTGCGCGCCTCCTCGCGTGCGTCGGTCAGCAGCATCAAGGCCAGCAGCCCGGCGACTTCGCCTTCCGACGGCAGCAGCGCGTGCACCGCCCGGGTCAGCCGGATCGCCTCGGTGGCCAGTTCACCGCGCCGCAGCGTTTCGCCCGACGTCGCGGTGTAGCCCTCGTTGAAGATCAGGTACAGCACCTGGAGAACGACGCGCAGCCGGTCCGGGAAGTCCGCGGCGGACGGCGCGCGGAACGTCGAGCCGGCGGCCGCGATGCTTTCCTTCGCACGCGTGATCCGCCGGGTCATCGTGGCTTCGGGAACCAGGAAGGCGCGGGCGATCTCCGCGGTGGTCAGCCCGCCGACGGCGCGCAGGGTCAGCGCGACCTGGGACGGTGGCGAAACCGCGGAGTGGCAGCACAGGAACAGCAGGTTCAGGGTGTCGTCCTGCTCGGGCGGCCGGTCCGGGTCCGGCCCGGCGACCACCGCCGCGCTCTCCCCCTCCTGGAGGGCGACCGCTTCCTCCCGCCGGCGCCGGGCACTCTCGCTGCGCCACAGGTCGGTGAGCCGGCGCGTGGCGACCGCGACGAGCCAGCCGCGGGGGTTCTCCGGGATCCCCTCGTCCGGCCACTGCCGCGTCGCCGCGAGCAACGCCTCCTGGACGGCGTCTTCACAGGCCTCGAACTGGCCGTACCTGCCGACCAGCGCGCCGAGCACCTGCGGCACGAGCGGACGCAGGACCTCGCTGAGGGCGGCGTCGGCCGTCACGTCACAGACCGGACTCTTCGGAGTCGGCGTCCGCGAAGTAGAGGACCTCGCGCACCTCGATGCCGAGGCCTTCGATGCCGGCGTCCGGGATCATCGCCGCGAGCTCGTAGGCGCGTTCCCGGCTCGCGCACTCGACGAGGTAGAACCCGGCGAGGAACTCCTTGGACTCCAGGAAGGGCCCGTCGGTCACCGCGGGGAGGCCGTCGCGCACCCGGACGACGGCGCCGTCGCCGGGTTCGGCGAGCGCCTGGGTGTTGATCAGCTCACCGGACTCGCGGATCCGCCGGATGAAGTCCTGGTGCCCCGTCATCACGCCGTTCATGTCCTGCTCGGACAGCCGGCTCAGCACTTCCGGCCGGTTGTGCATGATCAGCAGAAACTTCACGACCGGTTCCCTTCGTCTCGCGCACGTGCGCGTCGGGACGACGATAACCGACCCGCCGTGGAGCAAGCGCAAAGACGCCCGCCGCCGACCGGGCGTGGCACGCTCCAGGAGGTGCACCAGCGGCTCCGGACGAGAGGGCGACCACCATGCCGGACGTGTTCACGGATCTCGGGACGGAGACCGAGGCGCTCGCCACGCTGGCGGAACGCCACGGCTACGGCAACGCCCCGGACGTCACCGCGCACTTCGCCCGCTTGACGTCGACCGCCCGGCTGCTGCGGCTGAGCGTGGAGAACCCCGAAGTCTTCGGGGTCACCGCACAGCTGACCTTCGACAGCCTCGACGAGGCGATCCTGGGCTGGCTGATCGAGCAGCGGAAGGCGAACGCCCTCCTGGCCTCGGCGCCGCCGGACGCGCGGCTGCCGTGGCGGGAGGGCCCGCTGCGGCCGTCGGTGCTCGCCGCCGCCGCGCTGAGCGAGCTCTTCGGCGGCGGCCAGGACATCGCCGACACGTTCGGGGTCCGGATCCGGCGCGACGACGGCATCGGCCACGTCGCCTACTTCGGGGTGCGCAACCGCGACCGCGCCTACCAGCGGCACGGCCGGACACCTCCCGCCGAGCCGTTCCGGTTCGAGCTGCTGGCCCCGTCCGGGGCGCGGTTCGACTTCGGGCCGGCGGACGCCGCCGGCCGCGTCACCGGCTCCGCGGAGGACTTCTGCCTGCTGGTGACCGGTCGCCGGTTCGCGGAACAGCTCTCGCTGACCTTCACCGGAAAGCACACCGCCGAATGGCTGGAACTGCTGGAGTACTGAGCGGCGTCACTCGAACGGAGCCGGGTCCCCCGCACCGATGCGCAGGATCTCCGCTTCACCGGAGGAGAAGTCGACGACGGTCGTCGGCTCGACGCCGCAGTCACCGGAGTCGAGCACCGCGTCGAGCTGGTGGTCCAGCTCTTCCTTGATCTCCCAGCCCTGCGTCATCGGCTCGCCCTCGCCCGGCAGNNCCGAGCTCGGCCAGCAGCGCCTGGGTGACGCGGTGGTCGGGGATGCGCACGCCGACCGTTTTCTTCTTCTCGTGCATCAGCCGCCGCGGCACCTCCTTGGTGGCGGGCAGGATGAACGTGTAGCTGCCCGGGGTCGCCGCCTTGATCGCGCGGAACACCGCGTTGTCGATGTGGACGAACTGCCCCAGCTGCGCGAAGTCCTGGCACACCAAGGTGAAGTGGTGCCGGTGGTCGAGCTTGCGGATGGCGCGGATCCGGTCGAGCCCGTCGCGGTTGCCCGGCCGGCAGCCGAGCGCGAAGCACGAGTCGGTCGGGTAGGCGATCAGCCCGTCGCCGCGGAGGATGTCGACGACCTGC
>NZ_MUMI01000170.1 GCF_002155975.1 Amycolatopsis kentuckyensis
GCCTGCCGGAGCACGGCGAGCCCGATGTTGGCCTTCGCGGTGGTACCGGTGAGCCGCGCTTGGGGAGCCAGCGTCGCGACGGCCACCTCGACGGCGGCGGTGAACTCGTCGGTGTCGTCGAGAACGCCGGCGAAGTCGGGCAGCGGCCGGAAGGCCAGCGGCCGCCCGGTCGCCCGCCCGGGCGTCCAGACGACGACGTCGGTCCCGGCGAGGTACCGCTCGGCCAGCTCGGCGTCACCGTTCTGCCAGCCACCCGGCGGCTCGGGCCAGGCGTCCCCGAGGCGCGCGAGGTCGTTGTTGGGATCCAGGACGATCGCGGAGACCCCGAGGAGAGCGCATTCCTCGATGATCCGCCGCAGCAGCACGGTCTTCCCGGACCCGGAACCGGCGAAGACGGCGGCGTGCTTGCGCAGGGCGGAGAGTTCGATCCGCACGGGGTCACCGGAGCCGACGACGGACCCCAGGGTGATTTCGCCTTCGGCGGGCGGCGGGTGGGTCGCCGCACCGGGCTGCTTCTCGCCCGGTTTTTCCGACGGCTTCTCGGGCAGCACGGCGGCCAGCAGGTCGGACCGGCTGGCCGGCCGCCGGTCGATCAGCCACTCGTGCAGCTCGCGGCCGCCGTTGCCGAGCATCTTCTGCAACGCCCAGAAGGTCCGCACGTCCCCGTCGGAGAGCCGGAGCGTCCGGCCGCCCGCGGCCGTGAACTTCTCGACCTCTTCGCGGGTCTTGGCCCCGCGCCCCCAGGCCTCCCGGAGGATGACGAGGTGCCGGTTGTCCACGCCCTGGCGCTGTCCCGCCTCGGACCGGGCCTTCCGGAACCGGCTCAGCGCCGCCCGCGGGTCACGGGCCGCGATCGCCCGGAAAACCCAGTGCTCCTGCAGGTCCGCGGTTTCGTCGAGCGTCCGGGTCAGCCAGGCGTGCACCTCGCTCAGCCCCGTCTGGCGCTCACAGGACCACTCCATGTCGTCGTCGCCGACCTCGGTGACCCAGCACCGCAGGGCGGCCGACAGCAGCCCCGGCATCATCCGGTCCACGATCGACTCGGCGAGCAGCTTCCCGGGTTCGACTTCCGCCCGCAGCTTCTCGAACTCGGCGTCGAGCTCGGCGAACCGGTCGTTCTCCACCTCGGTCCGCACGGGCGCGACCGGGAGCGGAGCCTTCTCGTCGAAGGAGGTGAGCTCCCGGACCTGCCCGGACCGCAGGCACCCATCGATGTGCGCGCCGATGCGCTTGAGGAGTTCCCGCGGAGTCCACTGTTCCCACGGGCCCTCGAACGCCGCCGGAGCCACCGGCCAGGTCGGGTGCGGTGGGGTGAAGTCCATCGCTTCGTAGGCCACCCCGAGCCGCTTCTCCACCAGCGCCCGGCCCAGCGCGGCATCGGTGATCCGGCCCAGCGTCACCGTTTCCCGGAAGCGATCGGGCACGGTGCCCGTCGCCTTCGACCTGATCTGCTCCCAGGTGGACGGCAGGCAGGCCAGCACGGTGAGGGTCTTGTGGGTGACTTCGCGCAGGCCCATCAGCCCATCGGCGATCTGCGCCACGAGCAGATCCTCCCCGATGTCTTTGCCCATGCCCTGCTTGGACCGCGCGACCAGGGTGTCGAGCTGGTCGACGGCGATCACGACCGGCCCGGTCAGGGCGAGCAGCCGCGTGATCTCCTGGACGAGGACCCGCGACGGCTTCGGCCGCGAGTAGATGTTCCACCGCCGGGCTTCGGACGTCAGCTCGGTGTCGCCGTCGAGGTAGTCCTCCCCGATGTACTTGGTGCTCCGGTCGCGGCTCGCGATGAGCACGAGGGCGCGGGCGGTGTCCCCGCACTCGTCGGCGGCCGCTTCGTCGAGCGACCCGACCCCGTCGACGAAGGCCTCGACGTCCTCGGCGGTCAGCCCGCGCCCGCGGCGGATCCTCGCCTCGACCTCGGCATCGACGTGGGCCCGCAGGCACACCCGGAGCAGGAACCTCCGCAGTTGCGACTCCCCCGAATCGTCCGGGCGGGCCAGGCCGCGGCGCAGCGCCTCGGCCGTGTTGTCCCAGAACGCCTCGGCCGCGGTGACGTCGTCGAGGAAGAAATACCCGCGGGCGCGGTGGACCCGGTGCCGGACGAGCCCGAGCAGATGGGTTTTGCCGACCCCTTTCTGGCCGCGCATGACGAGCCCGATCGGGCTGGGTCCGTCGCTGGCCACGGCGTCGCGGATGCCGGTGTCGAGGGCGGCGAGCGACTCGGCGTGCAGCCCGTCCACGTGGTAGGGCGAGTCCCGCCAGACGTGGTCGGGGGTGTCCGCCCAGTCGAAGCTCAGCGTCGCGAGTGCTTTGAGTTCGTCCATCATCACGCCTCGAACGCCACGAAGTGGTTGTCTTCGCCGCCGATGCGGATCGCCGCCTCGTGGTCGGCCGCGGTGAGCGCCTTGCGGTTGTCTTCGGGGACCAGGTGGACCTTCCCGAGCCGGCTCAGTTCCTTGAGCACGACGTCGACTTCCGCGGCCGGCGCGCCGAGTTTCGGCCGCAGGTCGACCAGCGCGACCCAGCCACGCGGCTCCTTCACCAGTTCGCGGTAGGCCGTCCGGATGCGGTCCTCCAGGTCGGCCGGCGGCGCTCCGTTCGCGCTCGGCGCCGGACCGAAGATCTGGAAGAGCCGCTTGTCCTCGCGCCGCAGGTACTCCCCCAGCCCGCCGAGGACCACGTACAGCGCCGTCGCCAGCGGGCTCTGCCCCCGTTGCGGCGGCGGACCGCCTGCCGCCAGTTCCTGTTCGCACCAGGCCCAGCCGCTGTCGCTCAGCACGTGGACGTAACTCCGCTTCGGCCCGGTCCGGTCGCTGTCCACGTAACCGAGCTTGTTCAGCCCCGTGCGTTCGGTGCCCGTGAGGGTGAAGCCGACCAGCTCCGCCAGCTCCTGGTTGGGCACCTCCCGGCCCAGCACCATCAGCGTGAACATCGCCGCGGTCTGCTTGTGTCCCAAGCGGTCGGTCATCCGAGATCCTTCCGGTGGTTCGGCTACGTCGTGGTCCGGGCGAGGGTGCGCACCAGCCGGTCGATGGACCGGCGGGTTTCCGGGAGGGCCGCGTGGTGACCGTCGCCGTTCGGGGAGCGGGGTCTGACCGCCACCGCCAGGTCCGCCGCCAGCTCGTTCGCGCGGGGGTCGTCGCCCGCTTCGACGGCGGCCTGCAGGTCGGTCAGCAGCTCGCCGACCAGGTCCCAGCGGGCCGGGCGCAGCCGGGCGGCACGCACCTGAGCCAGCAGGGCGGGGAGGTCCGCGTCGTCGCCGGCCGGTGGGGTGCCACCTTTCAGCCGGGCGACCAGGTCCTGGGCCACGCCGGCCGGGCCACGGGCGCCGAGCCGCAGGTAGCGGAGGTTGCCCACGTACCCCGGGAGCCCGGCCGCCTCGGTGCCCGGGGTCAGGATCGGGATCACCCGGCGGTCCTGGCCGAGCGACCGCTGCAGGAACAGCTCGACCTCGGCCTGCTGCCAGCGGCTCACCTTGCCGTCGACGATCAGGCACAGGTGCCGCGCGTCGTCCTCGGTCCGCTCCAGCAGCGACTGGTCGCCCGACAGCGACTTCACGGCCCGGACGCCCAGCTTCCCCAGTTCCGCGAGCAGCTCGCCGGCAGGCTGGACGAACGACCGCGGGATGCTGACCCGCAGTTCGTGCTTGAACTTCCGGTGGCTCGCGCGCACCGCCGCCACGTAGGCATCGCGGTTCTCCGCCAGCAGGTCCGTGCGGTCGAGGCCGTACGCGATCACCGCCGCGACCGTCTCCAGGGCGAAGCCGATCTGGTCCGCGCTCGGCGTCTTCTCCGACAGGACCGGCAGCTGCTCACCGAAACTCCAGTACGACACGTACGGCAGCGTGAGGTGCCGGGACATCGTCTCCGGCGCGACGCGCTGGTCGAGCCACGCCCCGTACAGCTCGGCCGTCTCCGCGACGACGATCTTGCGCCACTCCTCCGACCGGCCGTACTCCTCCCGGCTGTCGAAGCGCGAGAGGACCGGCAGCACGGTGAGCCGCGAGCGGTCGAACGGCAGGCGGTTGCGCGCCGCGTCGGCGCGGCGGGCGGCGTCCACCGCGCCGAGGATGCTCTGCCGGTTCGCGGTGAACAGCAGGACGAGGTGGTCCGGCAGGTGCGCGGTGCAGATGCCGCCGATGTCGGAGATCCCGGTCCGGCTGTCGACGAGCACGAAGTCGTAGTCGTTCGTCCACTGCTCGCGGCACTTCTCGAGGTACTCGCCGAACCCCTCCTCGTACAGGCCTTCCCAGTCGATCGCCTGGACCTGCCCGACGTAGTCGTCGTCCTCGCTCCCGGCGGCGATGAAGTCGAGCGCACCGGCCCTCCGCAGCCGCAGCACGTGGGCCTCCGGGGCGAACGAACCGGCCCGGAAGCCGGTGACGAGGTCCACCACGCCGCCGCGGGGCCTCCCGGGCAGCCGCGGCCGGAAGTAGTCGCCGAGACCGGGTGCCTCGAGGTCCCAGTCCAGGCAGAGCACCCGGTGGCCCCAGCGGGCGAGCAGCACGGCGATGTTGGCCAGCGTGAAGCTGCGGCCTACCCCGCCCTTGTAGGAGTAGAAGGTGAACACCGACCCCGGCATCGGTCAGAACCTCGGTATCCGCGCCGGCGACGGCGGCTCGGGGTCCGGCGTGTGCACCGGCCAGTCCGGCTGCCACTCCGGCGCTCGTTCGATGAGTTCCTCGAGTTCCTTGGCGATCTCCGCGATCTTGTGGTTGAACTCCAGGTACGCCGGGGCGGCCTGGAAGTGTTCGAAGGGGTGGTTCCACCGGTGCAGGTCACGCGGACTCCGCGCGTGCGCCCAGTCGGGGAAGTGCCGGGAGTCGCAGTAGATCACCGGGTAGATCAACGGCCGGGCGCGCGTGCTCAGCGCCTCCCGCTTGGCCATCGAATGCCACTCCGCCAGGCACCACTCGTCGCGGAAGTACTTCGGCGAGCACACCGGGACCAGCACCCGGGTGCGCAGCAGCGCGGTGCGCACCTCCGCCGCCCAGCTCGCTCCCGTGCGCACCTGGTCGTCGCAGAAAATCCGGACGTCGCGGTAGAAGTTGTTGTCGAGCACCTCGGACAGCCGGGGCCGGAAATGATTCTTCACCCACGCCGAAATGTCCTCGCCGGCGCGTTGATAGCTGATGAACACGTCGTACTCGTACACGCGTGCCTTCGCTCCTTCGCCGCACCCCACCAGGCAACGGCCCATCCTAGGCCGGACCCGCACGGCGGGAGAAGGCGGGAAACCGGACAGAAAGATGCCAATACCTGGCCACCGGACGGCACTCAGGCTGTCCAGCCGGAAAAGCTTGACAAACGCGGAAATGGGAGATAAATGACAGGGCAGCGCGCCCGGCGCGCACTATTTTTTTTCCGCACACCGATCAGCCGGATCGGTGCATCACCGACTCGACGGGGAGGGGCACCGATGCCCGACCGTGCCGCGCCCCGGGTGTTCGTGACCTACTCGCACGACACCCCGGAACACAAGGAACTCGTGCACCGCTTCGCCGCGTTCCTGCGCACCCAGATCGGCTTGGACGTCCACCTCGACGCCTGGTACGACAACACGCGCCGGGACTGGTCGCTGTGGGCCACCGAGAACCTGGAGAAAGCGGACTTCATCCTGGCCATCGCCTCCCCCGACTACAAGCGCCGCGCCGACGGCACCGCGATGCCCCACGAGGGGCGGGGTGCCCAGTTCGAGGCGGCGGTCATCCGGAACAACCTGACCCGGGACCTGCGTCGCGAGACCGAGCGGGTGCTGCCGGTCGTGCTGCCCGGCCGCTCGGTCGACGAGATCCCGGTCTTCCTCAACGCCCATTCGACGACGCGGTACCACGTCGAGGAGTTCACCGAGGCGGGCGTGGCCGACCTCCTCGCCGCGATCACCGGGCAAGGGCAGTACCCGATGCCCCGGCGCGGAAAGTGGCGGGGTGGCACCGTGGAAGACCGGCGGGTGCCCGCGGGCGATCTGCCGTGGCTGTGCGCCAGCAAGGGCGTGAAGCGCGGAGCCGCGTCGATCGACGGCCGGAGCTACGAGCGGAGCATCGTCCTGCGGCCGGCGGCACCGGCGGTGACCGGACCGGGGTTCGTCGAGCTGGAGCTGGGCGGCAACTACCGGCGGTTCACCACCGTCGTCGGGGTTCTCGACGACGCCGCGGACGCGTTCCAGGTCGGCCGGGTCCGGGTGGTGCTCGACGGGAACCCGCGCTCGGAACACGACGTCTCGGCCGGGAAACCGGCCGTCATCGACCTGGACGTGACCGGAGCGCGCCTCCTGCGGCTGGAGCTGTCCCGGCCGCAGCAGGCGTCACCGCTCAGTTCCGCGGTGTTCGTCGTCACCCCGCGGCACGCCCGGCCGCCCGAACTCGCCCTGGGCGATCCGACCGTGACCTAGCGCGGCACGTCTCGAGGTCCACCTCGCGCAGTGCCGCGCCCACGCCGGCCAACGCCACCGCGTTCATCGACAACGACGTCACGCCCAGCCCCACCAGCACCGGCGCCAGTGCCGGGTCCGCCGCCGCTTCGCCGCACACCCCCACCGGCTTCCCCGCCGCCGCGCCCGCTTCCGCGACCATGCCCACCAGCCTCAGCAGCGCGGGCTGGTCCGGCGCGTTCAGCTTGGCCACCGCGCCGAGCTGGCGGTCCGCCGCGAACGTGTACTGGGCCAGGTCGTTCGTTCCCACCGAGACGAAGTCCACCGCTTCGAGGATCTCGCGGGCGCTCAGCGCCGCCGCCGGGATCTCGATCATCACGCCCGCGCGGGCGATGCCCGCCGCGCGGACCCGGGCTGCGAACCAGGCCGCTTCCGCTGCCGTCGCCACCATCGGGGCCATCACCGACAGCTCCACGCCCGTGTCCCCGGCCGCCGCCGCGATCGCCGACAGCTGGCGGTCCAGCAGCTCCGGGCGGTCGAACGCCACGCGCAGGCCGCGGACGCCCAGTGCCGGGTTGGGTTCCTCGCCCATCGGCAGGAACGCCAGGGGCTTGTCGGACCCCGCGTCCAGCGTCCGGACGACGACCGGCCGGCCCGCGAACGGGGCCAGTACTGCCGCGTAGGCAGCCCGTTGCTCGGCTTCCGTCGGCTCGGAAGCCGCGGAGAGGTAACAGAATTCGGTGCGGAACAGCCCGATCCCTTCGGCGCCGGCCGCCGCGGCAGCCGCTGCGTCCGCCGCCGACCCCACGTTGGCCAGCAGCTTCACGCGGTGGCCGTCGGCGAGGCGGCCGACGCCGTCCCACTCCGGGCGGGCCGTCCGGGCCGGTGCCCGTACCGTGCCGTCCGACGGCGTCACCGTGCCCGCGGACCCGTCGACCGCGAGCCCCGGGGCGGCCAGTTCCAGCACTCCGGCGCACGCCACCACGGCGGGAATACCGAGCGCCCGCGCCAGGATCGCGGTGTGGCTCGTCGGGCCGCCTTCGGCCGTCACCAGCGCCAGGACCAGGTCCGGGTCGAGCCCGGCGGTGTCGGCCGGCGCGAGGTCCCGCGCCACCAGCACGCTCGGCGACGTCAGCTCCGGCACGCCCGGCGGGGCCACGCCCAGCAGGGCCGCGACGATCCGGTCGCGCACGTCGGCGACGTCCCTCGCGCGTTCGGCCATGTAGCCGCCCGCGGCCTGCAGGGCGGTCATGAACTCCCCCGCCGCCTCCCACACGGCCCGCGGCGCCGGGAGCGAACGCGCGTGGACGAGCTTCTCCGCGGAGGCGGTCAACGCCGGATCCGCCGCCATCGCGGCCGTCGTCTCCAAGACCGATCGGGCATCTCCGGACACGGAACGGGCACGATCGGACAACGCGGCCGCCACCGAAGCCGCCGCCTGCCCGATCTTGCCCGCTTCGGCCCCGAGGTCCGCCGGAGCGGGCGTGGAAGCGGGTTCGGGCAGGTCAGCGGCCACGAGGAGGCGGGGACCGTCGACCCGGCCGGGGCTGACTCCGACACCGGACAGCTGCATTTCGGGACCTCCGGAAGCAAGGGATCTCGTAACTGGGGATTGACAGTACGGTAACAACGGGCACAATCAAACGGCAACGGGCAAACATCGGAGAGGAACGGGCATGTACGCCGCCGAACGGCACCAGCTCCTGGCGCAACGCGCACGTCGCGACGGCCGCGTCGACGTCGGTGACGTCGCCGCCGAACTCGGTGTCGCCCCCGAGACCATCCGCCGCGACCTCGGCGTCCTCGAACGCCAGGGCATCGTCCGCCGCGTCTACGGCGGCGCGGTCGCCGTCGAGCGGCTCGACTTCGAACCCGAGGTCGCGCAACGGGACCAGACCAACGCCGCCGAGAAGGACGCGATCGCCCGGGCCGCGCTGGACCTGGTCCCCGACCGCGGCTCGATCCTGCTCGACGCGGGCACCACGACCAGCAGGCTCGCGACGCTGCTGCCGGCCGACCGCGAGCTGACGGTGATCACCAACTCGATCCCGGTCGCCTCGATCCTCGCCACCCGCCCGGGCATCACGCTGCACATCCTGGGCGGCCGGGTCCGCGGGACGACGCTCGCCGCGGTCGAGGCCTGGACGCTGCGCGCGCTCGAAGGACTGCTCGTCGACGTCGCTTTCCTCGGCGCCAACGGCTTTTCCGCCGAGCACGGCTGCACGACGCCGGACATGGCCGAGTCCGCCGTGAAGGCCGCCGTGGTCGCCGCGGCACGCAAGCGGGTGCTGCTGGCCGACCACAGCAAGTACGGCACCGACCAGCTCAGCCGCTTCGCGCGGCTCGCCGAGATCGACGTGCTGGTCACCGACAGCGGCATCGACGCGGGCGCGGTGGCCGAACTCGAAGAGGCGGGCCCGGAGGTGGTGCTGGCGTGATCGTCACCGTGACCCCCAACCCGAGCCTCGACCGGACGTTGCAGCTGGCCGAGCTGCGCCGCGGCGAGGTGCTGCGCGCTTCGGCCGTCCGGCTCGACCCCGGCGGCAAAGGTGTGAACGTCGCCCGGGCGCTGGCCGCCGCCGGCACCCCGACCGTGGCGCTGCTGCCCGCCGGCGGCCCGGTCGGCGAGCGGCTGTCCGACCTGCTCGCCCCCGAAGGCGTGCCGGTCGTCGCCGTCCCGATCGCCGGGTCGACCCGCAGCAACATCACGCTCGTCGAGGCCGGCGGGACCACGACGAAGATCAACGAGCCGGGCCCGGAGATCTCCCCCGCCGAGCTCGCCACCCTCGAACGCCGCGCCGTCGAGCTGGCCGCCCGCGGCGAATGGCTGGTGTGCTGCGGAAGTCTCCCGGCCGGCGTGCCCGACGACTTCTACGCGCGGCTGACGAAGCTCGCCCACGAAGCCGGGGCGAAGGTCGCCGTCGACTCCTCCGGCGCGCCGCTCGCCGCCGCCTGCGCGGGCGGCCCGGACCTGCTCAAACCGAACCTCGACGAACTCATCGAGCTCGCCGGCCGTCCGCTGCCGCTGCTCGGCGACGTCGTCGCGTTCTGCCGGGAGCTGATCTCCGGCGGCGTCGGCCGCGTGCTGGTCAGCCTGGGCGCGCGCGGCGCGGTGCTCGTCGAGGAGACCGAAACAGCTCACGCGCTCGGCCCGCTCGTGGCCGTGCGCAGCACCGTCGGCGCCGGAGACGCCGCACTCGCCGGGTTCCTCCACGCGGGAGGAACCGGCCCCCGAGCCCTGCGGACCGCGGTCGCCTACGGCACCGCCGCGGTCACGCAGGAGGGCAGCCGCATGCCCACCCCGCAGGACGTGCACCCCGACCAGGTGCGCGTGCTGGACGTCGATCCTTCCTTCACCCTCAGCGGAGCCGCCGCATGACCACCCCAGACCTGATCACCGCCGACCTGGTCGACCTCGGCCTGGACGCCGCCGACAAACAGGGCGCCACGCGCGCTCTCGCGCAGCGGCTCCTCGACGCCGGGCGGGTGACCGACCTCGAGCTGTTCCTCAAGGACGTCGCCGCCCGCGAGGAGCAGATGGCCACCGGGCTCGAAGGCGGCATCGGCATCCCGCACTGCCGCTCGGCCGCGGTCACCGCGCCGACGCTGGCGTTCGGCCGCAGTGCCGCGGGCGTCGACTTCGGCGCGCCGGACGGGCCGGCGACGCTGATCTTCCTCATCGCCGCGCCGGAAGGCGGCGGCAGCGAGCACCTGAAGGTGCTGGCCGCCCTCGCCCGGCGGCTGGTCCGGGCGGAGTTCAAGCAGAACCTCCTGGACGCCGCCGACCCCGCCGCCGTCGCCGAGTACATCCGCCAGGAGGTGGCCTGATCATGAAGTTCGTCGCCATCACCGCCTGCCCGACCGGGATCGCCCACACCTACATGGCGGCCGAGTCGCTGGAGCAGACCGCCAAGGCCAACGGCGACGAGATCGTCGTCGAGACCCAGGGTTCGGCCGGGTCCGAGCCGCTGTCCGCCGAGGACATCGCGAGCGCGGACGCCGTCATCTTCGCCGCGGACCTCGCGGTGCAGGGCCGGGACCGGTTCGCCGGGAAGCCGATCGTCGAGGCGCCGGTCAAGGCCGCGATCAACGACGCGGCCGGGTTGTTCGAGCGCGCCAGGGCCGCGGCCCGCGAACCCGTCGCCGCCGCGCCCGCCACCCCGGAACTCACCTCGAAGGTCGGCGCGAACGACAAGGCGGGCACCAAGATCCGCCAGTGGCTGATGACCGGCGTCAGCTACCTGATCCCGTTCGTCGCCGCGGGCGGCCTGCTCATCGCGCTGAGCTTCGCGCTGGGCGGCTACCAGATCGTCGACGCGCCGAAGGTCACCGAGCACTTCGACGCGGGGTCGGTCGCCGGCTGGGCCGCGCTGATGTTCCAGATCGGCAGCGCCGCCTTCGACTTCCTGGTGCCGGTGCTGGCCGGGTTCATCGCGTTCGCGATGGCCGACCGCCCGGCGATCGCGCCCGGTTTCGTGGGTGGCGCGATCGCCGTCACCGTGGGTGCGGGCTTCCTCGGCGGCCTGGTCGCCGGTCTGCTGGCCGGTGGGGTCGTGCTGGCGCTGAAGAAGATCCAGGTGCCGAAGGCGATGCGCGGGATCATGCCGGTGGTGGTCTACCCGCTGCTCGGGTCCATTGTGGTCGGTGTGCTGATGTACGTCGTGGTCGGCAAGCCGATCGCGGCGGCCACGACGGGGCTGACGAACTGGCTCAACAGCCTCAGCGGCGTCAGCGCGCTGCTGCTGGGCGCGCTGCTCGGCCTGATGATGGCCTTCGACATGGGTGGCCCGGTCAACAAGGCCGCGTACGCCTTCGCGGTCGGCGGCCTGACCACGGGCGCGACGGCGTCCCTGCAGATCATGGCCGCGGTGATGGCCGCCGGGATGGTCCCGCCGCTGGCCCTGGCGCTCGCGTCCACGGTCCGCAAGAAGCTGTTCACCGAAGCCGAGCGCGAGAACGGCCGCGCGGCCTGGCTGCTCGGCGCGTCGTTCATCACCGAAGGAGCGATCCCGTTCGCCGCGGCGGACCCGTTCCGGGTGATCCCGTCGATCATGCTCGGCTCGGCGGTCACCGGTTCGCTGTCGATGGCGTTCGGCGCGACGCTGCGCGCCCCGCACGGCGGGATCTTCGTCCTCCCGCTGATCGGCAACCCGCTGCTGTTCCTGGTGGCGCTGATCGCCGGGACGCTGGTCGCGGCGGGTTCGGTGATCGCGCTCAAGCAGGTGCGCTTCCGGGCGACCGAGCGCTCGGCCGCCGTTTCCAGCCGGCCCGTCAACGCGTGAAGGAGTCCACTGTGTACCAACGCCGCACGCTCGTCGCCAGCAGCGTCGGGCTCCACGCCCGCCCGGCCGGTCTCGTCGCCCGCACCGCGGCCGACCAGCCCGTGAAGGTGCAGATCGCCAAGATCACCGGAGGAGTCGCGGGCGACCCCGTCGACGCGGCCAGTGTCCTCGGGTTGATGACCCTGGGCGCGGCCCACGGTGACGAGGTCGAGCTGACCGCCGAGGGCGACCACGCGCAGACGTCGGTCGACGCGCTGGCCGAATTGATCGCCCAGGACCTCGACGCGTAAGGAATCGGGACGGCCCCGGTGGCACCGACCCACCGGGGCCGCTTCCCCCGAACGGCCGAAGCGCCCGGATTCCCCGGTGGTGTCCACTACGCCGGTGAAGACGTCCGATGCCGGGAAAACCGTCACCGAGCTGCGCCGAGCGGGTCGCTACGCCGAGGCCGGAATGGCCGTCGAAAAGCTCCTCGAAGGCGCCGAAGCGCACGTGGAACTGGGCCGGATCGCTTTCTACCGTGATCGGTGGGAAATCGCCGCCGGCCACTTCCGCCGCGCGACGGAACTGGATCCGTTCTCCGAACCGGCCCAGGCGTGGCGGGTGGCCGCCCTCAGCAGGCAGCGACGGTTCGCCGAAGCCCGGGAGGCCGCGGACGCCGTCCTCACCGGGAATCCCGAAGCCCACCTCGTGCGGATCGCCCGGGCCCGGGTGACGGTGGACGAGACGGGCGACGAGCAGTGCCTGCTCGACGAGTGCGAGACGGTTCTCGGCTTCGACCCCGGTCACCTCGAAGCGCTGGAAAGCCGCATCTACGCGCTCGCCGAGACCGGCCGCCTGGACGATTCGGCGGCCGCGGCCGAGGAATCCCTGGAGCGCCACCCCGAGGCCGCGGAACTGTACGTGGCATGGGGAGCGACACTCACGAAAGCGGGCCGGTTCACCGACGCGGTCGAAAGGTACGACCGGGCCCTGGCGAGGCAACCCGAGAACGTCGAAGCCCATTGCCGGAAGATCGAGGCCCTGGGCGATGCCTACCGCCTGGACGAAGCTCTCGATCACGCGGAAACGAGCGCTTCGCAACTGCCGGAAGCGAGCCGGCTGCACCTCGCGTGGGGCATAGTCTTGCGACGCGGCCAGGATTTCGCCGGCGCGCTGGAAAAGTTCGACCGGGCCCTCGCCCTCGATCCGCACCGAGCGGACCACTACCGGTGGCGCGCATTCGCCCTCGTGCAGCTCGACCGGCCGGCCGACGCACTCACCACCCTCCGTACCGGCCTCGAAGCCTGCCCGGGCAGCATCGAGCTGCTGGTCGAACAGGCCTGGCGATACCGCGATTCCGACGACACCGACGCCGCGATCGCCGTCGCCGAAGAGGCCGCCTCACGCGCTCCGGCGGATCCTGCCGCGCTGTGGTGCCTCGTCAAGATCCTGCGGGAGGCACGTCGCTTCTCCGCGGCGGAATCCGCGGCGGTGGCGGCCATCCGCAGGTGCCCTCGGGACCCCGAACTCCACCGGGAGCTCGGCTGGGTGTTCGCGGACCAGGATCGCGACGAGGAGGCGCTTTCCTGCTTCCGCCAAGCCGCGGAACTGCACCCGACCTCCTCCTACTACGCCGTGAACGTCACCCAGGCTCTCCGATGGCTCTACCGCTACGAGGAAGCCCGGGAACAGCTGGCGGCCACCTGCGCACGGCTTCCGGAGGACCCGAGCCCCGTCGAGCAGCAGGCACTGCTCAGTGAAGACGTCGGCGCCATCGACGAAGCACTGAGCCGCTACCTGGAGATCAACCGCCGCTGGCCGCGGTTCACCGGCGCCTGGATCGGCCGGATGCGCCTGCTCGCGCGGCGCAACCGCTACGCCGAAGCCGAGCAGGTCGCGCGGCAGGCGATCGAACTCAACCCCTTCGCTGCCGAGCTGCGGACCCGGAGAGCGGCACTCCAGCAGGAAAGCGGCGACGAAGCCGCCGCGATCGCCACCCTGCGCGAAGCGTGCTCGGCCATGCCCGGCAGCCAGACCCTCGCCCTGGATCTGACCTGGTTCCTCCGGCTCGACGGCCAGTACGAGCAGGCGCGCGAAATCCTGTGGGCGCTTCCCGACAACCCGGGGGTCCTGAAGCGCCGCATCGGCCTGCTGCGCGACGTCCGGGAACACCGGCAAGCGCTCGCCGAGGCCACGAACGCCGCGGACCGCTTCCCCGCGGATTTCGAGTTCCGGCGGGCCATCGGCAACATCCGCGCCGACCTCGGTGAGGACGAGCAGGCGCTGGCCGACTTCGAGGCGGTCCTGGCGCGGCACCCCACGGAACGGTCGTCACTGAGGGGGAAGGTGAGCTGTCTCAGGTCGCTGCGCCGGTACGACGAGGCCGTGCGGATCCTGCTGGCCGAGATCGAGCGCCGGCCGAACTACCCCGAGTTCCGGGTCGAACTGGCCTGGACCTACGCCTGGATGGAACGCTGGGAAGAATGCATCGCGGTCTACGAGAAGGCCGTCGAGATCGATGCCCACGACGGGTGGGTGCGGCTCAACCACGCCAACGCCTTGCGGCTGGCCGGGCGGCACGAGGACGCGGAAGCCGCACTGCTCGCCGCGCTCGACCTCCTGCCGGACAACGCGCGGCTCATGCTGGAAATGGGCGACCTGTGTGACGGCCAGAACCGCCACGAAGAGGCGCTGACCTGGTTCGACCGGGGCCTGGCACGGCTCCCGGGGTCGACGTGGGGACTGACCGCGAAGTCGGCCGCACTCCGTTCGCTGGGCCGGTTCGGCGAGGCCGAACGGCTGCTCGCCCCGCGGCTCGAAGATCGGAAGACCGGCGCCGACGTGGTGATCGAATGGGGCTGGGTCCTCCGCGACCGCGGCGAGCTGGCCCGGGCCCGCCAGGCGTTCGAGCGGGCCCTCACCTTGGCGGTCGGCCGGCGCGGCCGGGCGGACGCGCTGCACTGCCTGGGCTGGACCGCCTTCAGCGCGGACGACTTCGAAGAGGCGGAAAAGCAGTTCCGGGCCGCGATCGCCGAGAACCCCCTCTCGAACGTGGCCAAGATCGGACTGGCCTGGACGCTGGTCCACGAAGAGGAACCGAACGGCGAGGAAGAGGCGGAGCACCTGTGCCTCGACGTGCTCGTGGACGCACCGCGCCGCCACCTCGCCCACACCTGCCTCGGCGTGCTCTACGCCAAGCAGGGCAACCTGCCCCAAGCCGAGTACCACCTCCGCCGGTCCATCGAAATCGACCCGTACGGCGGCAGTTACGTCGACCTCGGCGCGCTCTTCGCGCAGATGGGCCGCTTCGAGGAGGCCGAAGCCCTGCTGCTCAAGGCGCTGGACCGCGACTGGTACGACAGCCAGGCGCACATCGAGCTCGGGGCCCTCCACCTCCAGCGCGATCTCGACGGCACCGACGACCCGGCCGAAGCACGGCGGGCGGCCCGGCACTTCCGCCAGGCACTGGTCATCGAACCGACGCGGGGCGCCGCCGCCATCGGGTTGTCGCTGGCGCTGGTCAAATCGCCCGGCGACCTGCTGGCCGCGGAACGCGTGCTGCGGGAGGCCCTGCGCCGCCCGGAGTGCGACCAGCCGCGCTGGCAGCTCCTGGTCGCGCTCGCGCGGCTGCTCATCGGCCGGGGCGACGAGACCCAGCGCCGGGACCTGCACCTGGAGGCGCTCAGCACCGCCCGGCAGGCGATCGAGCTGGCCGCCAACCAGGCGGACCCGCACTACGTCGCCGGCGTCGCGGCGTACAAGGCCGGCGAAAGCGGACCTCAGGCCCAGGCCCGGCCGTTCTACCGGCGGCGCGCCCTGCACCACTTCCGCCGCTGCCTGCACCACGACCCCGAGCACATCGAGGCCCGGCGTGCGATGGCCCTCGCCGAAGAGAGCCTCGCGATCACCAGGAGCAGCCTCGCGGGAAGCGCCACCATGATCGCGGTGGCCGGCAGCCTCCTGGTCACGCTGTGGCTGGGCTTCTTCCTCTCCGACAAGGTGACGACGGTGGTGATCAGCACCCTGACGCCGATCCTCGTGAGCCTGGTGGCGCTCGGGTTCGTCCTGCCGTTCCTGGTCCGGCTCAAACTGCCCGGCGGCGTCGAGGCCGATCTCTCGGCGAGCCTGAACCAGGTCTCCTCGGGCCCGACCGGCGACGAAAGCATCGGACCCGGGCGGCTGGTGGGCAGCAGCTCCGAGAGCTCCGCGACGTGGTCCCCGCTCGGCACCGGCCCGCGCGGCGAACTGCCTCGCCTGGGGTAGGCCGCTACGCCGGGCCGAGCAGCGCGATCGACGCCCGCACCGCGACCTCGGTGACATCGCCCGCCCGGCCGCCGTCCTCGACGGTCGTGGCGATCAGCTCCCGCAGTCCGCCCAGCAGCATGATCGACAACTGCCGCGAAGGCGGGCTGATCCCCGCCGCGCGCATCTCCGGGGTGTCGGTCAGGCGCTGCGTCATCGCGATGAACCCCTCCATCGCGTCGCGCTGCAGATCGCGGGCCGGCGCGCCCAGCGCGGGGACGTCCCGGATCCAGCTCAGCGTGATCGCCGGCTCGGACTCCGCACAGCCGATCCACGCTTCGATCGCCTGGCGGACCTGGACCGCCCAGGGCGCGCGCGGGTCCACCGCCTCCGAGATCTGCCGGATCATCGACCGGTTGGCGTCCGCCAGGAGGGCGATCAGGCACTCTTCGCGGCTGGAGAAGTGCTCGTAGAACGTCCGGCGGGACGTGCGGGCACGGCGGACGACGTCGGCGACCGTGGTGTCGCGGAAGCCCGTCTCGGTGATCGACTCGGCCAGCCCGTCCAGCAGCCGCTGCCGGTGCCGGCGGGTGTCGACGTCCACGGAAGTCACCGTATACCCCTCCTCTTGAAACCGGATGGTACACCGGCGTACCGTACCGACGGTACGTTCGCGTACCACCATTCCGGGAGGGTCGATGACGACCATGACAAGCCCCGCGACGCTGCCACCGGGGCCCACCGCGCCACGCGCCGTCCAGGGCGCCTACGCGCTGACCCAGCCCCTGCGCGGCATGCGGCGGCTCAAGGACCGCTACGGCGACGCCTTCACGGTGAACGTGCCGATCTTCGGCAACGCCGTGGTGATCAGCAGTCCCGCCGAGATCAAGCAGCTGTTCACCTCCGGGCCCGAGCTCGTCGACAACCTCGAGGTCAACCTCGGGCGTGTGCTCGGGCCGCGGTCGATGTTCGCGCTGTCCGGCGACGAGCACAAACGGCAGCGCAAGCTCCTGGTCCCGCCCTTCCACGGCCGCCGCCTCGCCGCGTACGAGAAGATCGTCGAGGAAGAAACCAGGCGCGAACTGGCGAGCTGGCCCGAAAACAAGGCGTTCACCACGCTGCCGTCGATGATGCGGATCACCCTCAACGCCATCCTCCGGGCCGTCTTCGGCGCCGAGGGGGCCGAGTTCGCCGAGCTGCGCGAGCTGCTCCCGCCGTTCGTCACCCTCGGCTCGCGGCTGGCCGTGCTGCCCATCTCCAAGAAGGGCCGCTTCAACCCGTGGCGCCGCTTCGAACGGATGCGCCGCGAGTACGACGCCATCGTCGACCGGCTGATCGCGAAGGCCCGCGCCGAAGAAAAAGACGACGTCCTGTCGATGATGCTCCAGACCCGCTACGACGACGGCTCCGGGCTGAGCCGCGAAGAGATCTCCGACCAGCTCCTCACCCTGCTCACCGCCGGGCACGAGACCACGGCGACCACGCTGGCCTGGGCGGTCGAGCGCCTCCGCCGCCACCCCGCGTTGCTGGCGGAGCTGGCCGGCGGCGACGGGAAGCTCCTCGACGCCACCATCCTCGAGGTCCAGCGCACCCGCCCGGTCATCGACCTCACCGCCCGGCAGGTCAAGCAGGACGGCTTCCGGCTGGGCCGGTGGACGCTGCCGAAGGGGTACGCCGTCCTCGTGAGCATCGCGCTGATCCACGACGACGACACCGTCTTCCCGCACGCGGCCGCGTTCGACCCGCACCGCTTCGAAGGCGCGCGCCCGGACCTCTACCAGTGGATCCCGTTCGGTGGCGGCACCCGCCGCTGCCTCGGCGCCGCCTTCGCGACCATGGAGATGACCGTCGTGCTGCGGACCCTGCTGCGGGACTTCACGCTGGTACCGACGAGCGAGCCCGGCGAACGCTGGCACTCGCGGGGCGTGGCCTACGCCCCGGCCAAGGGCGGCCGCGCGGTCGTGCGCCGCCGGACCACCATCGGAGGTGTTTCTTGACCGAGCAGATCGCCGACGTCGGCCGCGGGATTTCCCTGGCCTACGAGCGGATCGGGGACGCCGGCGCCGAGCCGCTGGTCCTGGTCGCCGGCCTGGGCCAGCAGCTGCACAGCTGGCCGGACGCCTTCTGCGCGCACCTCGCCGGCCGCGGGTACGAGGTGATCCGGTTCGACAACCGCGACGCCGGGCGCTCGACGCACCCGCGTTTCCGGCCGCCGAGCCTGCCCGGCATGCTCGCCGGCCGGTTTCCCGCGCAGCAGTACGACCTGACGGACATGGCCGCCGACACCGCCGGCCTGTTCGACGCCCTGGACCTCGAGACCGCCCACATCGCCGGCGTCTCCATGGGCGGCATGATCTCCCAGACCACCGCCGCGCTGTACCCGGAGCGGATCCGCACGCTGACGTCGATCATGTCGACGACCGGGTCGCGCCTGCTCGGCCGGCCCGCGCTCTCGACGTTGCGGATGATGGGCGCGAAGCCGCCGAAGTCCCGCGAAGAGGCCGTCGAAAGCGCCGTCCGGATGTTCCGCCACATCGGCTCGCACGGCTTCCCGTTCGACGAGGCCTTCGTGCGCGAGCTGGCCGGGACGGGCTGGGACCGCGATCCGACGTCCGGCGGCGTCGGCCGGCAGCTCGCCGCGATCATGAAGTCCGGCAACCGGACGCGGCTGCTGCGCAAGATCACCGCGCCGACGCTGGTGATCCACGGCGACCGCGACCGGATGGTGCACCCCACCGGCGGCGCCGCCACCGCGCGGGCCATCCGCGGCGCGCGGCTCGAGACCGTCCGCGGCATGGGCCACGACCTGCCCGAAGGCGCGTGGCCGACCGTGCTCGACCTCATCGACCAGCACGCGAGGAGCAGCGATGTCCCGGCCTCGTAGCATCACCGGCCGCCCGGTGGTGATCACCGGCGCCGCGTCCGGCATCGGCCGCGCGCTGGCCACGCGGCTGTCCCGCCTCGGTTCGCCGGTCGCTCTCGCCGACGTCGACGAAGACGGCCTCAAGGCCACGGCAGCCACCCTGCAGGGCCGCGTCCTGACCCGCGTCCTCGACGTCCGCGACGCGGAAGACCAGCTGCGGTTCGCCGCCGAGGTCCGCGAGTGGCTCCCGGCGCCGCTGGCCGCGGTGTTCAACAACGCCGGCGTCGCGGTGACGTCCACCGTGCTCGACGCGGTGCCCGAGGACGACGACTGGCTGCACGACATCAACTTCCGCGGGGTGGTGCACGGCACGCGGGCGTTCCTGCCGCTGCTCGTCGAGCAGGGCGAAGGCGCGATCGTGAACACCTCCAGCGTGTTCGGCCTGCTCGGGATGCCGTACCAGAGCGCGTACTGCGCGGCGAAGTTCGCCGTCCGCGGCTTCACCGAGTCGCTGCGGCAGGAGCTGCGCGGCACCGACGTCCGCGCGGTGACCGTCCACCCGGGCGGCATCACGACGAACATCGCCCGCAACGCCCGCGTGCGCCGCGACCCCGAGGGCCGGGGCCGCACCCACGAGCAGATGGCCGCGCAGTTCGAGGCCATGACGATGACGTCGCCGGACAAGGCGGCGGCGATCATCCACGCCGGCGTCGACCGCGGGAAGGCCCGCATCCTGGTCGGCCCGGACGCCTACCTGTTCGACGCGCTCGCCCGCATCACCCCCACCCACTACAACACCGTGCTGACGCGCGTGCTGCAGCGCGCCCGGCGGACGGAGACCGTCTGACATGACCGAACACCTCGACGTGCTGATCGTCGGCGCCGGGCTGTCCGGCGTCGGCGCCGCCCACCACCTGCGCACGGCGTTCCCGCGCAAGAGCTACGCGATCCTGGAGGCCCGCGACGCGATCGGCGGCACCTGGGACCTGTTCCGCTACCCGGGTGTGCGGTCCGACTCGGACATGCAGACCCTCGGCTACCGGTTCCGGCCGTGGACCGACGCGAAGGCCATCGCGGACGGGCCGTCGATCCTGCGGTACGTCCGCGACACCGCGGCCGACGCGGGGATCGACCGCCACATCCGGTTCGGGCACAAGGTTCTCCGGGCTTCATGGTCCACAGAGGACGCACGGTGGACGGTCGGGGCCGAGCACGACGGGAAGCCGGTCGAGTTCACCGCGAAGTTCCTGTACCTGTGCAGCGGCTACTACGACTACGCGGCCGGGCACACGCCGGAGTTCCCCGGTCTCGAGAACTTCGCCGGCACCGTCGTGCACCCGCAGCACTGGCCCGAGGACCTCGACTACGCCGGCAAGAAGGTCGTCGTCATCGGCAGCGGCGCGACCGCCGTGACGCTCGTCCCGGCGATGACCGACCGCGCCGCGCACGTGACGATGCTGCAGCGCTCCCCCACCTACATCCTGTCGCTGCCGTCGGAGGACGCGCTGGCCAACCGGCTGCGCGGGCTGCTCGGCCCGCGGCTGGCGTACCCGATCGCGCGCTGGAAGAACGTCGCGGTGAGCACGCTGATCTACCAGCTCAGCCGGCGCCGCCCGGGGGTGGTGAAGGCGATGATCCGCAAGGCCACGGCGAAGCAGCTGCCGCCGGGGTTCGCCGTGGACACCCACTTCAAACCGCGGTACCAGCCCTGGGACCAGCGGCTGTGCCTGGTCCCGGACGGCGACCTGTTCCGGTCGATCCGCCGGGGTGACGCCTCGATCGTCACCGACCGGATCGCGTCCTTCACCGAGCGCGGGATCCGGCTGGAATCGGGCGACGAGCTCGAGGCGGACGTCGTCGTCACCGCCACCGGGCTGCGGCTGCTGGCCTTCGGCGGCATCGAGCTGTCGGTGGACGGCGACCCGGTGAAGCTGCCGGAAACCATGGCCTACAAGGGCATGATGCTCAGCGGCGTGCCGAACTTCGCCTTCACGATCGGCTACACGAACGCGTCCTGGACGCTCAAGGCCGACCTCGTCGGCGAGTACGTCGTCCGGCTGCTGCGCCACCTCGACCGGCACGGCTACGACCAGTGCGTGCCGGTCAACGACGACCCGGCCGTCACCGAACGGCCGCTGCTGGACTTCGACGCGGGCTACGTCCGGCGCTCGATCGACGAGTTCCCGAAAGCGGGTTCGCGGGCGCCGTGGCAGCTGGGCATGAGCTACGCGCACGACGTCGTCAAGCTCCGGCACGGGCGGATCGACGACGGCGCGCTGCGCTTCTCGCGGCGACCGGCGGCCGGAGGGGGCAGACTGAGCGCATGACGCTCACTTCGCCCGCCCGGAGCCGCTGACATGCACTCCGCGGGACTCGTGCTGCACCCCCGCCGCGACTCCGCGGCCGCCGTCGAAGCCGTGCTCGGCTGGGCGGGCAAGCGGAACATCGAGGTCCTCGGCATCGCCGACGAGATCGTCCGGCTGAACTGCGCCGCGAAGGGGGTGACGGCCGAGGAGCTCGGGCGCCGGGCCGACCTGCTGGTCAGCCTGGGCGGCGACGGCACGATGCTGCGGGCCATGCGGCTGGCCGACGGGCAGCGGGCGCCGGTGCTCGGGGTGAACCTCGGCAAGCTCGGCTTCCTGGCCGAGGTCGACGTCCCCGACCTGCCCGGCGCGCTCTCGGCCATCGACGACCACGAGTTCACCGTGGAGCCGCGCCTGGCCGTGGACGCGGTGCTGCAGGGACGGCGGATCACGGCGTTCAACGACATCGCGGTGGTGCGCGTCCCCGGCAACGGCAGCGCGGTGGTCGCGGTCCGGGTCGGCGGCCAGCCGTTCGTGAGCTACTCGGCCGACGCCGTGGTGGTGGCGACCCCGACCGGCTCGACGGCGTACAGCTTCTCGGCGGGCGGCCCGATCACCAGCCCGTCGGTGGAGGCCCTGCTGGTGACGCCGGCGGCGCCGCACTCGGCCTACAGCCGCGGTGTGGTGCTCTCGGTGCACGACGAGGTGACGCTGGAGCTGCTGCCCACCAGCGGCCGGCTCGCGGTGGAGGTCGACGGCCAGGTCGAGGGGTACGTCTCCCCCGGCGAGCTGCTCGACCTGCGCGCCCGCCCGAGCGCGGCGCGGGTGGTCCGGCTCGGGATGACGACGTTCTACCAGCGGGCCCGGCGCAAGCTGCGGCTCACGGATTCGGCCGAGATCCCGCAGGACGGCGACCACTGAAGGTGGCTTGCGTCACAGCGCGAGCGCGTCGGCAATGGTCACGGAAAGGTCACGGGTAGCGTGCGCGGCTGCGCCTGAACCAGCCGAACCGTCCCGGAGTGTCTCCCTACATGCTGTGTCCCGCACCCGTCCGTCCCCGCCTGCGTGCCCGCCTGCTCGTCCCCGGGGCGCTCGCCGCCTTCGCCGGCGCCCTCATCCTGCTCGCCGTGCTGCACGTCGACCGCAGACTCGCGCCCCTCGACCCGGTCAGCACGATGCTCAGCGACTACGCACTGAGCCCGGGCCGGTGGCTGTGGGACAGCGCGCTGCTGCTCACGAGCACGGGGTCGGCGCTGCTGCTGGTCGCGCTCTACCGCCGTGGCCTGCTGGCCAATCCGGCGCTCGTCGCGGCGAAGGCGCTGTGGTGCGTGAGCCTGCTGGCCGTGGTGGTCTTCGCGAAGGATCCGCAAGGCGGCGCGATCACCGCGACGGGCAAGATCCACCTGTACGCCTCGGCGGTGACGTGCCTGAGCCTGCCGGTGGTGGGCTGGGCGATGGGCCGCCGCCACCGCGACGACCCCCGCTGGCGCCGGTTCGCGACGTGGTCCCGGCGGCTGGCACTGGCGGCGATCCCGTTCTACCTGCCGTTCATCGTCCCGTTCGCGGTGAACGTCGTGTTCGGCGGCCACCTGCCGACCGTGGCAACCGGCCTGGTCGAGCGGTTGATGATGCTCCTGGAGATCGCCCTGCTGGGGGTGCTGGGACATTGGGCCCACCGCGCAATGCCAGCCGGAGTCCGCTTCCGCCCGCGCCCCCAGTCCGCCCCGGCCTGACAAAGCCCCCCGTAACCCGAAACTCACGTGATCCAACCCGTATCCCACGTGATCCAGGCCGGATCCCACGTGATTGGAGCCGTATCTCACGTGATTGGAGCCGGAACTCGCGAGTCCCGGGTTCAATCACGCGAGTTCCGGGTTCAGTCACGCGAGTTCCGGGTTGGATCACGTGAGTTGCGGGTTCGATCACGTGAGTTGCGGGGCTGATCACGGGAGTTGCGGGGGTGGGTTCGGGTCGTTGCCTGGCTGGTCGCGGGTGCGGTGCAGGAGCCAGTCGCGCGCGGTGTGGATCAGGGCGTACCGGACCGGGCCCGCGCGGCCGTGCAGGGTGAACAGGAGGCGCTTGGCCGTGCGGTCGTGCTCCTCCCACCAGCCCGTGTCGGCGATCTTCTTCGTCTCGTCCTCGTAGGCGAGGTGGTCGAGGGCGTGATCGGGCACGGCGACCGCGAGCCGGTCGGCGCCGGAATCCGGCGGGAGGCCGCGCGGGACCGCCCACGACCGCAGCACGCCGTCCTCCTCCAGCCGGAGGTCGAAGTGGTGCCGCGGGCGGAAGTGCTCGTGCAGCACGAACGCCGGTCGCCGATCGGTCACGCCGCTCACCATGCCAGAGCCGCGCCCGGCTAGGTTGGAGCCCCGCAGGGGAAATCGAGGGAGGCCGGGGTGAACGTCGCCGGTGCGGTGCTGCCGGTCGCCGCCGGGGTGGCCCTCGTCGTGTTCGCCGTCAAGCTGGCGCGCGAACCGCGGCGGCTGGGCAACGCCGTGTGGCTCGGCTTGGCGCTGCTGCTGACCGCGTTGTGGCTGCTGCGCGCGGCGCTGCACCTGGAGTGGCTGACGCCGGTGCTGATGGGGTTGCTCGGCGTCGTGGGGGTGCTCGTCGCGCTGGTCCTGCCGGCCACGCTCATCGCCAACGGCGTGCGGATGTGGCGGCGGGAGGGGCGCAGCGCGGGGAACCTGCTCTCGCTCGGCCTGGGCGCCGGGCTGGTCACCCTGGAAGCGCTGGCGTTCGCGCCGCTGGGCCGGTGGGGCTCGGCGCTGGTGGCCGTCGCCGCCGTGCTGGCCGGGTACTTCGGGTTCCTGTTCCTGTCCCTGCTGGTCTATTCCGTGGTGTACAGCCGGATCGGGCGCCGCAGCGGGTTCGACGCGATCATCGTGCTCGGCTGCGGCCTCGACGGCGAACGCGTGCCACCGCTGCTCGCCGGGCGGCTCGACCGCGCGATCCGGCTCCACGCCCGGGAAGCGACGCCGCCGCTGCTGGTCGTCTCCGGCGGGCGGGGTCCCGGCGAGACGGTCAGCGAAGCCGAAGCGATGCAGGCGTACCTGCGCGACCGCGGCGTCCCGGACGACCACGTCCGGCGCGAGGACCAGGCCCGCACGACCGAGGAAAACCTCCGGTTCTCGGCAGAACTGCTCCCCGCCGGCGCGCGCCGCGTCGTCGCGGTGACCAGCAACTACCACGTGTTCCGGACGGCAGTCGAGTGCCGCCGGCTCGGCCTGCCGTTCCACGCGACGGGCTCCCCGACGGCCCGGTACTTCCTGCCGAGCGCGCTGCTGCGCGAGTTCGCGGCCCTGATCCTCCACTACCGCCGGACGACGATCGCGGCGTGCGCACTGATCGTCGGCACCGGCCTCCTGCTGACGATCTTCGCCTGATTCTCCGCATCCTCGGGCCACCGACGCCGCGCTCGCGAAGCGCTCGCAGCCGATGACCACAGCCGGGTTCGCCCGTTCGAGTGACTTCGCCGACGAGGAATCAACCGTCCTTCCGCGAAGGGCGTGACCAGCCGGCGACAGCGAATTCCTCTACCGACATACGGAGGCTGCGGTGAAGTGGTCGTTGGTATACCCGCCGTTCGACGACAAGCGCGACCGAGCAGCCGGTTACGTGGCTCCCCCGCTGGGGCTTCTCTCCATCGCCGCGTATCTCGAGGCCGACGGAAACCAGGTTGCCGTCGAGGATTTCGTCCTGAAGCTGAAAACCGGCGAACTATCCTCGGACGCCCACATGTACGACGTGTGCGCGGAAATGATATTGAGCAGCGATCCCGACGTCGTCGGGTTCGGTACCCAGTGCTCCACCGGGCCGACGTCGATCAACATCGCCCGGCGGATCAAGAAGATCCGCCCAGACGTCGCGATCGTCCTCGGCGGCCACGACGTCAGTTTTCTCGGCGGCCGCTACCTCGACGCGTTTCCTTTCGTCGACGCGGTTCTGGGCGGAGAAGCCGAGCTGACGGTGCCCAAGCTTTCGCGTGCTCTCGGCGGCTCCGGCGCCTGGACCGGGATACCGGGACTCACCTGGCGTCAGGGCGGAAGGATCAGGTGGCAGGGTGGTGACGAGCGCGTCTCCGACATGGACCAGCTGCTTCCCCTCGCGTATCACCTCGTGGACGACCTGGAAACCTACTTCCGCCACAGCCAGGTCCCGACGATCTTGATCGACAGCGGCCGCGGCTGTGCCTTCAACTGCGAGTTCTGCCAGACCACGTTGCTGAACGGACGCAAGGTGCGGTATCGCAGCGTCGAGTCGATCGTCGACGAGCTCCGCGACTACCGTGAACGGTTCGGGATCTTCGAGGCGTACTTCGTGCACGACCTCTTCACCGCACGTCGCAAGTTCGTCGAAGAACTGTGCGACGCATTGATCGAAGCCGACCTGGAACTGCCGTGGCAATGCCGGTGCCGGATCGACGAAGTCGACGAAAAGCTGCTCTCGCTCATGAGCCGGGCCCGGTGCCACAAGCTTCTCTACGGCATCGAATCCGGGTCGGAGGAGACTCTCGCCCGGATGAACAAGCGACTCCGCCGCGGGGTGGCCGAAGAAACAACCGAGCGCGTCCGCTGGACCGTGGACAGCGGCATTTTCCCGTCCCTGTCGATGGTGGTGGGCACCCCCGAAGAGACTCTCGGCGATCTCAACGCCACCATGGAGATGGCCGCCCGGTTCCTGGAGATCGGCAGCGTCAACTCCTTCATTCAGCTGATGTCCCCCCTGCCCGGTACCGCTCTCGCCCTCCGGCTGGCCGACCGGTTCGAATACCGCGGTGACGACGCACCGACCGCTTTCTCGCAGGGAATCGAGTTCGAGGACGGCCACCGTCTGGCCGAGGACGAGGATCTGGTCGCGTCGTTGCCCGATATCTTCCAGTCCTTCCAAGTCGTCACCCCGGACCACGGAGACCTCGCCCTGTGCGTTGACGTTTCCCTCGGGTACTGCAAACTCCTCGAGGTGTACGGGCGGACCTACACCGGCCTGGCCGAGCACCTCGGCATCAGCTACCTCGGCCTGTTCAACCGCTTCCGCGAGCACCTCGTGGCTCGGCGCAACTCGCCGCGGCCCGGTCTTGTGGGGATTCGCGACGCCGAACTCTGGCAGGGTTTCGTCGCGTTCGCCGAGGACAGCATGCGCACCGACCCGGCACCGGAAAGCTTGCTGGAAGTATTCCGCTTCGAGCGTCTGGTGCATGAAATCTCGGTCGCTCCGCCCGTGGGGCCGAGGACGGCGAAGCAGCTCGACGGACCGTTCCGGCTCCACCCCGCCGCTCGGCTGTTCCACTCCACCGGCGGACTTCCCTGGCTCCGGGAACCGGTGGAAGAGCCCGCCCGGACACACCTGCTCTTCATGAGCCGCGATCGGTTGAAGATCGTGCGCGTCGGCGACAACCTCGCCCAGGCCCTCACCCTGCTCGACCACCTCAACGGCCGCCCGGACGCCCCGGTGCAGCACTTCCGGCGGCTCGCCCAGGTCCTCGCGCCCATCGACGAGCTGGGCGTGCTTGAACCGGTCTTGCAGTTGGCCGAAGCCGGCGCGTAGTGTTCGACGGCAAGATCGTCCTGGTCCAGCCACCCCTCGCCGTGGGCGAGTCGTACCACCTCGCGGAACCGATCGGTCTGCTTCTCGTCGGAGCGGCGCTGCGCGCGGTGGGATGCACAGACGTCCAGCTCGTCGATCTGGCCCTGGACTTCGCCGAAGGCACCCTTCCGGCAGGCGCGGAGGTCGTGGAGGCCTCCGCGCGGCGGCTGGCCCGCCTGAACGCCGACACCTACGGCTTTTCCGTCCAGTGCGTGGATCTCCCCGTGGTCCTTCCCGTCGCGCGCCGGGTTAAGGCATTGCTCCCGGGCGTCCGCATCATCCTGGGCGGCCACCAGGCGACACTCCTCGGAAGCCGGCTGCTGGAGAAGTTCCCGTTCGTGGACGAGGTGGTTCAAGGCACCGGAGAGGAGTACCTGGGACTTCCCGCGGACCAATGGATAGAACCCGCGTACGACCTGGCACCGGAATTCGAGCGGTACGCACGCGTGAGCCGCCGGCCGACCGGACTGGTCGAAGTCGGCCGAGGCTGCCCTTACGACTGCTCGTACTGCTCCATTCCCGCCGCTCTCGGCCGCAAGGTGCAGCACAAACCTGTCGACCAAATCATTCGGGAGGTGCGCCTGCTCGGCGAGCGGGGCTGCACGAACGTCCACTTCGTCCACGACACCTTGACCCTCAATCGCGGCTTCGTCTCGTCGCTCACCACCGCCCTCGAGACCCACTGTCGCGAGGTGACTTGGTCAGGCATGACCCGCGCCGACCTGGTGGACCCGGAACTGCTGTCAGCCCTGTCGCGATCCGGCTGCCGGAGCATCCTGGTCGGCCTCGACTCCGTCGACGATCGGTCGCTCTCCTTGATCGGCAAACGGGCTCGCCGTTATCCCCACCTCATCGACCTCGTGCAATGGCACGAAACCGCAGGCATCGCGCCGACGTTCTACTTCCTCGTCGACCTTCCCGGCGAGAGCCGGATGTCGATCGAAAGCTCGCTCGCGCAAGCCGCCTTGGCGTCGGTCGTCGATCCCGGCTGTTGCCGGGTGCAAGGGCTTCGCGTGGTACCGGGGACTCGAGTGTCCACTCACCAGCCACTCGACCTGACCTTGGACCCCGAGAGCCCGTACGCCCGCTGGCTGAAGGCCACGGTCGGCGACGACGGCGAGCCTTGGGACCTCATCGCCGAACATCCCGAGATATTTTCGACGTACTACAAGGCGGCCGGCCCGCTGCCGTACTCGACAGCGTCGGCCCTGACCTGGGTGGGCACCGCACTCTTCGAAGACTTTCCGATGACCCTCGCCGCGCTGGGGGAAAGCCAAAGCCTGCTTGACCTCTTCGAAGCCCTCGGCCGGCTCGGACCAGGGAAGCACCTCGCCGGCCTGCCACGCGGGAAAATCGCGGCCTTGATCGAGCAGCACCTTGCGGCACACGCACCCGAACTGGCGGAAGTACTCCGGTTCGAACACTGGCTCCGCTCGGGAGAAGGAACACTTACTTCGCGTGTTTCGCCTTCCCGAGCGCTGGATTCGGTCGTGAACCGACGACCGCTGGGGCCCAGCCTGTTCGGGGAGCCGAGGGTTTACCGGCACCAGCCGAAGGAAGGAGGTGAAATTCCCCATGGGTGAAGACACGGCGATCGCGAGTTTCGACGAGCAGCTCGACGCCTTGCTCGAGGAGAAGCAGGAACTGAAGGTCGAGGAGATCGCAGTTGCGCCGCGCTCGAAGATGCGCGTCAACTGCGAGTAGAACCACCACGCCACACCTGATGGTGACGGCACCCAGGAGACCCCGGGGCACATCGCGAGTGCCTCGGGGTCTCGCCCGGACCACACACCAGCACGCCCACCGGAGTCCATTGTGCTTTCCTGGCTCGTGCAACGCGGAATCGTCCCCGGATCCGGAGCACAACGGGTTCTCGCGGCCATAACCCTGATCAACCGCCTCGGCAGCGGCTTGTTCATGACGAGCAGCGCCCTGTTCTTCACGCGTTCGATGGCCATGAGCGTCGGAGACGTCGGGATCGGACTGGGCGCGGCCGCACTGGTGGGTCTCTTGGCCGGCATTCCGGTAGGCCACCTGGCCGACCTCCTGGGAGCCCGGGAGACCTACGCTGTCGCCTTGGCCGCCGAGGGGCTGGCGATGGCGTCGCTGATGTTCATTCGGGGATTCGCCGGGTTCGTCGTGTCGATCTGCTGCGTCGAACTGGCGGCCGCCGCCAGCGAAGCCACCCGCGGCCCCTTGGTGCGGGGAATAGCCGGAGACGATCCGGTCCGGTTCCGGGCGTACTTGCGCGCCATCGTCAACTTCGCCGTCATGCTCGGAGCAGGCCTCGCCGCAGTGGCCATCCAGATAGACACCCGGGAAGCGTTCATCGTCCTTATCGCCGGAAACGCGGCCAGCTTCTTCCTGGCGGCCACGTTGGTGTTGAGACTGCCCCGCATCACCCCGACACGCACAGTACGCCAAGCCGCCACGTGGGTCGTCCTACGGGATCGTCCGTACATCGTCGTGAACATCCTGAACGCCATCATGTCGATCCAGTACGGCATCTTGCTGTTCGCTCTGCCTCTATGGGTGGTCGAGCACACCGACGCACCCCGCTGGCTGGTCGGCGCGGCCATCGTGGTCAACACCCTGATGGTCATAGCGCTTCAAGTCCGTGCGAGCCGACACATCCGAGATCCGCGCTCGGCCGGGGTGACCATGCGCCGGGCCGGAAGCGCTTTTCTCTGCGGTACTGTCCTGATCGGTCTGTCCTCGAACATGCCGTGGCTCGCCGCAGCGGTCCTCCTCGTGGCCGGCATCGTCGTCCACTCGATCGGCGAGATCTGGCACGGATCCGCAGGGTATGAACTGAGCTACTCGCTCGCCGCACCGCACGCACAGGGTGAGTACTCCGGCTTGTTCACCATGGGCACCGGCGTCGCCAACGCCGTCGCTCCTCCGGTTCTCGGCTTGCTCTGCATCCAATGGGGCATGGCCGGCTGGATCACCGTCGGGTTGATCCTGGTGTCGGCCGGGCTGCTGTTCCCCGGTGTGATCTCGTGGAGTGAGCGCACCAGAAGGGAACAAGGCGCTGCGTGATCCCGGGCGCTGCCGCCCCTAGCCCGCACGCAGCACCGAGCACGCACGGGCCACGCCGTCCTCGGCTCGCAGGCGTGCACCGACGTACTGTGCGCCGCGCCGGTACAGCGGGTTCTCGGTCAGCTCCCGCAGCCGCGCGGTCAGCGTTTCGACGTCGAAGTCCCGAAGCGGCAACGGTTTCGGGCCGGCACTCAGCCGCGACACCCGGTCGCCCCAGTAGGGCTGGTCGGAAAAGACCGGGCAGACGAGCGCCGGGACCCCGGCCCGCAGCCCGGCGGCGGTCGTCCCGGCCCCGCCGTGGTGGACGACGGCGGCGGTGCGCGGGAACAGCCATTCGTGCGGGACGTCCCCGGCGACCAGCAGGTCGTCGGCGTCGACCCCGGTGCCGAGCACACCGCGCAGCCTGGCCCGGCGCAGCGCCGTGCGGACGACCTCGAACGTCCGCTCGGCGTCGGCGGGCCGCATGCTGCCGAAACCGACGTAGACGGGCGGCGGTCCCGCGGCCAGGAAGTCGCGCAGCCGGGGGTCCGTGGGCGGGTTCGCGGAGTCGAGGAACCAGTAGCCGGTGACGTGCACGCGGCCGGGCCAGTCCGGTGGCCGCGGCACGACGGCGTCGGAGAACCCGCACAGGACGGCCGACCGCCGCCGCGGGCCCCTCGGCCCGGTCCTGGGCAGGCCGAGCGTCTCGACGCGCCACCGGTCGATCTCGGGCCGGAGGACCTGCCAGGCGAGTGCGTCGACGGCGGTGAAGCTGAGCTGCCGGCCCCAGGGACCGAGCCGGGCGGCGCGGGGCAGGAGCGGGTGCGCGAAGGCGCGGGTCGGCACGCTGGGCTGGTAGTGCAGTTCGACGTCGGGGACGCCGAGGTGGGCGCCCAAGTGCGCGCCGAGGAAGCCCAGCGACGGGGCGAGCACGAGGTCGGCCCCGGCGGCCCCGGCGTGGACGTCGGCGAGGAGCGTGGCGAGCACCGGCCCCAGGACCGCCCGCAACCCGGAGAGGAAGTGGCGACGGGGACCGGCGGTCCACGCCTGCCCGGCGGCCGAGCCGAGGATGGCGGCGGGGTCCGCGGAGAGCGGCGCGAAGCCGAGGCCATGGGATTCGACGAGCGCCCGGAACCCGGACGCGGCGAGGATGCGGACGCGATCGCCGTGGGTGGCAAGGCCTCGGCCGAGGGCGACGCAAGGTTGGACGTCGCCGCGCGAGCCCGGCGCGACGATCACGACCAGGCGGCTCATCGCTGCCCTCTCCCCCGACCGCGGCCGGGTAGTCCCCTCATCGCTTCGCCGCCGTCAGGCGGTACCTCAAGCGGAACGGCAAGCTCGCGAGCACCGCCGCAACCCGCGCGTCCCGGCCCACCAGGTACCTCGGTGCCGGCCGGCGGGCCGTCAGCGCCCGGACCACCGTCTCCGCCGCGCGGCGCGGAGGCACTCCCGTGCGAGCCGAGCGGGCCGCGCTGCGTTCCGCCGCCGCCAGCTGGTCTCCGTACCGCTCCAGCGCCGCCGGTGAGAGGCCGGCCCTCACCTCCGACGCCGCCGCGCGGGCTCGGGGCCAGATCGGCGTGGCCACCGCTCCCGGCTCGACCAGCACCACCCGGATCCCCTCCGGGGCCAGTTCCGCGCGCAGGCTGTCCGTCAACCCCACCAGCGCGAACTTCGACGTGTGGTACGGCCCGACCACCGGCCCCGCGATCCGGCCGCCGATCGAGCCGATCGTCACCACGCGCGCCGATTCCGTGCGCCGCAGCGCCGGCAGCATCGCGCGCGTCACCGCCAGCTGCCCCGTCACGTTCACCTCCAGCTGCTCCCGGAACGCGTCCAGGGGCACGTGCTCGAGCGGCCCCGGCCGCGCCAGGCCGGCGTTGTTCACCAAGCCCCGCACCGGTCCCGCCGCCGCGACACGCTCTCCGCACCGGGCGATCGACTCCTCGTCGCGCAGGTCCATCCGCAGGACCGTGACCGCGTCGCCGTACGCGCGCCCGAGTTCCGCTTCGTCCGCGTCGGTGCGGACGCTCGCCCACACGTGGGCGCCCCGCCGGACCAGCTCGGCGACGCACGCGCGGCCGATGCCGCCGGCCGCGCCCGTGACCACGTAGGACGGCTTCACGACGCCAGCACCCGCAGCATCCGGGGCCACGTCTTGTGCAGCTGCTCCTGCCAGTAGGCCCATTGGTGCGTGCCCGGCCCGTAGAGGTCCACCGTCGCCGGGACACCGAGGTCGCGCAGCCGGCCGGCCATCGCCGTCGTCTGGGCGCCGCAGAGGAACTCCAGGAGCATCGCGCCGGGCAGCACGTCGATCGGGAGCTTGGCGTCCAGCGGGCCCGGCAGCCCGTTGCCCGCCGAGAGGTACAGCTCGGTGCCGCGCAGGCGGTCCGCGTTCACCAGCGGGTCGTGCGCCTCCCAGCGCGCGGCCTCCCGGCGCCGGTCGCCCCACAGGGCCTCGGGGTCGAGGTGGGCCGACGTGACGATCGCGCTCGTCAGCAGGTCACCGCCGGGGCCGGCCGGGTTGAGGTTGCCGCTGAAGGAAGCCGCGTACCGGAACACGCCCGGGCGCCGCGCGGCGAGTTCGAGCGCGCCGTACCCGCCGAGGGACAGGCCGGCGGCCGCGCGCCGGCCGTCGCCGCGGTAGCCGCGGTCGATCAGCTGCGGGAGCTCGACGGCGGTGAAGGTCTCCCACTGGTTGAGCACGACGTCCTTGCCGTAGTTCCACCAGTCGCTGAAGAAACCGGCGGATCCCGAGCCGGGCATGACGACCAGGACACCGGCGTCGTCGGCGAGCTGCCGGACGTCGGTGTTCGCGCTCCAGCCGCGGTAGTCCTGCAGCCGCGTCTCGCCGGCCAGCAGGTAGACCGCGGGCCAGCGCCGGTCGGCCCAGTTCTCCGGCAGGATCAGCCGGACCATCGCGTACGCCCCGACGCCGGTCGAGCGCACGGTCAGGTCGAGCACCCGCGCGTCACCGTCCACAGTGGTCTGGGCGACGACGTGGGAGCCGTCGTCGGCCCGGGCGTCCGGGACGGCGGCCCCGGCCGCGGCGGGGGTGCCGGGCAGCACGCACACCGCGGCCGTCAAGGCCGTGAACCACCTCACCAAAGGGCGCATGCGTTTCCTTTCCCGATCGCTCGAAGGTGCGGCCAAGCTAAAGGAATCGTGCGCGCGAGCGCAATTGTCCGGTCCACGATGTGAGCGGACAATGTGAATGGCAGGGAAACAAACTCCCCCGCAAGGGTGAGGCCTCGATAGCACAGCGTGACCGATCTCGGACGCCCGTGCCACAACCCGGGACCGAACTCGCCAGTAACCTGCAATCCAGCAGCTCACACGCTGTGCACGAAGATGTTTACGCCGTCTTGAGGTGCTTCCGGTAACCGATTTCCCGGCGTAGCCTTCGCCGTGCCGCCGGATCGGACGTCACTCGAGGCGTCCCCGGCGAAGGGTTCCAGCGCAGGGGCCGCACCTCCCCCGAGAATGCTCCCGGAAGGGTTCTTCATGGCTGCCCGAATTCGCTTTCCCCCGGCCGCACTCCTGATCACCGCGGCCGGGGGAAAGCGAAT
>NZ_MUMI01000171.1:0-56019 GCF_002155975.1 Amycolatopsis kentuckyensis
TCTGCGCCCCGCGCACCGACGACGGGTTCCCGTACGGCAGCGTGCAGGCCGCGTCGGTGTTGAACGGCAACGGCGAGAGGTCGTTGCTCGGCCGGTGCGGCGTGTCCTCGTAGCCCTGGGTGCACGGCGGCGGGCCGTTGAAGTTCAGCACCAGCCCCATCCGCAGCGCGTCGCCGGAGTCGTTCAGCGCCGAACCCACCGCCGCCACCGCCCTCGGGGTGTCGGCGAAGAACTGCTGTTCCGCTTCGGTGCGGGTGCCGAACACGCGCGCCGTCGTCAGCAGGTTGGCCAGCAGGATCGGCAGGCCCGGGTCGTTCTCCTTGAGCAGCCCGCCGAGCTCGGACGCCGCCGGCGGGGCGGTCGCGATCAGGCGCCGCAGGTCGCCGTCGGAGTTCGCCAGCTGCTGGGCGAACACCTTGGCGTTGCTGCTGAACGAACGCCACTCCGCCGACGACCCGAGCTGCGTCCGCAGCACCGTCGCGCCGTCGTCGATCAGCTTCGACGTCTGCGGCAGGTGGCTGCCCGCCTCCTGGGTGAACGTCGTCGCCGAGTCCATCAGCGTCTGGAGGTCCGGGCCGGTGCCGCGCAGGGCGTCGTCGAGCTCGTTCACCACCGTGCGCAGGTCCTGGGTCGGCACCGACGCGGTGAACGAGTCCAGGTCCGTCAGCAGGTTGTTCACCGGCAGCGGCAGCGTCGTCGACTCGCGCCGGATGACCGAGCTGCCGTCGAGGTAGGGCGCGTTGGCCGTGCGCGGCTGCAGGTCGACGTACTGCTCGCCGACCGCCGAGCGGTTCGCCACCACGGCCCGCGAGTCCGCCGGGATCGGCGGGGCCGCGTCGTCGATCAGCAGGTCCGCCTCCATGCCGGTGACGGTGAGCCGCAGCTCGCCGACCCGGCCGACGGCGACCCCGCGGTAGGTCACCTCGCCGTTGGTGAACAGCCCGCCGCCCTCGGCGAGCTCGAGCTTCACCGTGTAGCTGCCGGAGCCGAACAGCCGGCCCAGCCCGGCGTAGTTGGCGCCGACGAACGCGGTCGTGGCCAGGGCGATCACGACGAACAGGACGACCTGGACGCGTACTCTGCGGCTCAGCATCAGCTGCCTCCGGAGACCCGGGTCCCGCTGCTCGGCAGCGGAAGCGTCGGCAGGCCGGGCGGGACACCCTGGCCGGGCGGGGGCAGCGGCACACCGGGTGCCGGGATCATCGAGGCGTAGGCGTTGACGTAGTCGCCCTTGATCGCGCCGAGCACCGAATCCGGGAACGGGAACGTCGGCAGCATCTGCAGCGACTGCGGCAGGTCCTGCCCGGCCGCGGCCAGCTGCCCCAGGATCGGGGCGAGCGCACGCAGGTCGGCGACCATGTCGTCGCGGGTGCGGTCGACGACGTCGGTGGCCACCGTGCCGAGCCGGTCCAGCGCCTGCAGCATCGACACCAGCTGCGTGCGCTGCTCGGTGAGCGTCTGCAACCCGGGCGTCAGGTCGGTCAGCGCCCCGGAGACCTGCTCGTGGCGGTTCGCCAGCGTGGCCGACAGGCGGTTCAGCCCGTCGAGCGCTTCGGTGATGTCCGAGCGGTGCGCGTCCAGGTCGGTCACCAGGGTGTTCACCCCGGAGAGGAACGACCGGATCTGTTCTTCGTTGCCGTCCATCACCTTCGACAGTTCACGGTTGATCGTCTGCAGCTGCCCGATCCCGCCGCCGTTGAGCAGCAGGGAAAGGGCGCCGAAGATCTCTTCGAACTCGGGGTTGCGGTTGGTGCGGTCCAGGGTGATCGTGGCGCCGTTCGCCAGCCGTCCGCTGCCCGCGGTCTTCGTGTCCGCGTCCGGTGGGGCCAGCTCGACGAACTTCTCGCCGAGGAGGCTGGACTGGCGCAGCCGCGCGACCGCGTTGGCGGGCAGCACGACGTCGCCGTTGACCTCCAGGACCGTTTCGGCCGTCCAGCCGTCCCCGCCCAGCCGGACTTCCCGCACCCGGCCGACCGGGACGTCCCCGACCTTCACCGCGGCCTGCGGCACCAGGTCGAGCACGTCGGCGAACTGCACGGTCACCGAGTACGGGTGGTCGCCGACGTCGGCGCCGCCCGGCAGGGGCAGGTCGTAGACGCCCTTGAACTCCCCCGCCGAGCAGCCGGCGAGCGTCAGGCACCCGACGGCCACGGCCGCGACGATGCGTTTCATCGGCCGCCTCCGTTCGTGTACACGTCGCCGGTGACCGGCAACGGCAGCGGCTGGAGGTAGTAGTCGAAGTTGCCGCGGCCGAGCAGCCGGCCGGTGGCCGGGTCGACCGCGTTGAGCACGTTGGTCACCGCGAGCGGGACGTCGTCGAGCGTTTCGGCCAGCGACGCGCGCTGCTCGACGAGGGTCCGCGTGGTCGTCACCAGGTTGTCCACATTGGCCTTGAGTGCGCCCCGGTTGTCGCGGATGAACGCCTGGACGTCGGCGAGCGCGCGGCCGAGGCCTTCGAGGGCCTTGGCCAGGTCGCCGCTGTTGGCGGCGAGGGTGCCGGAGATCTGCGCCAGCTGCTGGTTGACGTTGCTCACCTGGCCGTCGTTGGTGGCCAGCATGGTGGTGAACTGCTGGAGTTCGCTGACCGTGCCGAACAGGTCGCTCGAGTTGCCGGCCAGCGTGCGGGCCAGCTGGGCGAAGTTGCGGACGCTGTCGTTGAACGCGCGGCCGTTGCCCTGCAGGGTCTGCGCGCCGGTCTTCAGCAGGTCGGAAAGCGCGCCCTGGGAGTTGGCGCCGTTCGGGCCGAGTGCCTTCGAAATCGTGTCGAGGCTGGCGTAGAGCTGGTCGAGCTCCACCGGGGTGGCCGTCCGCTGGATCGGGATCGTCGCCCCGTCCGGCAGCCGCGGCCCGCCGCGGGCCGGCTTGGCGAACTGCAGGTACCGGTCGGCGACGACGCTGGGGGCGATCACCAGGAGCGTGGTGTCCTCGGCAACGCCGACCGAGCCGTCGACGCTCAGGTCCACCTGCACCTGGTCGCCGCGCGGGGTCACCTTGTCGACCTGGCCGATCCGGACGCCGAGCACGCGGACGTCCGAACCGGGGTAGACGCCGACCGCGCGCGTGAAGTACGCCGTGACGTGGTGCTGGCCGGAGCCGGAGAACACCCACCACAGCGCCGCCGAGACGACGAGGGCGAGCAGCAGGGCGGCGGCGACGAACCGGCTCGCCAGGACGCCGGCGCGGGTTGTGGTCAGCGCACTCACTTGGCCCCTCCCGGGTTCTTCGGCGGGGTGCAGGGGTCGTGGTTCTCGGGCAGCAGCCCGCAGAGGTAGGCGTCGATCCAGCGACCGTTGCCGGTCGTGTTGGTGAGCACCCGGAAGTACGGGCCGGCCAGCTGCAGGCCCCTGGTGAGGTTGGCGTCCTGCCGCTTGAGCAGGTCGGTGACCTGGTTGAGCGATTGCAGGGCCGGCTTCAGCGCGTCGGTGTTGTCCCGCACCAGCCCGCTGAGCTGGTCGGCCAGCCGCGCCGAGCCGTCGAGCAGGTCCCGGATCGCGTCGCGGCGGCTGTTCAGCTCGGTGAGCAGGAGGTTGCCGTCGCCGATCAGCTTCTCGAAGTCGTCGTTCGAGTTCGCCAGCGTCGTGGTCAGCTTCCGGGCGTTGGCGAGCAGTTCGGCGATCTGGCTGTCCCGGCTCGACACCGTCTTCGACAGCTGGGACAGCCCGTCGAGGGCGCTGCGCACGTGCTCGGGGGAATTGCGGAAGGTGTCCGACAGCGTGGTGAAGCTGTCCGCGAGCTGCTTGGTGTCGATCGCGCCCACGGTGTCGGCGAGGCCGTTGAAGGCGTCGGTGACGTCGTAGGGCGTGACCGTCCGGCTCCGGGGGATCGGCCGGTCCGGGTCCTGGACGGCGTCGCCGGTGGGGTTCAGCGCGAGGAACTTGCGGCCCAGCAACGTCTTGATCTTGATCTCGGCGGACGTGCGGTCGCCGATCCAGGCGTTCTTGACCCGGAAGGACACGAGGACGTGGTCGTCGGCCAGCTGCACCCGCCGGACCTCGCCGACCTTGATGCCGGCGATCCGGACCTCGTCGTCCTGCTGCAGGCCGGCGGCTTCGGAGAACTCGGCCTCGTAGGTGGTGCCGCCGCCGACGACCGGGAGGTTGTCGTAGTTGAGCGTCACGGTCAGCAGCGCGGCCAGCGCGACGCTGCCGATCACGCCCATGACGATCGGGTTGCGCTCCTTGAAGGACTTCACGATTCGCACCTCGGCGTGGGGACGAACACGCCGCGCGGGGGCGTGGTTTCGAGCGTGGCGCGGCAGAGGAAGAAGTTCATCCACGAGCCGTAGGTGGCGGTCCGGCCGATCTCGTTGAACTTCACCGGCAGGTTGGTCAGGAAGCTGTCCACATCGGACTGGTTCTGGGCCAGCGTGCCCGCGACGTCCTTCAGGCCGGCGATGCTGTCCTTCAGCGGCGGCCGGGCCTGCTCGAACAGCCCGGCGGTGGACTCGGTCAGCGCGCCGATCCCGCTGATCGCGTCGCCGATGGCCGCGCGGTCGCCGGCCAGCCCGGACACCAGCCGGCGCAGGGTGGAGACGAGGTTCGTGAGCGCGTCGCCCTTGCCGTTGACCGTCTTGAGCACGGTGTTGAGGTTCCCGATCACCTCGCCGATCACCTTGTCGCGTCCGGCGAGCGTGGTGGTCAGCGAACCGGTGTGCTGCAGGAGGCTCTCGACGGTGCCGCCTTCGCCCTGCAGCACCTGGACGATCTCGCCGGAGAGCTCGTTGACGTCGTTCGGCGACAGCGCCTGGAACAGCGGTTTGAAGCCGTTGAAGAGATCGGTGAGGTCCAGCGCGGGTGTCGTGCGGTCCAGCGGGATCTCGGCGCCCTCGGGCAGCTGCTCCCGGGTGGCGGTGTTCCCGCGTTCCAGGGCGACGTACCGCTGGCCGACCATGTTGCGGTACTTGATGACCGCGCGGACGTCGGCGGGCAGCCGCCGGCCCTGGTCGAGGGAGAACCCGACCACCGCCCGGTTGCGGTCGCCGATGTCGAGGGACTCGACCTGGCCGACGCGGACACCGGAGATGCGCACGTCGTCGCCGACGTTGAGCGAGGTGGCGTCGAGGAACTTGGCCGTGTAGCGCTCGGCGGCGCCGACGCCGGAGTTCGTGATGGAGATGGCCAGCAGGGCCGTCGCCAGTGCCGTGACGGCGATGAAGACGAGGCTCTTGATCAGCGGGGCGGCGATGTTCCTCACTTGAGCGTCACCTCCGTGCCGCGGAAGAGCGGGCCGACGAGCACGCTGCTCCAGGCCGGGACCTCGGCCGTCGGCACCCCGATCGACGGCGCGACCAGCGTGGACAGCAGCTGCTGCTCCTGCGGCGAGTTCGCGAGCCCGAGGTCACCCTGCCCGCCGGTGAGCAGGGGGTGCCCGGTGGTGCCCGGGGCCGCCGCGGCGGTGCCGATCGTCGGGGAAACACCCGAGGGGTAGCACCGCGGCTCGCCGCCGCCGGTGAAGCGCGGGTCGTCCCGGCCGGGCAGGTACTGGCCGCTGTCGGGGACGACCGCGACCTCGGCGTGCATGCCCGGTTCGTTCGTGCCCGCGCCGAGCACCTTGTCCATGGATTTCCTCAGTGCGTTGAGCGAGCCGATCGTGCAGGCGAAGCTGGGGGAGTACTTCGCCGCGATCTCCAGCGGCGCACGGCTGTCGGCGGCCAGGGAGATGAGGTTGTCCCGGTTGTTGGCCAGGAAGGTGGAAATCTCCTGCGACGACGACGTCACCTGCTGGTACACCCCGGCCAGGTCGGCCTGTTTCTCCTTGACCGTGCCGAGCGTGACCGCGGAGTCGGTGAGCGCGTCCAGCAGGTCGGGCGCGATGTCGCCGTAGAGCCGGGAAACTCCGGCCAGGTCCCGGATGTCCGAGGTGAGCTGCGGGAGGTCGGGGTTGAACTCCTTGAGGTAGTCCGAGGCGGCGCCGATGGTCTTCCCGAGCTGCTCGCCGCGTCCCTCCAGCGCCGTCGAGACCGCGGTCAGCGTCGTGGCCAGCTTCTGCGGCTGGACCGCCTGCAGGACCGGCAGCAGGTTGTCGAAGACCCGTTCCAGCTCGACCGCGTTGGCCGACCGGTCCTGCTCGATGACGTCGCCGGCGACCAGGTGCGGGGCCCGCTCGCCGTCCGGGATGGACAGCTGGACGTACCGTTCGCCGAACAGCGTCTTCGGCACGAGCAGCGCGGAGACGTTGCGGGGCAGCATGTCCACCTTGCCCGGTTCGAGAGCAAGCGCTATCTCGGCGCCCTGCGGCGTCGCCCGGACGTCGCGGATCTCGCCGACGAGCACGCCGCGGGCCTTGACCTGGCCGCCCGGGGAGAGCTGGTTGCCGATGCGGCTCGCCTTGAGCGTCACCGGGACCGTGGTGACGAAGTCCTTGTCGTACACCTTGATGGACAGCGTCACGAGGACGCCCATCACCACCAGGAACAGCACACCCGCGGTGCGGACCCCGGCCTTGTGGCGGGTTTCGCGTCTCATCCGGCCACCTGCACGGTCGTCGTCGCGCCCCAGATCGCCAGGGACAGGAAGAAGTCGAGGACGCTGATCGCGACGATCGCGGTGCGCACCGCGCGGCCCACCGCGACGCCGACACCGGCCGGGCCGCCGCTCGCGCGGAAGCCGTAGTAGCAGTGCGCCATGACCACCACGACGCTGAACACCAGGACCTTCCCGAACGACCACAGCACGTCGCCGGGCGGCAGGAACAGCAGGAAGTAGTGGTCGTAGGTGCCCGCGGACTGGCCGAAGAACAGCACCGTGACCTCACGCGAAGCGAGGTAGCTCGACAGCAGCCCGATCGCGTAGAGCGGGATGACGGCGAGGAAGCCGGCGATCACCCGGGTCGTCACCAGGTACGGGACGCTGGGGATGCCCATGACCTCGAGGGCGTCGATCTCCTCGGAGATCCGCATCGCGCCGAGCTGGGCGGTGAAGCCGCAGCCGACCGTGGCGCTCAGCGCGAGCCCGCTGACCAGCGGCGCGATTTCGCGCGTGTTGAAGTAGGCGGAGACGAACCCGGCGAACGCCGACGTCCCGACCTGGTTGAGCGCGGAGTAGCCCTGGAGGCCGACGACCGTTCCGGTGGCGACGGTCATCCCGATCATCACGCCGATCGTGCCGCCGATGACGGCCAGCGCGCCGCTGCCGAAGCTGACCTCGGCCAGCAGGCGGACGACCTCGCGCAGGTAGCGGTGCAGGGCCCGCGGGGTCCAGGCGATCGCGCGGAGGAAGAAGAGGATCTGGTCGCCGAGCGTGTCGAGGAAGCCGAACCGGCGGTCGACGGCCTCGCGTACCCGAGCTGTTCTCGGGAGGTCCGTGGTCGTCACTTCAGCTCCCCTTGGGCGGCACGAGTTGCAGGTAGACGGTGGTGAGGATCAGGTTCAGCACGAACAGCAGCAGGAACGTGATGACCACGGACTGGTTGACCGCGTCGCCGACACCCTTCGGGCCGCCCTTGGGGTTGAGGCCGCGGTAGGAGGCGACCACCCCGGCGACGAAGCCGAAGATGAGGGCCTTGATCTCGCTGATCCACAGGTCCGGCAGCTGGGCCAGCGCGGAGAAGCTGGCCAGGTAGGCGCCCGGGGTGCCGTGCTGCATGATCACGTTGAAGAAGTAGCCGCCGAGCACGCCGACGACGCTGACCATGCCGTTGAGGAAGACCGCGACCCCCATCGCGGCGAGCACCCGCGGCACGATGAGCCGCTGGACCGGCGAGACACCGAGCACCTCCATCGCGTCGATCTCTTCGCGGATGGTGCGGGAGCCGAGGTCGGCGCACATCGCGCTGCCGCCGGCGCCGGCGATGAGCAGCGCCGTCACGATCGGGCTGGCCTGCTGGATGATCGCCAGCACGCTCGCCGCGCCGGTGAACGACTGCGCGCCGATCTGCGTGGTCAGCGAGCCGATGTGCAGCGCGATCACCGCGCCGAACGGGATCGAGACCAGCGCGGTCGGCAGGATCGACACGCTCGCGATGAACCAGAACTGCTGGATCAGCTCGCGTACCTGGAACGGGCGGCGGAAGGTCAGCCGGACGACGTCGAAACCGAGCCCGTAGAGCCGGCCGGTCTGCCGCAGTGCGGCCGCCCCCGGGAACGACGCCGTCGTCGTCCGTTCGGCCATTCGTGTGCCTCCAGCGGTTTCGGCGGCACGACGAATACGCCCGAATTGACCAAGGGGAAATGGTCCGAATGGGGTAACAAATTCCGGCCATTCACGGTCTCGGGGGTACCGTGCCGTTTCCTACTGGTCGGTACGCTAACGACGGCCTTGCTGGGAGACAAGAACTTGAGCAGGATCACGGGGTCACGGGCTGGTAACCCCACATTTCTTGTCCGGCGCTGACAAACGGACCCGATCTTGTTGTCAGCGGAGGAAAAGAAACTTACCTCCCGGCCGCACCCCGGCTTGACGATGCCCGCCGGTTTGTCAATTCCCGCGCACCGGGCTCGCGTGCTGGAGGAGCCGGCACGCGTGATCGGGGAGCCGGCACGCGTGATTGCGGAGACGACACGCCGCGGAGCCTGGGCGGCGCCGTGTCGACCCTTCCATCACGCGTGCCGACCCTCGAATCACGCGTGCCGACCCTTCGGGCACGTCAGGACTTGAGGGCGGCGAGGAGTTCGTAGGAGCGGACGCGGTCGGCGTGGCCGTGGACCATCGTGGTGACCATCAGCTCGTCCGCGCCGGTGTCGGCGAGGAGCTGCTCTAGTCCCTTGTGGACGGTTTCCGGCGAGCCGATGATGCTGGAGCCGAAGCGCTCGGCCAGGAACGCGCGGTCCATCTCGGTGTACGGGTACTCCGCGGCCTCTTCCGGTGTCGGCATCGCGATCGGGCGGCCGCGGCGGAGGCTGAGGAACGTCAGCGCGCTCGGGCCGGCCAGGAAGCGGGCGCGCTCGTCCGTTTCGGCGGCGACCACGGACACGCCGAGCATCACATACGGCTCGTCGAGCACGCCGGGCCGGAAGTTCTCGCGGTACAGCTGCACGGCCGGGATCGTGTTCTCGGCGGCGAAGTGGTGCGCGAAGGAGAACGGCAGCCCGAGCCGTCCGGCCAGCTGGGCGCTGAAGCCGCTCGAGCCGAGCAGCCACACCGGCGGCTGGTTGCCCTCGGCCACCACCGCGTTGACCCCGCGGGCCTCCGAGTGGGTGAAGTAGCCGATCAGCTCCTGCAGGTGCTCCGGGAAGTTCTCCGCGGACAGCCCGCCCGGGCCGCGCAGCGCCAGCGCCGTTCGCTGGTCGGTGCCGGGCGCGCGGCCGATGCCGAGGTCGATCCGGCCGGGGTGGAACGCCTCCAGGGTGCCGAACTGCTCGGCGACCACCAGCGGCGCGTGGTTGGGCAGCATGATCCCGCCCGAGCCGACGCGGATGCGCTCGGTGGCGTCGGCGACGTGCCCGATCAGCACGACGGTGGCCGAGCTGGCGATGCCGGGCATGTTGTGGTGCTCGGCCAGCCAGTAGCGGTGGTAGCCCAGCCGTTCCGCGGCGCGGGCGAGGTCCAGGGTGTTGCGCAGTGTCTCGCCGACGGTGTTCCCCTCCGAAACGGGGGACAGGTCGAGCACGGACAGCGGCACGTCAGGCAGTGAGCTCACAACCGGGGTCAACGCCCCGGTGCCGCCATTGCTTCCCGCAGCGCCGCCGGATCACCGCCGCGGAAGGTCACGACGCCGTCCGGACGCACGAGCAGCGCGTCGGCCGGGGCGTCCGGGCAGGCGGCTGTGACGATCTTCACGCCCGGCGCCGCGGCTTCCCGCAGGTCGGCGCGGTCGGCGAAGTCGAACAGCACGGTCCGCGCGGCCCGCATGATCTCCGCCACCCGGGTCGGCTCGCCGCCGACCGTCAGCGGCAGGTCGGGCACGTACGGCAGTTCGTCGGCGTCCCGCAGGAGCTCGCCCAGGTGCCGGGTCGCCTCGGGAAACGCGGCCAGCTCGCCGAAGAGCGTCCGCAGGGCGTCGCCGTCCTCGCCGGTCAGGCGGTCGAGCAGGGCTTGGACGCGGGTCTGCGTCAACGTCCGCGCCGCCACCGGGCGCCGCTCGCTGTGGTAGCTGTCGAGGAGGCTTTCCGGCGCCGAACCGCGCACGACGGCGGCGAGCTTCCAGCCGAGGTTGACCGCGTCGAGCAGTCCGACGTTGAGCGAAGACCCGCCGGCGGGAAAGACGTGTGCGGCGTCGCCGGCCAGGAGCACGCGCCCGGCCCGGTACCGGTCGGCGAGCCGCGCCGAACTCGTCGTCCGCGACAGCCAGAGCGGTTCGCCGAGCGGCAGATCGGTGCCGAGCACCCGCTTCACGGCGTCGCGGAACTCCGCCAGCGTCGGTTCGCCGGCCGGCTCGGGGGCCACCTCGCGGACGCCGGCGATCACCACGCCGGGCGTCAGCGACGTCACCAGCACGCGGCCGCCGGGACGGCGGTTCCAGCCGCGCGCCAGCCCGGAGCCGAACAGCGGAAGGGTGCCGCGGAAGTGCCCGAGGCGCATCAGCTCGCCGTCGGTGGTGCCGGGGAACCCGATGCCGGCCAGCTCGCGGACCCGGCTGTGCGCGCCGTCGCAGCCGACGACGTACCGCGCGTCCAGGCGGTGTTCGCCGTCCGGGCCGCGCACGGTGCCGAGATCGACGAGTTCGTGCCCACGCCGGATTTCGGCGCCGAGTTCGCGGGCGCGCTCGGTCAGCAGCGCCTCCATCCGCGGCTGCTGCAGCATCAGCCCGGGCACGGGCGTGGTCAGCGGCACCGGCCCGAACGGGAGGCCGGGGAAGGGGCCGGTGAACGCGGCCTCGGCCCGGAACCGGTCCAGGAGCCCCCGGTGGTCGAGCTGCTCGACGATCCGGCCGACGAGCCCGTTCGCCCGCGGCCGCTCGTCCGGCGCGGCCCGCCGGTCGAACACCACCACCTCGGCCCCGCCGAGCCGCAGCTCCGCCGCCAGCATCAGGCCCACCGGGCCCGCTCCGATCACCGCGATCTCCATGACACTCTCCCCGCTGTCAGTTCAAACTGACGACCATGTCAGGCTAGACTGACACACCGTGGAAGCGGAAGAGCTTTCGGGACGCGTCTCGGAAACGGACCCGGCGGTGGCGTTGCGGGCGGTGGGGGCCCTGCACCGGCTCGCCGAGCAGGTCGAAGCGGCGGCCGTCGCGCACGCGCGCGGGCAAGGCTGGTCGTGGGAGCAGATCGGGGACGCGCTCGGCGTCGCCCGCCAGTCCGTGCACGCGAAGTACGGGAAATGAGGTGCTCGTGCTCGACCGGATGATCGCCAAGAGCCCGTTCGCCGCGGTGGTGACGGCGGCCCTGGCGGAGTCCCGCCGCCGCGGCGACCGGCGGCTCGGCACCGAACACCTGCTGCTCGGCCTGCTGCACGACCCGGACAGCGCGCGCTCGCTCGGCACCGGCCTGGCCGAAGCCCGCGCGGCCCTGGACCGCCTGGACCGGGCGGCCCTGGCGGCGCTCGGCATCGAGGTCGAAGGCCTCCGCCCGGCCGAAGTCCCGATGCGGCGCGGAAAGCTGACCCCGGGCGCGCTGACGTCCGGGGCCCGCGCGGTCGTCAACGAGGCGATCCGCGGGACACCGCGGCCACGGGATCCAGTGCGGCTGCTGCGGGTGCTCGTGAAGCTGACGCCGCCCGATCCGGCGGCCGATCTGCTGGTCGAACTGGGCGTGGATGCCGAAGCTGTTCGCCGGCAGCTGGATTCGCCTCCGTGAACTCGCGGGATTGGCTACGGTGGGCGAATCGGAAAATGAACAACAGGAGGACCGGTTGCCGCGTCCCGAGCGCCCCTTGGATCCCGGAGACGATCTGCTGATCGAATTCGCCGCCGATCTCCGGCGGTTGCGCGAGAGCGCCGGGAATCCGACCTACCGCGAGCTCGGGCGGCGGGCGCACTACTCGGCCGGGACGCTGTCGGAAGCCGCCGGTGGGCGGAAACTTCCCAGCCTGGCGGTCACCTTGGCCTACGTCCGGGCCTGTGGCGGGGTGCCGGGGGAATGGGAGGAACGCTGGCACGCCGTCGCCGAAGAGTCGCGCGCCGAGGGTGCCGATTCACCGCCGGAGCCGGAATCCGGCGAAATTCCGCCGTACGTCGGGCTCGCCGCTTTCACCCCGGCCGACGCGGGCCGATTCTTCGGCCGCGAACGGCTCGTCGAAAAACTTGTCGAACGACTCGCGAGACAACGTTTTCTCGCCGTACTCGGCGCGTCCGGCTCGGGGAAGTCGTCCCTGCTGCGGGCCGGTCTGCTGCCGTCGGTGAAGGGGCCGGTCGTGCTGCTCACCCCGGGGCACCGGCCGCTGCAGGAGTGCGCGGTCAAGTTCGCCGCCGCGCTCGGGGTCGCACCGGGCGCCCTGCTCGACGACTTCGCCGCGCACCCGCGCAACCTCGGGCTTGCCGGCCGTCAGCTGGCCGAGGGCGAGGACGAGGACGTCGTGCTGGTGGTCGACCAGTTCGAGGAGGTCTTCACCCTCTGCCAGGACGACCAGGAGCGGGCCCGCTTCCTCGACGCGCTCGTCACCGCGACCACCGAACCCGGCAGCCGCACCCGGGTGGTCCTCGGCATCCGCACCGACTTCTACACCCACTGCGCGCGGCACGCCGAGCTCGCCGAGGCCATGCAGGACGCCCAGATCCTGGTCGGCCCGATGACGACCGAGGAACTCCGGCAGGCGATCTCGCGGCCCGCCGTCGACACCGGGTACCGCGTCGAGACGGCCCTCGTCTCCCGGCTCGTCGCGGACGCCACCGGCCAGCCCGGCGTGCTGCCCCTGCTTTCGCACGCGCTGCTGGAGACGTGGCGGCGGCGCCGCGGCACCACGCTGACCCTCGCCGGGTACGAGTCGACCGGCGGCATCGAGCGGGCCATCGCGCAGACGTCCGAAGGCACCTTCGCGAAGCTCTCCCTGCGCCAGCAGCGGCTGGCGCGGCAGATCTTCCTGCGGATGACCGCGCTCGGCGAAGGGACCGAGGACACCAAGCGGCGCATCGGCCGCGCCGAGCTCGACGCCGACGACGAGGACACCACCGTCGTCCTCGGCGAGCTGGCCGCGGCCCGGCTGGTCACCCTCGACGAGACCGGCATCGACATCGCCCACGAAGCCCTCATCCGCGGCTGGCCGCGGCTGCGCGAGTGGCTCACCGAAGACCGCGAAGGCCTGCGCGTCCACCGGCAGCTCACCGAGGCGACCGGCGCCTGGGAGTCCGTCGACGAAGACCCCGGCTGGCTCTACCGCGGCACCCGGCTGGCCATCGCCCGGGAGTGGGCCGCGCGCCAGGACTCGGCGCTGTCCCAGCGGGAACGGCGGTTCCTCGACGCGAGCCTCGCCGTCGAACACGCCGAACAGGAACAGGACCGCCGCCGCACCCGCCGGCTGCGCCAGCTGGTCGCCCTGCTCGCGGTGCTGCTGGTCTTCGCCGTGGCCGCCACCGTCTACGCCGTGCGCGCCGAGTCCACGGCCACCGAGCAGCGCAACAACGCGCTCGCGCAGAAGGTCGCCGGCCAGGCGCTGGCCATGCGCGCCACCAACCCCGCGCTCGCCGCGCAGCTCGCGCTCGCCGCGTACCGCCTGGATCCCGGCGCCGAGGAGCGCAGCGGCCTGCTCGGCATGTTCGGCTCGCCGTACGCGACCCGGCTCACCGGGCACACCGGCCGGGTCAACACCGTCGCCCTCCGCCCGGACGGGCAGGTCATCGCCACGGCCAGCTGGGACGGGACGGCCCGGCTCTGGGACGTCCGCGACCCGCACCACCCGGTGCCGTTGGGCGTGCTCGCCGGGCACGAGGGCAACGTGAACAACGTCGCCTTCGCGGCCGACGGCCGGACAGTCGCCACCGCGGGCTTCGACGGCACCGTCCGCGTCTGGGACGTCGCCGACCCGGCGCGGCCGGGGCCCGGCACGACGATCGAGCGGCACGAGGGCAAGGCCTACGCGGTCGCCTTCAGCCCGGCCGGGCCGCTGCTGGCGACCGCCGACGTCAAGGGCACGATCCGGTTCTACGACACGACCGACCCCGCGCACCCGCGGCCGTCGGGGGAGCTGACCGGGCACACCTCCTACGTCAACAACCTCGCCTTCAGCGGCGACGGCCGGCTGCTCGCCTCCGCGTCGGCCGACAAGACCGCGCGCATCTGGGACGTCGCTTCGCGCACGCAGCTCGGCGTCGTGGCCGGGCACACCGACGTCGTGCACTCGGTCGCGTTCCGCCCCGGCGGGCCCGTCCTCGCCACGGCGAGCCAGGACCAGACCGCGCGGCTGTGGGACATCGCCGACCCGGCCCACCCGGCGCCGCTGGCGTCGCTCACCACGCACAAGGCGACCGTGCGCTCGGTGGCGTTCGCCGCCGACGGGCGCACCCTCGCGACCACCGGCTTCGACCGCACGGCCCGGCTGTGGGACGTCGCCGACCCGCGGCAGCCCCGCGAGCTGCAGTCCCTGCCCGGGCACACCGGCGCGGTCGTCTCCGCGGTGTTCACCCGCGACGGCCGCACCCTCGCCACGGCCAGCGACGACCAGTCCGCCCGGCTCTGGGACCTGCCCGGCCCCGGCATCCCCGCGCACACGGCCCAGACCTGCCACGTCGCCTTCGGCACCGGGGGCAAGCTGCTGGCCTCCGGCGGCTACGACGAAACCGTGCGGCTGCACGACCTCACCGACCCGCGCGCGCCGCGGGCGCTGGCCACGATCGGCGGCTTCGGCGACGCGGTCTGCGGCGTCGCCATCAGCCCGGACGGCCGCACCCTGGCCACCGGCAGCTGGGACCACACGATGACGCTGCGGGACATCACCGACCCGGCCGAGCCCGGGCCGCCGGTGGTGTTCAACCGGCTTCACGACGACGTCGACGCGGTCGCCTTCAGCCCGGACGGCCGGCTGCTCGCCACCGCGGGCGACGGCCACACGGCCCGGCTGTGGGACCTGACCGACCGCACCCGGCCGGTCGAGATCGCGAAGCTCGAGGGCCACGACGACGACGTCCACACCCTCGCCTTCAGCCCCGACGGCCGGACGCTCGCCACGGCGGGCTGGGACCACACCGCGCGGCTCTGGGACATCTCGGCGCCCCGGGCCCCGCGGCCGCTCGCGAAGCTGGCGGGGCACACGGACACGATCTTCTCGGTCGCCTACAGCCCCGACGGCAGGCACGTCGCCACGGCGAGCGCCGACCGCACGGTCCGCCTCTGGGACGTCACGGACCCGGCGCGCGTGCCGCCCCCGGCGGTCCTGGACGGCCACGCGGACGTCGCCATGTCGGTGTCCTTCAGCGGCGACGGCCGGACGCTGGCGTCCGGCAGCTACGACCGCACGATCCGGCTGTGGGACGTGGCCGCGGCGGCGCCGTACGCGGTGCTGCCGGAGCAACGCGACCGCGTCTACGTCGCGCAGTACGCGCCGAACGGCCACACCCTGGCCGGCGGCGGCGCGGACGGCTCGGTGCGCTTCTGGGAAGGTGATCCCGACCGGGCGGCCGAACGGATCTGCGCGGCGGTGTCACCCCGGATCAGCGAGACTGAGTGGAGCGAAAGCTTCCCGGACCTCGATTACACCCCGCCCTGCCCCTGACCGGGTTGTTCGGCGTTGTTGTTCGGTGCGCGAGCGCGGACACCGAACAACCCGGATCGACTAGACATGCCCTCGGACGATGTCGTCCCACGACGTTCATTTCACCGGGGGTCTGAAGGGCTCCTTCGAGGACACGGGAACCCGCCACCCGCTCCGCGAAGGGGCCCTTCAGCGTTTTTCCGGGTCAGGCGGCCGGGATCCAGTCCGGGTTCGAGGCGAGCACGATCAGCTGCTGCGTCGCCCGGGTCAGCGCCACGTACAGCACCCGCCGCCCGGTCGTCGACTCGGTGATCAGGTCGTTCGGCTCGACCAGGACCACCGCGTCGTACTCCAGGCCCTTCGAGTCCAGGCTGCCCACGACCTTCAGCCGCTCGTCCGCCTGCCCCGACAGCCAGCCCGCGACCTCCGGGACCCGGTCCATCGCCGTGATGACGCCGACCGTGCCCTCCACCGCGCCCAGCAGTTCCTTCACCGCCGCCTGCGTCGCGGCCGCCAAGCCCGCCGCCTCGACCGGGCGGACCTCCGGCTCCACCCCGGTGCGGCGGACCGCCACCGGCAGCTCGCCGGACTCCGCGTGCCCGGCCACGACCTTCGCGGCCAGGTCGAAGATCTCCGCCGAGTTCCGGTAGTTCGTGCGCAGCGTGAACCGGCGCCGGGCCGTCTTGACGCCGAACGCCTGGTCCCGCGCCGAAGCCGCCTCCGCCGGGTCCGGCCACGAGCTCTGCACCGGGTCGCCGACGACCGTCCAGCTCGCGTACTTGCCGCGCCGGCCGACCATCCGCCACTGCATCGGCGACAGGTCCTGCGACTCGTCGACGACCACGTGCGAGTACTCGTCGTAGTGCTCCGGCCGCGTCGGCGCCCCGCCCGAGCGCTGCGGCTCGACCTCGATCACCTGGCGCCGCTTGCGCTTCGGCTCCGGCCCGACCAGGACGCGCAGCTCGTCCAGCAGCGCCACGTCCGCGATCGACCAGCCCCGCGACCGGTCCGCGAAGTCCGCGGCCAGCATCGAGATCTCCTGGCGGTTCAGGACGCCCTTCGCCGACGAGGCCAGCCGCTTCTCGTCGCCCAGCCACTTGAGGATCTGCGCCGGGTACAGCACCGGCCACCAGACGACCAGGAAGCGGTGGAAGTCGATCCGCTCGCCCAGGTCGGTGACCAGCTCGGCGCGGTCGAGCTGCCTGCCGTCGTCCTTCGCGTGCTCCTCGGCCTTCGCGGCGAGGGCGTCCAGCAGCAGCTCGGCCGCCCGGATCCGCGACCGGTTCGGCGGCGCGCCCTGCGTGTGGGCCTTGCGGCGCACCTTCTCCAGCTCGCGCGCGTTCAGCTTGAGGACTTCGCCGCGGTAGACGATCCGCATCTCCTCGGGCGCCTCCGGCGGGGTGTCCCGCAGCGCCCGGAGCAGCACCTTCCGCATCCGCAGCGATCCCTTGACGGCGGCGAGCGGCGCCGCGTCCTGCCGCGTCGCCTCCAGGCCGTCGAGGACCTCGCCGAGCGCGCGCAGCTCGACGTTCGTCTCACCCATGGAGGGGAGGACCCGCGAGATGTAGCTGGTGAACACCCCGGACGGCCCGATGACCAGCACACCGGCCCCGCCGAGCTGACGCCGGTAGCGGTACAGCAGGTAGGCCGCGCGGTGCAGCGCGACCGCGGTCTTGCCGGTGCCCGGGCCGCCGGTGATCTCGGTGACCCCGCGCCACGGCGCCCGGATGACCTCGTCCTGTTCCTTCTGGATGGTCGCGACGATGTCGCGCATCTTCTCGCCGCGCGAACGCCCCAGCGCGGCCATCAGCGCGCCTTCGCCGACGATCTGCATGTCCTCGGGGACGGCGTCGGCGATCAGGACGTCGTCGTCGACGTCGAGGACGTTCTGGCCGGAGCAGCGGATCACGCGCCGCCGCACGACGTCCATCGGTTCCTCGGCCGTGGCCTGGTAGAACGCCGCCGCGGCGGGCGCGCGCCAGTCGGTCACGAGGTTGTCGAACTCGGCGTCCCGGATGCCCAGCCTGCCGACGTAGGTGCGTTCTCCCTCGCGGTCGTCGAGCCGGCCGAAGACGAGGCCTTCGTACTCGGCGTCGAGCGTCTGCAGCGTCTGGTTGGCGTGGTAGACCATCATGTCGCGCTCGAACAGCATCGACGCCTGCTCGAAGATCGCCTCGCGCTGCGCTCCCTGGCCGATCTCGTAGCCCTTCGTCCGCATGGCCTCGGCCTGGACCCGCAGTTCGTCCAGACGGGTGTACACGCGATCGACGTGGGCTTGCTCGATGGCGATCTCGGCCCGTCTGACCCGAGGTTCGGACACGCATGGCTCCTTGACAGCTTTGGGATCGCCTCCGAGGGCGAAGAACGACTCTACGCGGTGGCCCGGGCGGGGACACCCGTGTCCCGGTCATCCGGGCCGCGTGCCGTCCCCCACAATCGGGGGGTGACCAGGATCGTGGCCGGGACGGCGGGCGGACGGCGGCTGAAGGTGCCGCCGAAGGGCACCCGGCCGACGTCGGAACGCGTGCGGGAAGCCCTGTTCAACGCCCTGGAGACGGCGGGCGAGCTGGACGGCGCCCGCGTCCTCGACCTCTACGCCGGCTCCGGCGCGCTCGGCCTCGAAGCCCTCTCCCGGGGCGCGGCGGACGCGCTGTTCGTGGAGTCCGACCGGCGGGCGGTGGACGTCCTGCGCGGCAACGTCGCGGCGCTGGGCCTGGGCGGCACGGTCCGCGCCGGGCAGGTCGAAGCGGTCGTCGCGGCGCCCGCGCCCGCCGCGTACGACCTCGTGCTGGCCGACCCGCCGTACGCCGTGGACGCGGCCGCGCTCGGGTCCGTCCTGGCCGCGCTGGCCACGGGCGGCTGGCTGGGGCCGTCGGCCCTGGTGGTGATCGAGCGCGCCGCCCGCGACGGCGAGCCGGACTGGCCGCCGGGCTTCGAGCCGACGCGCGCGAAGAAGTACGGCGACACGGCCGTGTTCTGGGCGGAGTTCACGGCTGTGGCGTGAACCACGCGGCGGAGACCGGGTGCGGCACGGTAGCGTCCGCGCCATGCGGCGTGCGGTCTGTCCCGGTTCCTACGACCCGGCCACCAACGGCCACCTCGACATCATCGAACGGGCCAGCGTGCTGTTCGACGAGGTCGTCGTCGCGGTGGGGGTCAACCGGTCGAAGAAGGGGCTCTTCGAGGTCTCCGAACGGCTCGACATGCTTCGCGAGATCACCGCGAAGCTGCCGAACGTGCGGATCGACTCGTGGGAGGGCCTGCTGGTCGACTACTGCCGCGACAACGACATCGCGGCGGTCGCCAAGGGCCTGCGCTCGGTCAGCGACTTCGACTACGAGCTGCAGATGGCGCAGATGAACCGCGAGCTCACCGGCGTCGAGACGCTGCTGATGGCGAACAACCCGGCGTACGGCTTCGTGTCCAGCTCGCTGGTCAAGGAGGTCGCCGCGCTCGGGGGGGACATCGAGCACCTCGTCCCGCCGATCGTCTACGAGCGGCTTTCGCAGAAGTTCCCCAAGCTCGGGCGCTGACCTCCCACGGCGTCCACATCGGAGCCGCCGGTGTCCGGTTCCCGTCGTTCGGCCCCCTTCGATCGTCGGGACTTCGGCCCGGTGGTGCGGGAGTTCACGTCGACGTCTCCTGACGATCATTCGATCGGGTTACGGTCCGAAAATGACCAACTACCGATCACGCCTGGTCGCGGTCCTCTTCGCGCTCCTGGCCACGCTGTTCGCCGGGGTCACCGCCGCCTCCGCGGCTTCCTCGGCCTCCCCGGCGGTCGTCGCGCAGAACTCCTGCGGGAACCTGTCCGGCTTCTCGCACACGACGCTCTCGGCGCTCCCGGCCGAAGCGACGACGACGTACAACCTGATCCAGACGGGCGGGCCGTTCCCGTACCCGAAGAACGACGGCGTCGTCTTCGACAACCGTGAGGGCATCCTCCCGGCCTGCGCGTCGGGCTACTACCACGAGTACACGGTGCCGACGCCGGGCTCGAGCACGCGCGGCACGCGCCGCATCGTGACCGGCAGCGCGGGCGAGTACTTCTACACCGGCGACCACTACGCGACCTTCAAGGTCATCGACGTCGGCGGCGGCACGACGCACGCCTGCGGCGACCTGTCCGGCCTGGCGAAGATCGGCTACTCGCAGCTGTCGTCGGCGGCGAAGACCGTCGTGAACAACGTGCGGAACGGCGCTTCGACGGGGACGACGTACGAGAACCGCGAAGGCGTGCTCCCGGCCTGCGCGGCCGGCTATTACCAGCTGTTCGCCGTCGGCACCAACGACCGCGTGATCTCCGGCAAGGCGGGCGAGCTGGCCTACACGCCCGACCGCTACGCCACTTTCAAGCGGATCGACCTGAATTCCTGATCCGTGCAACGCGCCGCGCCCCCTCGTCCGTGAGGTACACGGGAAGACGGACGAGGAGGCGCGATGCGGGCTGCGGACGACGCGGACTTCCGGGAGTTCGCCCGGGCGCGCGCCCTCGTGCTGAGACGCACGGCGTACCTGCTCTGCGGCGACTGGCACCTCGCGGAGGACCTGGTCCAGAACGCCCTGGTCAAGCTGTACCGGGTCTGGCCGAAGATCACCCGGCGGGGGCCCGTCGACAACTACGCTCGCCAGGTCCTGCTGCGCTGCTGGCTCGACGAGTCCCGGCGGCCGTGGCGGCGTCGCGAACGCCGTGACGGCATCGTGCCGGACCGGCCGGCCGCGGCGCCCGAGACCGGGATTTCCGGCCCGCTCCTGCGCGCCCTCGCCGAAGTCCCGCCGAAGCAGCGCGCGGCCGTCGTCCTCCGGTACTGCGCCGACCTGCCGGCGGCGGAGGTCGCGGAAGTGCTGCGCTGCTCGGAGGGAACCGTCCGGAGCCAGGCCGCCCGCGGGCTCGAGACCCTCCGGGGCGTGCTCGAGCACAGCGCGGAGAGGAGCGTGTGATGACCGACCTCGAAACCCGCCTGCGCGAGGTGGAGGTCCCCGAACCGCCGCTCGGCTTCGACCCGGACGAGGTCGCCGACCGCGCGGCCCGGCACGTCCGGCACGTCCGGAAGCGCACGGCCGGGATCGCGATCGTGGCCGTCGCGGTCGCCTCCGTGGCGGCCGCGGCCCTCTTCGGCCCCGGACCGGCCCCGGCGCAGCCCGCGGCCCCGCTCCTGCCGCCGTCGCCCGCCGAACAGGCGCGGATCAACCGGGCGTTCGACGCTGCCCTCGTCCGGGTGGTGCCCGGGCGGCAGAGCCTGACCGTGGGCCAGTCGTACTCCGACGCCCTCACCCCGGACCGGATGAGCACGTCGGCCCAGCTCGTCGACGCGGCCGGCGTGCGGGGATTCCTGCAGCTGACGGTCCGCGGCCCACGGACCGCCCAGCAGGTCGTGCCGCCCGACCGGGCCTGCTCCGATTCCGTCACGCCGCTGCACTGCACCCGGCGGTCGCTGCCCGGCGGCCTGGAGCTGAGGATCTCCTGGCTGGGCTCCGAGACCAGCCCCGGCGTCATCGTGCAGTGGGTCGACCAGGGGTTCCTGTACCGCCCGGACGGCTCGACCGTGACGATCCGCGGCTATCCGGGGCTGTCGCTGACCGAGGAACAGTTCGTGCAGCTGATCACCGATCCGGCGTTCGTGCTGCGGTAGCGGCTCCGGCGCCGGGCGTGGTCCAGGGGGACACGCCCGGCGCCGGTCGCGTTCACCGCTTCCGCGCCCGATGCGGGCAGACTGGTCCACAGCGACAGGGGATTGGAGTTGCCGTGTACCGGGTTTTCGAGGCGCTCGACGAGCTCGTGACCATCGTCGAGGAGGCGCGCGGCGTCCCGATGACGGCCAGCTGCGTCGTGCCCCGGGGTGACGTGCTGGAACTCCTCGACGACGTCCGCGACGCACTGCCGGCGGAGATCGACGACGCCCAGGACGTCCTCGACAAGCGCGACGACCTGATCCACGCGGCCCGCAAGGAAGCGGGCGAAACGGTGGCGGGCGCGAACGCCGAGGCCGAGCGCGCGATCGCCGACGCGACGGACGAAGCGGAGCGCATCCTCGCCGACGCGCGCGCCCGGGCCGAGCAGATGCTCGCCGACGCGCACGACCAGGCCGACCGCACGGTGGCGGCGGGCCAGGCGGAGTACCAGAACCTCACCGACCGCTCCCGCGCTGAGTCCGAGCGCATGATCCAGGCGGGCCGCGACGCCTACGACCGGGCGATCGAGGACGGCCGGGCCGAGCAGGCCCGGCTGGTGGCCCAGACCGAGGTGGTCCAGGCGGCCCACGCGGAGTCGGCCCGGATCGTGGACGAGGCCCACGCGGAGGCGGACCGGCAGCGCGCGGACTGCGACGCGTACGTGGACGGGAAGCTGGCGGAGTTCTCGGAGCTGCTGGCCACGACGCTGCGGACGGTGGATTCGGGACGGAACCACCTGCGCTCGCCGGCGAACCTGCCGAGTTCGGGCGGGCGGCCGACGCTCTACGACTACCAGGTGTGACGAGCCTCTCGCCCTTCGGCCACCCCGCGCGCCGTCCCTGCTCAAAAGGGGTGGCGACCCGTGCGTACTCTGGACTGGATGTCCGAGAACAAGACCCCCCAGCTCGACGACCGCAGCCCCTGGGTGATCGACACCCGTGAGCTCGGCCGTCACGCCGGCCTCAGCCGCGCGATCACGCGCAGCGTGCCGGTGGAGACGCCGCTCGGCGTCCCCGACGTCATCACCATCGAAGCCGGCTCCGAGCTGGCACTGGACCTGCTCCTCGAGTCCGTCGTCGAAGGCGTCCTCGTCAGCGGCACCGCCACGGCCACCGCGAAGGGCACCTGCGCCCGCTGCCTCGACCCGCTGACCGAAGAGGTCGAGGTCGAGGTCCAGGAGCTGTTCGCCTACCCGGGGTCGGCCACCGAGGAGACCACCGACGAGGACGAGATCCCCCGGCTGGTCGACGACAAGATCGACCTCGAGCCCATCGTGCGCGACGCCGTCGTGCTGGCCCTGCCGCTGGCGCCGCTGTGCACCGAGGACTGCGCCGGGCTCTGCACGGAGTGCGGCGTCAAGTGGGCCGATCTCGAGCCCGGACACGGGCATGAGAAGATAGACCCTCGGTGGGCCGCACTCGTCGAGCGCTTCGACGAGAACGCGGGCGAAAAGCCCGGGCCCAGCTGAGCAAGCCTGACGAGCGTCCAGCTCGTTCCGGAGGAAAGTTCGCTCGCACGACCGCGAGCAGACCGTCATAAGGAGATCTACTCGTGGCCGTCCCGAAGCGGAAGATGTCGCGATCCAACACGCGCTCCCGCCGCAGCCAGTGGAAGGCGGCTCCGGTGCAGCTGGTGCCCTGCTCCAACCGCGCCTGCAAGCAGCCGAAGCTCCAGCACATCGCGTGCCCGTCGTGCGGCCAGCACAACGGTCGCCAGGTCGTCGAGCCCGCCTGATCGGGTAGCCGATATGGGGGGCAAGACGCCCGGGGGACCACCAGCCGATCCGGCGCCGTTGCTCGAAGCGCTCGGGGTCACCCTCGACCCCGAGCTGCTCCGGCTGTCGCTGACCCACCGCTCGTACGCGTACGAGAACGGCGGGCTGCCGCCGAACGAGCGTCTCGAGTTCCTGGGTGACGCCGTGCTCAGCGTCGTGGTCACCGATCACCTCTACACCACGCACCCCGACCTGCCCGAAGGGCAGCTCGCGAAGCTCCGCGCCAGCGTCGTCAACATGCACGCCCTGGCGCGGGTCGCCCGCGGGCTCGGCGAAGGCGGTCTCGGGGCACACCTGCTGCTGGGCAAGGGCGAAGAGCTCACCGGCGGCCGGGACAAGGCGAGCATCCTCGCCGACGGCCTGGAGGCGGTGATCGGTGCCGTCTACCTCGAGCACGGCATCGAGATCGCCCGCAAGCTCGTGCACCACCTCTTCGACGGCCTGCTCGCCGAAGCGCCGCTGCGCGGGGCGGGGCTCGACTGGAAGACGAGCCTGCAGGAGCTGACCGCGTCGGCCGGTCTCGGCGTGCCCGAGTACAAGGTCGAGGACACCGGGCCGGACCACCGCAAGGAGTTCACGGCCACCGTGCTGGTCGTCGGCCGTCCCCTCGGGCACGGCACCGGGTCGACGAAGAAGGAAGCCGAGCAGAAGGCCGCCGAGACGGCCTGGCGTTCGCTGTCCGCCGAACTCGAGGCCCAGAAGAAGGCCGAACCGGAGTCCTGATCAGCGGGAACCCTCGTTGACGTTTGCCCGGACCGCTCAGTAGCGTGTGGACAACCGCCGCCCCGTGCTCACTGAGAGGTCTGGCGGATGCGTCTGCTCTTCGTACCCCTGATCGCCGCGGCGCTCCTCGTCGTGCCCGGCTCGCCGGCGTCGGCCGCGCAGATCCGCGTCACCTCCCTCTCCGCGCTGCAGTCCGCGATGGACAAGGCGAACGCCGGTGACACGATCGTCCTCGCCGACGGCAGCTACTCCGCGGGCTCGACGCTCTCGATCAAGCGGTCCGGGACCGGCACGGCGCCGGTGACGATCGCCGCCGAGCACACCGGACAGGCCACCATCACCGGTTCGAAGACGTTCGCCTTCGCAAGCGGCGTCTCGAACGTGGTGCTGCGCGGGTTCAAGTTCCGGGGCGGCGCCTCGCTGAGCGTCCCCGCCGGCGCGCCGAACAACCGCCTGACCCGCAACGACTTCCAGCTCACGGCCGACGGCAACTGGGTCACCGTCAGTGGCGACGACACGGTCGTCGACCGCAACGTCTTCCAGAACCGCACCAGCCAGGGCGTCTTCCTGCAGATCCTCGGGCCGTCCGGCGCCATGGCGAAGCGCGTCCACGTGCACCACAACTACTTCTCCAACCACCAGTTCAGCGGCACGAACGGCGGCGAGTCGATCCGGCTCGGGCTCAGCGACCGCCAGTCGTACACCGCGAACGCGCTGATCGAGAACAACCTCTTCGAGAAGGCCGACGGCGACAGCGAGGCGATCTCGGTCAAGTCGTCCGACAACGTGGTGCGGTACAACACGATCCGGGACAGCAGGGGCTACATCGTGCTGCGCCACGGCAACCGCAGCACCGTCGAGGGCAACGTGCTCTTCGGCTCGGGCATCCGGTTCCACGGCAACGACCACAGGATCGTCGGCAACTACGTGGCGAACTCCGGTGACCGCGCCATCGTCTTCGGCTCCGGCGACGAAGCCGACAGCGGCCCGGCGAGCAAGCTCCACGACCGGCCGGACCGGGTCACCGTCGCGTACAACACGGTGCTCGGGTCCAGCAGCGTGATCGACGGCGACGGCGGGGACTTCAAGCCGAAGGACTGCGTGGTCGCGGACAACATCGTCAAGGGCACCTCGGGCACGCTGGTGACGCTGCCGAGCGGGTCGACGGTCAAGTACGAGGGCAACATCACCTTCGGCGGCACCGCGGGGATGCCGTCGCGGAACGTCGACCCGAAGCTGGTCAAGGACGCCGCCGGGCTCTACCGGCTGGCGTCGGGGAGCCCGGCGATCGGCACGGGCGTGGGGTCGTACCCGTACGCGGCGAAGGACTTCGACCTCCAGGCCCGCGCGGGCACCTTCGACGTCGGCGCCGACGAGTACTTCGCGTCCGGCACGACCCGGGTTCCGCTCACGAAGGCGGACGTCGGCCCGGCCGCTCCCTGAGGTGCCTTTTCGAAAAGTGTCGTACCCGCCGGGCACAATGGCCGCATGCCCGAACTTCCCGAGGTCGAAGTCGTCCGCCTGGGCCTGCAGGCGCACGTCGCGGGGCGGACCATCCGCGAGGCGGAGGTCCTGCACCCGCGCGCCATCCGCCGGCACGCCCTGGGCGCGGAGGACTTCACGCAGCGGCTCGCCGGCACCCGCGTCGAGGCGGCGCGGCGCCGGGGCAAGTACCTGTGGCTGGAGCTGTCCGACAAGGAGGCGCTGCTGGCTCACCTCGGCATGAGCGGGCAGATGCTCGTCCAGCCGGAGGGCGCGCCGGACGAGAAGCACCTGCGGGTGCGGCTGCGCTTCGACGACGACGGGCCGGAGCTGCGGTTCGTCGACCAGCGGACGTTCGGCGGCCTGGCGCTGGACGACCTCGGTGACATCGGCGGTGATGTCCTGTTGCCGGACACGATCGCGCACATCGCCCGCGACCCGATGGACCCGGAGTTCGACCTCGACACGGCGGTGCGCGCGCTGCGGTCGCGGCGCACCGAGGTCAAGCGGGCGCTGCTCGACCAGACGCTGGTTTCGGGGATCGGCAACATCTACGCGGACGAAGCGTTGTGGCGGGCGCGCCTGCACTGGGCCCGGCCGACCGAGAAGCTGACCATGGCGAAGGGCCGCGAGCTGCTGTCGGCGGCGTCGGACGTGATGAACGCGGCCCTGGGCGCGGGCGGGACGTCGTTCGACGCGCTGTACGTGAACGTCAACGGGCAGTCGGGGTACTTCGACCGGTCGCTGGACGCGTACGGCCAGGAGGGGATGCCGTGCCACCGGTGCGGCACGGCGATCCGCCGGGAGCCGTTCATGAACCGTTCGTCGTTCTCGTGCCCGCGGTGCCAGCCGCGGCCGAGGGCGAACTCGGGTAGATAAAGGAGGTTCGCTCTTCAGCTAGGATGAATATGCCTGGTAGCTGAGGGAGTGCATCGTGGTCAAGGAGCCCGGAAAGTCGACGCTGGCCGACAAGATCGACCGGCTGTTCCACGTGGTCCGCAGGCCCGATCGGGAGCCGTACAGCAACGAAGAGGTCGCCAAGGCCTGCCGCGAAGCGACGGGCGAGAGCTTTTCGACGACGTACTTGTGGCAGCTGCGCACGGGTCGCCGCGACAACCCGACCAAGCGGCACCTCGAGGCACTGGCGCAGTTCTTCGGAGTCCCACCGGCGTACTTCTTCGACGACGAGCAGAGCCGGAAGATCGCGGAGGAGCTGGCGTTGCTGGGCGCCCTGCGTGACGCGGGGGTGCGGGACCTGGCGCTGCGCGCGGTGACGTTGTCCTCGGACGGCCTGGACACGATCAGCGACATGATCGACGCGATCGCCCGGCGGGAGGCCGGCCGCGGCGGCCCGAAGAAGGAGAGCTGAGGGGGCCGGTGCGCTCGCTGGGGAAGCCGGGTACTGCCGCGAACCGCCGGTCCGGGTTCCGGTCCGGCCGTGTGGAACCATGTGCGGCGTCCGCGCGTCGGATTTTTCCCGACCGCGCAACCACCTGCGCTGCGCGGCGTTGAACCTGTCGAAGCCGTACGGCCGGGGCGTGGCGAGGGAGGCCTGACAGTGGCGCGACCATCCTTGCGGAGGCGACCGGCTCGATCGCTCTGGAAGCGGGCCCGCCAGGTCGCCGATGCCGTGAGCCTGCCCGAGCCGTTCGACGCCGAGGACTTCGTCGCCGCACTGGCCGCCGAGCGGGGGCGTCCGATCGAACTGATGCCCGTCAGCGCTCCCGAAGGCGCGCCGTGCGGGCTGCTGATGAGCACCGAACGCGCCGACTACATCCTCTACCCGACCAACACGACCGCCCTGCACCGGCGGCACATCCTGCTGCACGAGGTCGGGCACCTGCTGTGCGGCCACGTGGGCGCCGACGCCGGCGCGGACGGCGTCGCCATCGATGCCGCCGCCGGGCGGCAGCTCATGCCGAACCTCTCGGCCGAACTGGTCCGGCGCGTGCTCGGGCGCACCACGTACTCGGAGGTCGAAGAGCGCGAGGCCGAACTCGTCGCGAGCCTGCTCGCGCAGCGCGTCGTCAAACCCGCCGAGCCGCGCGAACCCGCGCCCGGCGTCCCGGACGGCGTGCGGCGCTTCGATTCCGTGTTCGGCCGCCGCACGCCGTGATCGAATCCCTCGCCTACTACCTCTGCCTCGCGGGCTTCGCCGGGTTCGGCTACAAGCTGATCGAGGCGCGCCGCAGCCAGCCGCCGCGCACGATGTGGTTCCTCGCCGGCTTCGGCATCTGCATCGCCACCGGCATCGTCGTGCTGACGCCGGCGATGTCGGCCCTCGCCGGCCCGGGCCCGGTGGCCGAATGGGTCCTGAGCCTGGCCGGCGACGAGCTGAAACTGGGCGCGATCGGGTTCGCGATGGCCTTCACCCAGTCGGTCTGGCGCGGCGACAGTGCCCGGCTCGCCCCGCACGCGCTGTTCACCGGGGCGACGATGGTGCTCCTGGCGGTGTGCTTCGCGCTGTCCGAACCGCGACGCGTGGGCGACGACACGGTCTTCCCGGACGCGGGTCTCCCGTTCGCCCTGGGCGACAAGGTGTTGTTCCTGCTCTACAGCCTGATCAGCCTCGGCCTGCTGTTCGCGGTGTTCGCCCGCAGCGCGTGGCACGCGGAGCCGGGACCGTTGCGGGCGGGGCTGTGGCTGCTGGTCGTCGGCGTGGGCGCGGCGACGGCGTGGACGTTCTGGGACGTCGACGACGTCCTCGAGCTCGCGCGGACGGCCCGGATCGGCGCGCGCGAAGACCTCCCGTCCTCGATCCTCGCGGCGGTGACGGTCGGTTTCGTGGCGATCGGGGCCACGCTCAGCGCCTGGTCACCGGCGGTCTCGTCGGTGATCGGCCGGATACGCGCGTACCGGGCGTACCGCCGCATCGAGCCACTGTGGACGGCGCTGCGCACGGCGGTCCCGGGCATCGCCCTCGACCCGGGCCGCGAGCTGGCGGGAGGAGCGGAGTTCGCGCTGTACCGCAGGGTCATCGAAATCCGCGACGGCCACCTGGCCCTCCGCGCCCACTTCGACCCGGACCTCCCGGCCCGCGCGGAGGCGGCGGCCCGCCGGGCGGGAGTCCGCGAGACGGAGGTGGCGGCAACGGTGGAAGCGATCACCCTGGCGGCGGCGATCGAGGCAGGCAGGCAGGGCCGCCGCTTCGACCGCGAACCCGACCAGCCCCCGGAACCGGACACGGAAGCAGACGTCTCGGCCGAGGCGGCATGGCTGGTCCGCGTGAGCCGAGCCTGGCGCCACCGCGACGCAGTGGCGGAACGAGTCGAGGCGGCCACGCCGGGATAGCCCCCGCGGCCGAGGTGATCGGCTGGGTGGTGCGCGCGGCAAGGCCCCGTGCCGCGGCCAGCCCGCGCGGCCGAGGTGGTCGGCTGGGTGGTGTGCGCGGCACCAGCCCCGAGTCGCTCGCCGGGGTAGCCCCTGCGGCCGAGGTGGTCGGCTGGGTGGTGTGCGCGGCAGCAGCCCCGCGCCGCTCGTCGTGGTCAGCGCGAGCGGTCGCCCTCCAACAACAGAACCCGCCACCCCGCTTCTCAGCGCGGGTACCGAGCCCCGTTCACCGTCACCCGCAGCGTGTACAGCGAACTCGAAGCCGTGATGAACAGCTCGTTCCCCCTTGCCCCGCCGAACGTGAAGTTCGAGCACACCTCCGGGATCCGCAGCTTCCCGATCCGCGTTCCATCCGCGGCGAAACAGTGCAGCCCGTCGTGCGCCGCCGCCCAGACCTGGCCCTCGCTGTCCACCCTCACGCCGTCGAAGCCGCCGCTGTCGCTCGTTGCGAAGATCTCGCCGCCCGTCAGCCGGCCGTCGGTGGTCACCGTGAACGCCCTGATGTGGCTCGGCTTCTGGCGGGTGTCCGCGATGTACAACCGCGTCTCGTCCGCCGAAAACGCCAGGCCGTTCGGCCGGCTGAAGTCGTCCGCCACGATCTCCACCGAGCCGTCCGGGGCCGCCCGGTACACGTGGCACGCGCCGATCTCGCTCTCCGCTCGATACCCCTCGTAGTCGCTGTCGATTCCGTAACTCGGGTCGGTGAACCAGATTGACCCGTCCGAGTGCTCGACCACGTCGTTCGGGCTGTTCAACCGCTTCCCCCGGTACTCCGCTGCCAGCACCGTGATCGAGCCGTCGTGCTCGGTGCGCGTCACGCGGCGGGGGCCCTGCTCGCAACTGATCAGGCGCCCCTGGCGGTCCACCGTGTGGCCGTTCGCGTACCCGGACGGCTGACGGAAGACGCCGACCTCACCCGTCGTCTCGTCCCAGCGCAGCGTGCGGTCGTTCGGGATGTCGCTGAACACCAGGTAGCGCCCCGCCGGGAAATACGCCGGTCCCTCCGTCCAGCGGCAGCCCGTGTGCAGGCGCTGCGTCCACTCGTCGCCGTTGACGCGCGCGAACCGCTCGTCCAGCACCTCGAAGTCCGTCTTGATCAGGTCCATCACCAGCTCCTCATGAGATTCTGCCAGAAGCATGGATCACCGAACCTGATATGGTCAACAGGTGGATGAAGTAGATCGCATGCTGCTCAGCGAACTCCAGCGCGACGCGACGCAGGCGTACGCCGCCCTCGGGAAGGCCGTCGGGCTCTCCGCGGGCGCCGCCCACGAACGCGTGCGCAAGCTCCGGGACCAGGACGTCATCCGGCGGACCACCGTGGATGTCGACCCGGCCGCCGTCGGGCGCGGGGTCGCGGCCTTCGTGCTCGTCGAAGCGAACGCCTGGATGGGTGACAGCTCCGTGCGCGAGGCCCTCGAAGTGCTCCCCGAAGTCGTGGAAGCCCACGTCATCGCCGGTCCGGCGACGCTGCTGGTCAAGGTGCGCACCGCGACGACCGAAGACCTCCAGGCGTCGCTGCGCCGGCTCTTCGCGATCGACGGCGTCACCGGCACGCAGACCATCGTGGTCCTCGAATCCTTCTTCGAGCGGCCCGTCGACACGCGGGGCTGAGCGCGCCGGCACTCGAACACCCTCCGCCGTGCACACTACTGCGCATTGCGTGGTACCTTCCCAAGCGTAAGACTGGAGGGTGCAGTGGAGATCAGTCAGCTGCTCAAGGGCGTGCTCGATCTCGCCGTCCTCGCGGTGCTCCGCGAGGAAGACGGCTACGGGTACGACGTACTGAGAAGACTCCGGGCCGCCGGCCTGGACGAGGTGGGGGACGCGTCGGTGTACGGGACGTTGCGCAGGCTCTACAAAGCCGGGCTGCTGACCTCGTACGTCGTGCCCAGCGAAGAGGGTCCCCACCGCAAGTACTACAGCCTGAACGAACCGGGCCGGGCGCGGCTGGCGGAGTCGGGCAAGACGTGGCAGAGCTTCGCATCGACGATGAACGTGCTTTTGGGAGAGGCAGCATGAGCGACAAGCCGACCGCCGTGCGGGTGTATCTGGCGCGGGTCCGGACCGCGCTCGCCGACCTGCCCGCGAGCGAGATCGAAGAGATCCTCGAGGACGTCCGCCCGCACCTGGCGGAACTGGAGGCCGAGCTGGGCGAAGGCGCCCGTGTCGAGGCCCTGATCGAACGGCTCGGCTCGCCGGAGAGCTACGCCGCCGAGCTGCGCGCGTCCGGCGGCTACCCGGCGCCGGGGGAGGGCGCCACGCAGGTGCTCACCACCACCGCCGCGCCCAGTCTGGTGAAACCCCGGATCGCGTTGTGGGGTCTGGTGTTCTGCACGCTGGGGCTCGGACTGCTCGCCTTCGGCGCCACCGTCTCCCGCAGTCCCGATGCCTTCATCGGCCTGTTCCTGTTCGCGCCGGTCTTCCTGCTCAGCCTGGTGCTGCTGCTGCGCGGCGGGGTCGAGCCGGTGCTGGCCCTGCCGGAAGTCGGGTGGCTGCGCGCCACCCTGGCCAAGGGCCGTGAGCAGGAGGACACCGGCAAGTTCCTGCGCTACCTCGGTTCGCTGAAGCCGGCGTGGTGGGTGCTGTGCGCCGTCGCGCTGGTCGCGCTCGGGCTGCTGTTCATGCTGCAGCGCCGGAGCGGCGTGCTGTTGCTGCCGTTCCTGATCCTGGCGGCCGTCGGGGCGCTGTGGGCCGGCCCGCGGGTGGGGAAGGACCGGCGGCTGCTGTGGGTGGCCGTGCCGATCTCGGCGTTCGTCATCGGCGGCGCGCTGGGTGGCTTCGGTGCCGCGATCGACCTCTTCGCCCGCGGAAGCTCCTATTCGGGCCCGTCGGCGTACTACCCGTCGTCGTCCGACAACTACGGCAACGACCAGCTGACCTACGGCGGCCGCGACGTGGAGAACGTCTACGTCTTCGACGCCGAGGGCAAGCCGCTGACCGAGGTCTACCTCTACGACGAAGAGGGCAGGCCGATCACGGTGACCCGCTACGGCTGCGAGCGGTCGAGCGGCAGCAAGCAGAAGATCGGCGAGGACAACCGGTTCCCGCGGCCGAAGATCGAGCAGGGCGTCACCGACGACCAGGGCAATTACAACGGCTACAACGGCTACCGCGGCGCCTGCCGCGAGCTGGCCGGTGTGCCGTTCAGCGCGGCGATCCCGAAGATGACGGTGCCGACCACGCCGTCGGCCTCACCGACCCCGACCAGGTAGGGGGCGCGGGCGCGTTCACCCGTTCCGAACGCGCCCGAAACGCCGGGCGAACGTGAGCGTGCTGAGCTGGACGGGTGACGCCACCCACGGACCGTTTCGCCCCGCGCACCCGGGTCGTCCACGGGTACGAGCGCGCCTACCGGATGGCCGGGCGCGGACCGGCCCTGCTCTTCCTGCACGGCATCGGCGACGACTCGTCGACCTGGCTGGACCTGCTGGCGTCGCTGTCGGACCGCTTCACGGTGATCGCGCCCGACCTGCTCGGCCACGGCTCGTCGGCCAAGCCGCGTGCGGACTACTCGGTCGCGGCCTACGCGTGCGGCATGCGCGACCTGCTGACCACGCTCGACGTCGACCGGGTGACGGTGGTCGGGCACTCGCTCGGCGGCGGCGTCGCGATGCAGTTCGCCTACCAGTTCCCGGAACGGTGCGAACGCCTCGTCCTGGTCGGCTCGGGTGGGGTGGGAGCGGGCGTCCACCCGCTGCTGCGCCTGGCCGCGGCGCCGGGGGCGGGGCTGCTGCTGCCGCTGCTGGGGACGCCGCCCGCGGTGGCGGCGCTGCGCGGGTTCGCCGGGCTGCTGCGGGTCATCGACGACGCCGACCTCGACTACGTGCTGACCCGGTACGCGCGGCTGGTCGAGCCGGGCACGCGCTCGGCGTTCCTGCGGACGCTGCGCTCGGTCGTCGACTGGCGCGGGCAGGTGGTCAACATGCTGGACCGGTGCTACCTGACCGCGGGCATCCCGACGCTGCTGGTGTGGGGCACGGAGGACAGGGTGGTGCCGAGCGGCCACGCGCTGCGCGCGCACCGGGCGATGCCGGGCAGCAGGCTGGTCCTCTTCGAGGGCGCCGGCCACTTCCCGCATCGGTCGGATCCGGAGCGGTTCCTGGAGATCCTGCGCGAGTTCTTGGCGAGCACGCCGCCGGCGGAGTACGACCGGGCAAGGTGGGGTGAGCTGCTGCGGGCGGGGCGGCTGGAGCGGTGGTCGGACCCGGCGGCGATCCCGGACGCGCCGACGGTGTCGTCGGGGACCTGAGCAGCCCCCGTTTCCACGCTACCGGCGGGCACCGACAGTTTCCGGGGCCGCCGGCAGAGCTGTCCCCAGGTACGGGGCAACCGACGGAGCTGTCCCCAGGCCCGAGGTGGCCGGCAGTGCTGTCCCCAGGCGCGGGGCAGTCGGCGGAGCTGTCCCCAGGCCCGAGACAGCCGGCAGAGCTGTCCCCAAGTACGGCGAAGGCCGCCTCCCGGGGGAGGCGGCCTTCGGGTCGACGGGCGTCAGTGGCCGAACGCGCTGCGCGCCGCGAGGTCGGCCAGCAGGGCGCGGCCCTTCTCGGCGTTGCGCGGCTGGGACAGGACGTCGTACCTGCGGGCCACCAGCTGGCTCTGCGAGATGAACCCGCGCTTGTTGCGGTTCACCGCGTAGCCCAGCGCGCCGAAGAGCAGGTTGAAGCCGAGACCGGCGACGAGGCCGATCACGATCGGGACCATGCCCGCACCCGGGTTCAGCAGGCTGAGCATCAGGCCGAGGAACAGGCCGAACAGCGCGCCGGACGTCGCCGCGCTGCCGAGGACCTTGCCCCACGACATCTTGCCCGCGACCCGCTCGACGAGCATCGGTTCCACACCGACGATGGTGACGTCGGTGACGGGGAAGTCCGTGCCCGCGAGGTGGTCGACCGCCCGCTGTGCCTGCTCGTAGGACTCGTACGAACCGATCGGCCAGCCGGTGGGCAGGGTCGGCAGCTGGGGCCGGGCCTGCTGCTGTCCGATCGTGGTCTGCGTGAATGCTGTGGTCATCGATCTCACCTCTCTTGCCCTGTTCAACGTGCGAGCACCCTGGTTTTCCTCCCGCTCGGGCGAATTCACAGACTCTTCTCAGCCGGGCAACCCGGACAAACCAGCCCCGATCGCAATGGCTCAGAAAAATACCTTTTCTCGGGTTGACCCAGCCTACCTCACCGGGTAGGAAGGACCGGCAAAGGATTCATACCAAACCTTTGGGGCGACGATGGCACGCAGGCGAGGCATGCTCACGCTCGACGAACTCCGGGCGCGAGTGGACGCGGGCACGATCGACACCGTGCTCGTCGCGCTCACCGACATGCAGGGCAGGCTGCAGGGCAAGCGCTGCTCGGCCGAGTACTTCCTGGACGAGGTCGTCGGCCACGCCACCGAGGCCTGCAACTACCTCCTCGCCGTCGACGTCGACATGAACACCGTCGACGGCTACGCGCTCTCCTCCTGGGACAGCGGCTACGGCGACTTCGTGCTACGCCCCGACCTCGAGACGCTGCGGGAGATCCCGTGGCAGGAGGGCACCGCGCTCGTCCTCGCCGACGTCGAGCGCGTGCAGGGTGGCCCGGTCTCGGTGTCGCCGCGCCAGATCCTCCGCCGCCAGCTCGACCGCCTCGCCGAGCGCGGGCTGGCCGCCTACGTCGGCACCGAGCTCGAGTTCATCGTCTTCGACGACACCTACGAAGCCGCCTGGGACAAGCGCTACCACGGCCTCAAGCCCGCCAACCAGTACAACGTCGACTACTCGATGCTCGGCACCGCGCGGCTGGAGCCGTTGCTGCGCCGCATCCGCAACGACATGGCCGGCGCCGGGCTCTACCCCGAGTCCGCCAAGGGCGAGTGCAACCCCGGTCAGCAGGAGATCGCCTTCCGCTACACCGATGCCCTGAGCACGTGCGACAACCACAGCGTCTACAAGAACGGTGCCAAGGAGATCGCCGCGCAGGAGGGCAAGAGCCTCACCTTCATGGCGAAGTACAACGAGCGCGAGGGCAACTCCTGTCACATCCACATCAGCCTGCGCTCCACCGAGGGCCGGGCCGTCCTCGCCGGCGAGAGTGAGCACGGCTTCTCGAAGCTGATGGAGCACTTCCTGGCCGGCCAGCTCGCCGGGTTGCACGAGCTGACGTTCTTCTTCGCGCCGAACGTCAACTCCTACAAGCGGTTCGTGCCCGGCAGCTTCGCGCCGACCGCGATCGCCTGGGGCACCGACAACCGCACCTGCGCGCTGCGTGTCGTCGGCCACGGCGAATCGCTGCGCGTCGAGAACCGGGTGCCGGGCGGGGACGTCAACCCGTACCTCGCCGTCGCCGCGCTCATCGCCGCCGGGCTCCACGGCATCGAGAACGAGCTGGAGCTCGAAGAGCCGTTCACCGGCAACGCCTACCACTCCGGCCGCGACACCGTGCCGACGACGCTGCCCGAGGCCGCGGCGGCCCTGGCCGGCAGCGACCTGGCGCGCGAAGCGTTCGGCGACGACGTCGTCGACCACTACCTGAACGCGGCGAAGATCGAGATCGACGCCTACAACGCCGCCGTCACCGACTGGGAGCTGATCCGTGGCTTCGAGCGCCTGTGAGCCCGTCATCGGGCTGACGTCCTACCTGGAACCCGCGAAGTTCCTGGTCTGGGACACCGAAGCCGTGCTGCTGCACCGGGTCTACGTCGACTGCGTCGTCGCCGCGGGCGGCATCCCGGTGCTGCTCCCGCCGGTGTCCGAAGCGTACGACCGGCTGGTGTCCACTATGGACGGCCTGGTGCTGACCGGCGGCGCCGACGTCGAGCCCGCGCGCTACGGCCACGAGCCGCACCCGGCCACCTACGTCCGGCCGGAGCGCGACGCCTTCGAGTTCGGGTTGTTCGGGGCCGCGCGCCGAGCGGGCAAGCCGGTGCTCGGCGTGTGCCGCGGCCTGCAGGTGATGAGCGTCGCTCTCGGCGGCACCCTGACCCAGCACTTGCCCGAAAGCGGCACCACCGAGCACCAGCCCGCCCCGGCGACCTTCGGCCGGGGCACCGTCACGCTGGCCGAGGGCAGCAGGGCGGCGTCGATCCTCGGGCCCGAGACGAAGACGCTCTGCTACCACCACCAGGCGATCGACCGGCTCGGCACCGGGCTGGAGGCCGTCGGCTGGGCGGCCGACGGCACGATCGAGGCCGCGGAAGTGCCCGGCGAGTTCACGCTGGGCGTCCAGTGGCACCCCGAGCAGGACACCGACGACGTCCGGCTGTTCCAGGCTCTCGTCGAAGCGAGCAAGGAGAACCGATGACCACCAGTGAGGATTGTTCAGCCGTCGGCCGCCACATGGCATCCGAGGAATCCGGCGGATCGAGCGCGGGGCGTGGCGGCCTAACCAGAACAAACCTCAGTTTCGACGTCCTGAACCCCGCCACCGAGGAGGTGGTGCGGAGCGTCCCGCTGACGAGCGCCGAGGAGACCGACGCGGCGATCGCCCGCGCCCACGCGGCCTTCCCGGCCTGGCGCGACGTCACCCCCGGCGACCGCGCGCGGCTGCTGCGCCGCTTCGCCGACGCCGTCGAGGCCGACATCGAGCACCTCGCGCGGCTGGAGGTCGAGAACTCCGGGCACACCATCGGCAACGCCCGCTGGGAGGCGGGCAACGTCCGCGACGTCCTCAACTACTACTCCGCCGCCCCGGAACGCCTGATCGGCCGGCAGATCCCGGTGCCGGGCGGCGTCAACGTGACCTTCCAGGAGCCCCTGGGCGTGGTCGGCGTGATCGTGCCGTGGAACTTCCCGATGCCGATCGCCGGCTGGGGGTTCGCGCCCGCCCTCGCCGCCGGGAACACCGTCGTCCTCAAGCCCGCCGAGCTGACGCCGCTGACCGCGATCCGGCTGGCCGAGCTGGCCCGCGAGGCCGGCATCCCGGAGGACGTCTTCCAGGTGCTGCCCGGCAAGGGGTCCGTGGTCGGGCAGCGGTTCGTCGACCACCCCGGAGTCCGCAAGGTCGTGTTCACCGGCTCGACCGAGGTCGGCAAGCAGATCATGGCGGGCTGCGCGGCGCAGGTGAAGCGCGTGACGCTGGAGCTGGGCGGCAAGAACGCGAACATCGTCTTCGCCGACTCCGACCTGGAGAAAGCCGCCGCGACCGCGCCCTACGGCGTCTTCGACAACGCCGGCCAGGACTGCTGCGCCCGCTCGCTGATCCTGGTGCAGGCGAGCGCGTACGACCGCTTCATGGAGCTGCTGGAGCCCGCGGTGCACGGCGTCGTCGTCGGCGACCCCGGTGACGAGAAGACCGAGATGGGCCCGCTGATCTCGGCCGCGCACCGGGACAAGGTCGCTTCCTACGTCCCGGACGACGCGCCCGTCGCGTTCCGCGGCACGGCCCCCGCCGGCCGCGGCTTCTGGTTCCCGCCGACCGTGCTCACCCCGCCCGACCTGCGGCACCCGGTCGCCGCGGAAGAGGTCTTCGGCCCGGTCGTCGCCGTCGTGCCGTTCGCGGAGGAAGCCGACGCCGTCCGCATGGCCAACGCGACCGAGTACGGCCTGTCCGGGTCGATCTGGACCCGCGACGCCGGCCGCGCGTTCCGAGTTGCGCGCGGCGTCGAATCCGGCAACCTCTCGGTGAACTCGCACTCGTCGGTGCGCTACTGGACGCCGTTCGGCGGCTTCAAGCAGTCCGGTCTCGGCCGCGAGCTCGGCCCGGACGCCGCCGCGGCGTTCACCGAAACCAAGAACGTCTTTCTGAGCACGGAGGAGTAATGGTCCAGCGTTTCGAAGGCCGCGTCGCGGTCATCACCGGCGGCGCCAGCGGCATCGGGCTCGCCTCGGCCCGGCGCCTGGCGAGCGAAGGCGCGAAGGTCGTCATCGCGGACCTCTCGCCGGCCGAGGGCAAGGCGGCCGCCGACGACATCGGCGGCGCGTTCATCCAGACCGACGTCACCGACGCCGAGCAGGTCGAGAACCTGTTCCACAGCACGGTGGAGCAGTTCGGCTCGGTCGACGTCGCCTTCAACAACGCCGGCATCTCGCCGCCGGAGGACGACTCGATCCTGACCACCGGCATCGAGGCGTGGGACCGCGTGCAGCGGGTCAACCTGACGTCGGTGTACCACTGCTGCAAGGCCGTCCTGCCGCACATGCAGCGCCAGGGCAAGGGGTCGATCATCAACACCGCGTCGTTCGTCGCGGTGATGGGCGCGGCGACGTCGCAGATCTCCTACACCGCGTCCAAGGGCGGCGTGCTCGCGATGAGCCGCGAGCTCGGGGTGCAGTTCGCGCGCGAGAACATCCGCGTCAACGCGCTGTGCCCGGGACCGGTGAACACCCCGCTGCTCAAGGAGCTGTTCGCCAAGGACCCGGAACGCGCGGCGCGGCGGCTGGTCCACGTGCCGGTCGGCCGGTTCGCCGAGCCGTCGGAGATCGCGGCCGCGGTCGCCTTCCTGGCCAGCGACGACGCCAGCTTCATCACGGCGTCGCAGTTCCTGGTCGACGGCGGCATCTCCGGCGCGTACGTCACCCCGCTCTAACGCCTGGTCTTCTTCTTGACGTCGTAGACCTCCCGCAGGTAGCGCCAGGCGGCGTTGAGCTTCTTGCGCTCTTCGGAGATCTCCTTCTCCCGGCGGCGCAGGATCCGGGTGGCGACCTCGGAGGCGAGGAACGCGCCGGCGGCGAAGGTCAGCGCGCCGACGATCAGGGTGAGGGCGATCACGGTGGTGGTCATGGTGACCAGCGTCGGCCGCGCCCGGGCGGGTTGTCCCTGCGCAAAGCTAGCCGGTTTCGTTAGCTTTGTGAGGTGACGCACTGGCGCGCCGACGAGTGGGCGGAAGCGGTCCGGGCCGGCATCCGCTCCCGCGGCCTGTCCCTGGACGAGGCCGCGCGGCGCATCGGCGTCCCGACGTCGACGTTGCGCAGCTGGATCGAGCACCGGCACGCGCCGAAGGTGACGGTGTTCGACCACTGGGCCGGAATCGCCGAGGTCACCGGGCTCGGGGAGGCCGAGCTGCTGCGCGTCGCCGGTGTCCTGCCCGGCTCGCTCGCCGGCCCGGTGCACGTCGCGCAGGCGGCGAAGGCGCTGCGGGAGGGCATCGACCGGGCCGGGCAGTTCCTCCGGCAGGCCACCGCGCTCGTCTACTCCTCGCCCGGCACGCAGGTGGCGAACGCGATCGCGGCGTCGCCGATCGACTGGGAGATGCGGATCCGCTCGGCCACCCGCGGCGACGAGGTCCGCGTCACCTACCACCACTACGTCGGGATCGTGCCGCCGCGGGACTTCCCGTACGCCGACGCCGAGGTCCGGCGGATCCTCGAGCACGACGTCCTCGGCGAGCTGTGGCGGCCGCTCGGGCTGTACTGGCGGGTCGCCGAGGTGCACGACTGGCACGAGCCGCCCCGGCTGGTCATCCAGGTGCCCGAGCAGGAGGCGACGCGGCCGCCCGTGCCGTCGCCGGTCGTCGCCGCGCCGCCGGTGGTCGTGCTGTCGCCGATCTGGGGGTACGGCGAGCTGCTGGCGTCCCTGGTCGCCGACGGGCTGGGCTTCGGCAACGTCGACTTCCGCTACTTCGGCCTCCCGGACACGATGGCCGACCGGGTCCGCCTCACCGCCCGTGAACTGGCCGAACCCGCGCCGCGGCTGGTGCACTCGGTACCGCCGATCATGCTGCTGCACGGCCTCGCCGTGCCGGACCTGACCGGCCGCCTCCCGGTCGTGGTCCGCTACGGGCCGCGGATGCGGGCACGGGCGGCCCGGATCTACCGCGAACCGCTGCTCGAGGCCGGGTTCGACGACCCGCTGGAGGGAGCGCGGGCGATCGAGGAGGCCATCGCGGTCCCGCCGGGGTGCGCGTACTTCGAGGTGACGCTCGCCGACGAGGACGTCTTCGACGGCGACCGCGTTTCGCTGGACCGGCTCAACGACTCGGTGGCCTGGCACGCCGAGCAGATCGTCGAGCAGGTCCTGCTGGGAGCGGGCCTGCCCCCGGTGCCCTTGGGCGGCCCGCTGAAGCGTCTGGTCCTGCCCTCGGGCCGGGTCCGGCGGCCGCCGGTGCTCGCCGGTCAGGTGGTCCGCCGGGCAGGCCGAGCGCAGCACCGGCCGGTCGGAGACTGATGTGGTGTTGCCCGGGTGAAGTAGACGGACCTCGAACCCGGCAGGTACCGTGGCCGTCACAACTGCAGATCGGGCCGTTGAGCCGAGGCGGGAGAGCCCTCACGAAGTCGGTGGGGCACCGAAGGAGCAAACTCCCCGGAATCTCTCAGGTACCTGCTACCGCTTCGCGCGAGGCCACTCTGGAAAGCAGGCGCACCCGCGCCTCACCCAAGGTGAAAGCCGTGTCGCCCACGGTGAAACTCTCAGGTGCCATGACAGAGGGGGAGTTCCAGCGCACAGCTGTGTGCCCGGCCCAAGGAGCTCCCGATCACTTCCACGCAGTTCGACGCCCGCCACATCGGCCCGTCCGAGGCCGAACGCGCGAAGATGCTGGCCGAGTGCGGTTACGGCAGCCTGGACGCCCTCGTCGGCGCCGCCGTCCCGAGCGCCATCCGCGCCACGCGTGACCTGGTCCTCCCGCCCGCCGCGTCCGAAGAGGACGCCACCGCGGAGCTGCGTGCTCTCGCCGCGCGCAACCGGCCGATGACGCAGATGATCGGCCTCGGCTACTCCGACACCGTGACGCCCGGCGTGATCCGCCGCAACGTTCTCGAAAACCCGGCCTGGTACACCGCGTACACGCCCTACCAGCCGGAAATCTCCCAGGGCCGCCTCGAAGCGCTCCTCAACTTCCAGACGATGGTCGCCGACCTGACCGGCCTGGCCACCGCGAACGCCTCGCTGCTGGACGAGTCGACCGCCGTCGCCGAGGCCGTCACGCTGATGCGCCGCGCGTCGAAGTCCAAGTCCAACAAGGTCGTGCTCGACGCCGAGTGCCTGCCGCAGACCATCGCCGTCGTGCGCACCCGCGTCGAGGCGCTGGGCATCGAGGTCGAGGTCCGCGACCTGCTCACCGGCCTGCCCGAGGACTTCTTCGGTGTCGTCGTCCAGTACCCGGGCGCGTCGGGCGTGCTGCGCGGCCGCGGCTTCTACCACGCGATTTCCGAGTCGGCGAAGGCCGCGGGCGCGCTGTTCACCGTCGCCGCCGACCTCCTCGCCCTGACGCTGATCACCGCGCCGGGCGAGTTCGGCGCCGACGTCGCCGCGGGCTCGACGCAGCGTTTCGGCGTCCCGCTCGGCTACGGCGGCCCGCACGCCGGGTACATGTCCGTCCGCGCCGGGCTCGAGCGCTCGCTGCCGGGCCGCTTGGTCGGCGTCTCGGTCGACGCCGACGGCAACTCCGCCTACCGCCTCGCGCTGCAGACCCGTGAGCAGCACATCCGCCGCGAGAAGGCGACGTCGAACATCTGCACCGCGCAGGTCCTGCCGGCCGTGCTGGCCGCGATGTACGCGGTCTACCACGGTCCGGACGGCCTGAAGAAGATCGCCCAGCGCGTCCACGGCCTCGCCGCGGGCTTCGCGGACGCCCTCCGGAAGACCGGTGTCGAGGTCGTGCACGAGTCGTTCTTCGACACGGTCGTCGCGCGCGTGCCCGGCCAGGCCGCCGAGGTCCACGCCGCCGCCCGCGAAGCCGGCATCAACCTCGGCCACGTCGACGCCGACCACGTCCGCGTCGCCTTCGACGAGGTCAGCACCCCGGCGATCACGGCGAAGGTGCTGCGCGCGTTCGGGATCGAAGAAGACGTCCACGACGGCGTCGCGCTGCCCAACGGCCTGGCCCGCGAGAGCGGGTTCATGGGCCACGAGGTCTTCGGCACCCACCGTTCCGAGACGGCGATGCTGCGCTACCTGCGCCGCCTGTCCGATCTGGACTACGCGCTCGACCGCGGCATGATCCCGCTCGGCTCCTGCACGATGAAGCTCAACGCCACCACCGAGATGGAGCCGATCAGCTGGCGCGAGTTCGCCGGCATCCACCCGTTCGCCCCGGCCGAGGACGCTTCGGGGTACCACACGCTGGTCGAGCAGCTGGCCGGGTGGCTGGCCGAGGTCACCGGCTACGACAAGGTGTCGCTGCAGCCGAACGCGGGCAGCCAGGGCGAGCTCGCCGGCCTCCTCGCGATCCGCGCCTACCACCGTGCGAACGGCGACGAAGCTCGCGACGTCTGCCTGATCCCGTCGTCCGCGCACGGCACCAACGCCGCGTCCGCGGTGCTGGCCGGGATGCGCGTGGTCGTCGTCAAGTGCACCGACGAGGGCAACGTCGACCTGGCCGACCTGCGGTCCAAGGTGGACGCCCACCGGGACACGCTCGCCGCGATCATGGTGACGTACCCGTCGACCCACGGCGTGTACGAGCACGACATCGACGAGCTCGCCAAGATCGTCCACGACGGCGGCGGCCAGGTGTACGTCGACGGCGCGAACCTCAACGCCCTGCTCGGGCTGGCCAAGCCGGGCGAGTTCGGCGGCGACGTCTCGCACCTGAACCTGCACAAGACCTTCTGCATCCCGCACGGCGGTGGCGGCCCGGGTGTCGGCCCGGTCGCGGTGCGCGCGCACCTGGCGCCGTACCTGCCGAACCACCCGCTGCTCGACGCCGCCGGTCCCGCGACCGGCGTCGGCCCGATCAGCGGCGCGCCCTACGGCTCGGCGTCGATCCTGCCGATCTCCTGGGCCTACGTCCGGATGATGGGCGCGCCCGGCCTGACCGCGGCCACCAAGGTCGCCGTGCTGGCCGCGAACTACGTCGCTTCGCGCCTCGCGCCGCACTACCCGGTGCTCTACACGGGCCAGGACGGCCTGGTCGCGCACGAGTGCATCCTCGACCTGCGGCAGCTCACCAAGGAGACCGGCGTGACGGTCGACGACGTCGCCAAGCGGCTCATCGACTACGGCTTCCACGCGCCGACCATGTCGTTCCCGGTCGCGGGCACCCTGATGGTCGAGCCGACCGAGTCCGAGGACCTGGGCGAGATCGACCGGTTCTGCGACGCGATGATCGCCATCCGCGCCGAGATCGACGAGGTGGCGTCCGGTCGCTGGAGTGCCGAGGAGTCGCCGCTGCGCGGGGCGCCGCACACCGCGGAGACGCTGGTCGGCGAGTGGGACAAGCGCTACGACCGCGAGCTGGCCGTGTACCCGGCGGGTGTTTCGCGCAAGAACAAGTACTGGCCCCCGGTGCGTCGCATCGACGGCGCCCGCGGCGACCGTAACCTCGTGTGCTCCTGCCCGCCCCTCAACGCTTACGAAGGCTGACGTGTCCAAGGAAACCTCCCTGCACGGAGTCCACAAGGGACTCGGTGCGCTGTTCACCGACTTCGCCGGCTGGTCGATGCCGGTCCGGTACGCCAGCGAGCTGGCCGAGCACAAGGCCGTCCGCGAGGCGGCCGGGCTGTTCGACCTCTCGCACATGGCCGAGATCCACGTCACCGGCAAGCAGGCGGCCGACGTCCTGGACTACGCGCTGGTCGGCAACCTGACCGGGGTCAAGCCGGGCCGGGCGCGGTACACGATGATCTGCAACGCCGAGGGCGGCGTGCTGGACGACCTGGTCGTCTACCGGCTGGCCGACGAGCACTACCTGGTCGTCGCCAACGCGGGCAACGCGAAGGTCGTCGCGGACGCCCTGGCCGAGCGGGTCGCGGGCTTCGACGCTCAGGTGGACGACCGCTCGGAGGCCACCGCGCTGATCGCCGTCCAGGGCCCGAACGCCGCGGCGATCCTGGGTTCGGTCACCGACGCCGACCTGGACGCGCTGAAGTACTACGCCAGCGTCCCGGCGTCGGTGAAGGGCCACGACGTCCTGCTCGCCCGCACCGGCTACACCGGCGAGGACGGCTTCGAGCTGTTCGCCGCCGCCGACGAGGCCCCGGCGCTGTGGCGCCTGCTGCTGGACGCCGGCGAGCCGCACGGCCTGGTCCCGGCGGGTCTCGCCTGCCGCGACACGCTGCGGCTGGAAGCCGGGATGCCGTTGTACGGCAACGAACTCACGCTCGACCAGAGCCCGTTCGAGGCCGGGCTCGGCCGCGTCGTCAAGTTCGAGAAGCCGGGCGACTTCGTCGGCCGCGCGGCGCTCGAGGAGCGGTCCAAGGCCGACGTCCCGCGCGTGCGCGTGGGGCTGAAAGGCGCCGGCCGGCGCGCCCCGCGGCACGGCTACAAGCTGCTGGCCGACGGGACCGAGATCGGCGAGGTCACCAGCGGCGCCCTGTCGCCCACGCTGGGTTACCCGATCGCCATGGCGTACGTCGATCGGGCGTACGCCGAGCCCGGCACCGAGCTCTCCGTCGACATCCGGGGCAGGATCGAGCCCGTCGAGGTCGTCGCCCTGCCCTTCTACTCCCGCGCGTAAAGGACTCCCAGCTGTGAGCATCCCCGAGAACCTGCAGTACACCAAGGAACATGAGTGGCTGAAGGTCGAGGACGGCATCGCCACCGTCGGCATCACCGCCTTCGCCGCCGAGTCGCTCGGTGACATCGTGTTCGTCCAGCTGCCCGACCCGGGCTCGGCCATCACCGCCGGCGAGGTGTTCGGCGAGGTCGAGTCGACCAAGTCGGTCAGCGAGCTGTATGCGCCGGTCTCCGGCGAGGTCGTCGAGGTGAACGGCACCACATCGGACACCCCCGAGGTCATCAACTCCGACCCGTACACCGAAGGATGGCTCCTGAAGGTGCGTCTGACCGGGGACGTGCCGGACCTGCTCGACGCCGCCGCGTACGCCGCGCTCACCCAGGAGAACTGATGACGACTTTCGACGCCTCCCTCGCCGACGTCGACCCCGAGGTCGCCGCGGCCGTCGCGGCCGAGCTGAACCGCCAGCAGTCGACCCTGGAGATGATCGCCTCCGAGAACTTCGCCCCGGTGGGCGTGCTCGAGGCGCAGGGCTCGGTGCTGACCAACAAGTACGCCGAGGGCTACCCGGGCCGCCGCTACTACGGCGGCTGCGAGCACGTCGACGTCGTCGAGCAGCTCGCCATCGACCGCGCGAAGGCCCTCTTCGGCGCCGAGCACGCCAACGTCCAGCCGCACTCGGGCGCGCAGGCCAACGCGGCCGCGATGTTCGCCGTGCTCAAGCCGGGCGACACGATCCTCGGCCTCGACCTGGCCCACGGCGGGCACCTGACGCACGGGATGAAGATCAATTTCTCGGGCAAGCTCTACAACGTCGTCGCCTACCACGTCGACAAAGAGACCGGGATCGTCGACCTCGCCGAGATCGAGCGCCTCGCCGTCGAGCACCAGCCGAAGCTGATCATCGCCGGCTGGTCGGCCTACCCGCGTCAGCTCGACTTCGCCGAGTTCCGCCGGATCGCGGACCAGGTCGGCGCGAAGCTGATGGTGGACATGGCGCACTTCGCCGGGCTGGTCGCGGCCGGGCTGCACCCGTCGCCGGTGCCGCACGCCGACATCGTCACCACGACCACGCACAAGACCCTCGGCGGCCCGCGCGGCGGCCTCATCCTGTCGCGCGAGGAACTGGCGAAGAAGATCAACTCGGCGGTGTTCCCCGGCCAGCAGGGCGGTCCGCTCGAGCACGTCATCGCGGCCAAGGCCGTCGCGCTGAAGATCGCCGCGAGCGAGGAGTTCAAGGAGCGTCAGGAGCGGACCCTCGAGGGCTCGCGGATCCTGGCCGCGCGGCTGTCGCAGGACGACTGCGCCGCGGCGGGGGTCCGGGTGCTGACCGGCGGCACCGACGTCCACCTGGTGCTCGTCGACCTCGTCCAGTCCACTCTGGACGGTCAGCAGGCCGAGGACCGGCTGCACGAGGTCGGCATCACGGTCAACCGCAACGCCGTCCCGTTCGACCCGCGGCCGCCGATGATCACCTCGGGCCTCCGGATCGGCACGCCGGCGCTGGCCACCCGCGGCTTCCGGGCCGAGGACTTCGCCGAGGTCGCCGACGTCATCGCCGAGGCGCTGAAGCCCGACTTCGACGACGCCCTGCGCTCCAAGCTCCGCGACCGCGTCGAGGCCCTCGCCGCGAAGCACCCGCTGTACGCGGACCTCGCGCGATGAGCGCCCAGCCCGAAGGCCGGAAGCTGCTGCGTCTCGAGGTTCGCAACAGTGAGACGCCGATCGAGAAGAAGCCGCCGTGGATCAAGACGCGGGTGCGGATGGGACCGGAGTTCACCGAACTCAAGGGCCTGGTGCGCCGCGAAGGCCTGCACACGGTCTGCGAAGAGGCCGGTTGTCCCAACATTTACGAGTGCTGGGAAGACCGTGAGGCCACGTTCCTGATCGGTGGCGATCAGTGCACGCGGCGGTGTGACTTCTGCCAGATCGACACGGGTAAGCCCGCCGAGCTGGATCGGACCGAGCCGCGGAAGGTCGCGGAGTCCGTGCAGGCCATGGGTTTGCGGTATTCGACGGTCACCGGGGTAGCCCGTGATGACCTGCCCGATGGCGGTGCCTGGCTGTACGCCGAGACCGTGCGGCAGATCCACGCGATGAACCCCGGTACCGGCGTCGAATTGCTGATTCCGGACTTCAACGCCGATCCTGCGCAATTGGCGGAGGTGTTCGGGTCGCGGCCGGAGGTTCTTGCGCACAACGTGGAAACAGTTCCGCGGATTTTCAAGCGCATTCGCCCGGGATTCCGTTACGCTCGGTCCCTGGAAGTCATCACGGCCGCGCGCGAAGCCGGTCTGGTGACCAAGTCCAATCTGATCCTCGGGATGGGTGAAACCCCGGACGAGGTGGCTCCGGCGATGCAGGACCTGGTGGATGCCGGGTGCGAGATCCTGACGATCACGCAGTACCTGCGTCCCTCGCCGCGGCACCACCCGGTCGACCGCTGGGTGAAGCCGGAGGAGTTCGTCGAGCACTCCCAGGCAGCCGAGGCGATGGGCTTTGCCGGGGTGATGGCGGGTCCGCTGGTGCGCTCGTCGTACCGCGCGGGACGGCTCTACGCCCAGACCAAGCGTTACCGTGGAGAAGAGCTGCCGGAGAACCTGGCCCACCTCGCCGACCAGGGCCCGGCTTCGCAAGAGGCCAGCTCGCTGCTGGCCCGATAGGAAGGGGCGGATCAATGGCGATCAGCGTCTTCGACCTGTTTTCCATCGGCATCGGCCCGTCGAGCTCCCACACCGTCGGGCCGATGCGGGCAGCACTGACCTTTGTGGACGGACTCGGCGACGACCTCGCGCGCACGTCCCGCGTCCAGGGTGAGCTGTTCGGCTCGCTCGGCGCGACCGGTTTCGGCCACGGCAGCGACAAAGCCGTCCTGCTCGGGCTGTCCGGGGAGCGGCCCGAAGAGATCGACACGGACACCGTGCCGGACCGCATCTCGTCGATCCGCGAATCGGGCCGCCTGCTGTTGGCCGGGACGCGCGAGATCGCGTTCGACGAGGACAACGACCTCACCATGCACCGCCGCAAGTCGTTGCCCGCACACCCGAACGGCATGGTTTTCCGGGCGTTCGACGCGTCCGGTGCGCTGCTGCGCGAGCGGACGTACTACTCGGTCGGCGGCGGCTTCGTCCGCGACGAGTCGTACGAGACGGACACGGTGTTCGTCGAGGACTCGACACCGGTGCCGTACCCGTTCCGCACGGGCGCCGACCTGCTCGGGCACTGCGCGTCGACCGGCCTGCCGATCAGCGAGATCATGCTGGCGAACGAGCTGTCCTGGCGTTCTCGTGAGGAGGTGCGCTCCGGGCTGCTCGACATCTGGGCGGTCATGGCGGAGTGCGTCCGCAACGGCTGCACCCACGAAGGCGTCCTGCCGGGCGGCCTGAAGGTGCCGCGGCGGGCCCGCGCGCTGCACGAGAAGCTGCTGGCCGAGGACGGCGCGGACGACCCGCTGTACGCGATGGACTGGGTGAGTCTGTACGCACTGGCGGTCAACGAGGAGAACGCGGCGGGCGGCCGGGTGGTGACGGCCCCGACCAACGGCGCGGCGGGCATCATCCCGGCGGTGCTCCACTACTACCAGCGCTTCATCCGCCACTCCTCGGACGACGGCATCGTCACGTTCCTGCTGACGGCGGGCGCGATCGGCTCGATCCTGAAGCAGACGGGCTCGATCTCGGGCGCGGAGGTCGGCTGCCAGGGCGAAGTGGGATCGGCCTCGGCGATGGCGGCGGCGGGTCTGACGGAAGTGCTCGGCGGCAGCCCGGCCCAGGTGGAGAACGCGGCGGAGATCGGGGTGGAGCACCACCTCGGCCTGACGTGCGACCCGGTGGGCGGCCTGGTCCAGATCCCGTGCATCGAGCGCAACGCGGTGGGAGCTTCGAAGGCGATCCACGCGGCCCGGATGGCGATGCGCGGCGACGGCAGTCACGTGGTGACGCTGGACAAGGCGATCAAGACGATGCGCGAGACGGGCGCGGACATGAGCGTGAAGTACAAGGAAACGGCCCGCGGCGGCCTGGCGGTGAACGTCATCGAGTGCTGACCGGTCGGCTGGGTTCCGTACCTGATTCGGTCCATGGGGTTTGATCGAGTCTCCATCCGCGCTGGCTTCCAATCAGCGGGGCTGGCATATACCGGCGTGAGTTCGGTCCTACGATGCCTGTGGCAGGCGCGGCTTGCTGGCCTGTCCCGCGCCTTGCGCTTTGGTGATCTAGGTCCGCCCAATATCGGCCATGAATGGTGGCACCGACCGGCAGTCGTACTGCGTTCAGCTTCAGCTCTGAGTTGGCTGCCCTCTGTGGAGGAAGGGCCCGGCATGGACTACGGTGGGTGCGACTGGCTGGCTCTAACGACTCCGGATGGTGCGTGTGGGACTCGAGGAACAGATTGCCGAGCGTGCGAAAGAAATCCGAACCGATGGGTATGCCATGTCCATCGGCGAGGTGATGTCTTTGTATCGAGACGAGGATATCGAGGTTCATCCGGAGTTTCAGCGAATCTTTCGCTGGACGGACAGTCAAAAGTCCCGCCTTATCGAGTCTTTGCTTCTGGGAATCCCGGTCCCTCCAATTTTTGTTTCTCAGCGGGAAGATGGGGTATGGGACGTTATCGATGGAGTGCAGCGACTATCTACAATTTTTGAGTTTGTCGGCATTTATCGCGACTACAAAGATGCCACCTTGGAGCCGTTGACTCTGGTTTCAACCGAATATCTTCCTGATCTGGACGGCTTTCGGTGGGAAGTCCCCGGCGTGCAGAACAAAGTCTTCACCGACTCTCTTAGGCGCGCGGTCAAGCGTGCTCGCCTGGAGTTTCGTATTGTGCAGAAAGAGTCGGATGCCAATGCTAAGTATGACCTGTTTCAGCGGCTGAACTCGGGCACGGATCTCTCGCCGCAAGAGGCTCGAAACTGTCTGCTCGTAATGCTAAATGCGCGCATGTTCGAGGCTGTTTTGGATATGTCGACGCTCGGTGTATTCGAGAATGTTGTCCCGCTGTCGGAGCGTAAGGAAAACGAAGCGTTCCGTCAGGAGTTGGTGCTCCGATTTTTCTGTCAGAACGCATTCCAAGGCGGCCCCTCCGATCTTCCGGCTGATCTCGGTGAGTACCTTACAACTTGGACTCGGCGAGCGGCAGAGCTATTCGAAACCGAAGATGATCTGATCGATCCAGAACTCTTCAATCGCGTATTTTCCCTGTTGAACGAGACGGTTGGCGAAGATGCCTTTAGAAGGTTTGATGGCAGCCGGCATCTTGGGTCGTTCTCCATTTCGGCTTTCGAGTTCATCAGTTCCGGCATTGCCGCGAATATTGATTTTTGGGAAGATCAGGGGGATAAGCTAGCCAAAAAAATCCAAAATATTTGGACGTACAGTCAGTTTCGCAACAATTCAGGTGTTGGAGTCAGTGCGCGGAGGAGGTTTCCAAGGCTCGTAGTGCCGGCTCGGAAATATTTCGCGCGAGTGTGATTGTGGCCGTCAAAACTATAGCAGATCTCGAGCAAGCGCTCGATGAGTCCATGGCTTGGCGAAGGATTGAGTTACACGCGCTCCGGGGCGAGATCGCCAAAGCTGAAAAGAACTTCCCTGGAAGACCCCTGACTCGTGTACTCGCTCGAAGTGGTGTTGCTATTCTGTATGCGCACTGGGAGGGGTATGTAAAGGACTCTTGTCAGACGTATGTCGATTACGTAGCTCGACGAAGGCTTCTTTATCGGGAGCTAAACGACGGCTTCTTGGCGGTCTCAGTTTCTGCGTTGTTGAAACGACTTGATTCCGGCAATGATGCCGCAAAGTCAGATCTTATCGATTTGATTCGCCGACCGGAAAATGCTAGAGCGAAGGTCCCGAAGAATCATATCGTTGACACGAAGTCGAATCTTCGATCCTCGGTTTTGTGTGAAATCCTGAGTTCCATTGGGTTTGCGGTCGACAAATTTGATACTAGCAGGAATCTGATCGATCTGTCTTTGTGTGACGCCAGAAACTCGATTGCGCACGGACGTGACCATTATCCGACACCCGGTTCATTTGAGGATCTGCACGCCGAAGTCTTGGAACTGATGGAGCGAATTCACGGTCTTATTATTGAAGCTGCTCGGTTGAGGACCTATCGGGTTTAAGGTCCTCGAGTGGCAGGTCCTGGTTATTGTTAGGTCGGCGGGAGCTCGAGCGTTGCGGCTTGGGCTTGCATGCTGCGGACGCGGCGCTTGCTGTGCTTGTGGCAGCTGCCGCGACCAGGTAAAACCTCGGCAGAGCTCGGTGGCGACGGATCCGGATGGGCAGCCTTGAAGTACATCCCAATTGCGGTTCGAGCGGCGTGTTGGTGGCTGGTGGAGCCGATCGGCAACGGTGGCGACCGGCGAGTGGGTCAGGATTCTCGGTCCTCCGGCTCCACGGCCAGCTTCAACCCCACCTCCACGAGCGTCCAGCCGAACTGCTGTTTCCTCGTGCCCGTGCGGCGGCTCGGCGTCGCACGGCCCGGTGGGCGGTTGCGCACGCCGCGGCGCAACTCGCCCTCTCGTTCGTGGACCAGATCTTCGGCCATCAGGAAGTGCACCGGATCGCCCCCTGCGTCGATGTTCGGTGTCGGTGGTCCCATCGTCGCCGAGAGTGCCCGCCGCGGCCACCGGTTTTCCGGACCGCGAACACAGGGTGATGGCCCGGCAGCGCCTAGACTCGCGGGATGGAGTCGACCTCGGTGGTGAATGCCGGCGAAGCGCTGTTCCGGCCGGTCCGCACCGGCAACGCCTTCGAGGAGACCGTCGAGCGGTTGCTGCAGGCGATCCGGCTGGGCGTCGTCGGCGCGGGGGAGCGGCTCCCCTCCGAACGCGAGCTCGCCGAACGGCTCGGCGTCAGCCGCGTCACGCTGCGCGAGGCCATCCGGGCGCTCTCCGACGCCGGTTACGTCGAGTCACGGCGGGGACGCTACGGCGGCACTTTCGTGCACGACACCCTGCCCGCCCCGCCCGAGCCCGGCGGCAAGGTCGACACCGTTTCGCTGGAAGACGCGCTGAGCCTCCGCTACGTCCTCGAGACCGGTGCCGCCGAGATGGCCGCCGCCCGGTCGCTGAGCCCGGCCGACCGGCAGCACCTCACCGGCACCCTCGCCGAGGCCGCCGGCGCGGACCTCGACGACTACCGCCGCAAGGACTCCCGGCTGCACCTGGCCATCGCCGAGGTGACCGCGTCCGGCTCGCTGACCACGGCGATGGCCGACGCCCGCAGCCGCGTCAACCAGCTGCTCGACCGGATCCCGCTGCTCCCGCCCAACCTCGAGCACTCGAACGCCCAGCACGAGGCGATCGTGGACGCGATCCTGGCCGGCGACGCGCCCGCCGCGCGCCGGGCGATGGCCGAGCACATCGAGGGCACCGCCTCGCTGCTGCGGGCCTTCCTGGCCTGAGCTTTCGACAGTTTCGATCTTCACAGGATTCGAACAACCCTCCGCAGAACCTTCTCACCCGTCCGGCCGTCATCCATTCGTGACCTTGCCGACCGAGGAAACCGCAGAGACCGAAGAAGATCAGCCCGGCAGCCCGGGGTGGCGCCGTGTCCGGCGGATCGCCGGCTGGACGCTCGGCGTCCTGCTCGGCGGCCCGCTGATCGCCTTCTGGATCGCCTACCTCGTGCTCGACGTCCGCAGTCCCCAGGAGGTCCTGGCCGGCCTCGACAAGACCGTCGTCCTGAAGTACGCCGACGGGTCCGAGCTGCTCAAGGTGATCCCGGCCGACGGCGACCGGATGTTCGTCCCCTACGCCCAGGTGCCCGCGAAGCTGCGGGACGCGATCATCGCCACCGAGGACCCGACCTTCTGGGACAACCAGGGCTTCGACCCGACCGGCATCGGCCGCGCGTTCCTCACCGGCGTCGGCGGCGGGTCCGGGATCACCCAGCAGTACATCAAGAAGTCCACCGGCGACGAAGACGCGACGCTCGGGCGCAAGTTCGCCGAGCTCGTGCTGGCCACGAAGATCACCCAGGAACAGGGCAAGGAACAGATCTTCGAAAGCTACGTCAACATCATCTCCTTCGGCCGCGGCACGTTCGGCCCCGCCGCGGCGATGAACGCCTACTTCGGCAGGAAGCTCGACGACACCATCACCTGGAGCGAAGCCGCCTTCCTGGCCGGGATGATCCAGTCCCCGTCGGTGCACGACCCCGCCGCCTCGGGCGAGACCCACGCCACCCGGCGCTGGCAGTACGTGCGCGACAAGCTCGTGAGCCGCGGGTACGTCAAGGACGGCGAACCGATGGCCTACCCCGGCACCGGGATCCAGCCGCCCTCGGAGACGCGCGCCGGCCGCGTCACCTACGACGAGTTCCACGTCAAGCAGCAGGTCCTCGCCGAACTGGAACAGGACGGCTTCCCGCTCGGCCGGCTCCAGCAGGGGAACCTGACGGTCGAGACGACGCTGGACCGCAGCCGGCAGGGCGCCGCGAAGAAAGCCCTGCGGGACAGGCTGAACGGCGAGTCGAAGGGGTTCCGCGGGGCCGTCGTCGCGATCGAACCGGCGACCGGGGCCGTCCGCGCCTACCACGGCGGTGACCAGGGCGTCCGCGACTACGCCGGTACCCCGCACGCGCTCGGCTCGGCGTTCCACCCGTTCACCCTCGCCGCGGCGCTGGGCCACGGCTACCGCGTGGACCAGCCGATCCCGTCGCCGTCGAAGCTGGACTTCCTCGGTGAGAGCTTCCAGTACCCGGACGTCTGCGGCCCGAAGTGCACCCTGCGCTCGGCGATGGAGACGCACGCGGACGGCCCCTTCATCGCGCTGGCGAAGAAGCTCGGCCCGGAGGCGCTGAGCGAGGCCGCGCGGCAGGCGGGCATCCCGGACGCCGTCGACGGCGTCCCGACCCTGCGCGAAAAGGACGGTTTCCTCATCGGGCCGGGCATCGCCATCGGCCGGTACCCGCTGCGGCCGCTGGACGTCGCCGGCGCCTACGGGACCTTCGCCGCCGGGGGCCGGCGCGCCACCCCGCACCTGGTCGCGAAGGTGCGCGACGAGAGCGGCGCGGTCGTCTGGGAAAACCCGGACACCGCGCGCCCCGCGTTCGGCGACGACGACACGAGCCGCCGCGTCGCCGCGGAGGTCACCGCGACCCTGGGCACGGGCGGCCCGGCGGCGCTGCGCACCGGCGAGGCCGAGCACGGCAACAGCCCGGACTACCAGGACGCCTGGGCCGTCGGCTACACCCCGCAGCTGGTGACGGCGGTCTGGATCGGCTCCGACGACGAGCGGCGCCTCAAGGACGCGAGCGGCCGGAAGCTGACCGGCGACATCGTCCCGGCCGACGTCTGGCGCGCCTTCACCGCGGCAGCCTCCCCACCGCCGCGGTGAATCGAAACGGGTGAGTCAGCGGACCAGGGCCAGCACGAACCCGTCGTGCCCCTTGCCGCCGACGGTCTGCACCGCGGTCGCGTCGATCCGGTCCTCGGCGGCCAGCAGCTCGAACATCTCGCGTGCGCCGCGGACGTTCGGGTCGCCGCTGCCCGCGTCGGCCACCCGGCCCTGCCGGACGACGTTGTCGACGACGATCGCCGTGCCCGGCCGCGCGAGTTCCAGCGAGGCACGCACGTAGTTGGCGAGGTTGACCTTGTCGGCGTCGATGAACACGAAGTCGAACGGCCCGGTCAGCGTCGGCAGCGTGTCGAGCGCGGCGCCGACCCGGATGTCGACGACGTCCTCGCCGAAGCCCGCCCGCGCCAGGTTGGCCTTCGCGACTTCGGCGTGCTTCGGCTCGTATTCGCAGGTCACGAGCTTGCCGCTGGCCGGCAGCGCGCGGGCGAGCCAGATCGTGCTGTACCCGCCGAGCGTGCCGATCTCCAGGATCGTGCGCGCTCCGGCGAGCCGGGCCAGCAGGTTGAGCAGCTTGCCCTGGTTGGGCGCGACGGCGATCTGCGGCAGCCCGGCGGCGTCCGCGTCGGCCAACGCCGCGTCGAGCACCGGGTCGGGGGCGAGCAGTGCGCCGGCGAGGTAGTCGTCGACTTCGGTCCAGGTCTGGTCGGTCATGGCACCTCCACCGCCAATCTAGCCCGGGTGGGATCATGCTCGCCGACAGTTTCCGGGTGGGAAGGTGACCATGGACGACTACCGCGTCGTCGCCGACGCCATCGCCGCCGACATCGAGGCCGGCCGCCTCCGGCCCGGCGACCGGCTCCCGCCCCAGCGCCGCTTCGCGCGGCAGCGCGGCATCGCCGGTTCCACGGCGGCCCGCGTCTACGGCGAGCTCGTCCGGCGCGGCCTGGCCGTCGGCGAGGTCGGGCGCGGCACGTTCGTCCGCGCGGCGAAACCGCCGCCCGAGCCCGCGCTCGCCGAGCCCGGCGGCGCCCGCGTCGACCTCGAACTCAACTTCGCCGTCCTGCCGGAGGAGTCGGCCGGGCTGGCGCGCGCACTGGAACCGTTGCTGCGCGAGGACGTCCTGACCGCGGCCCTGCACCCGATCGGCGCGGCCGGCACGCCGGTGGCCCGCGAGGCGGCGGCGGGGCTGCTCGCGCGCGGCGACTGGCGCCCGGACCCGGCGACGATCCTGTTCACCGGCAACGGCAGGCAGGCACTGGCGGCCTCGATCGCCGCGTTCGTGCCGGTGGGGGAGCGGCTCGCGGTCGAGTCGCTGACGTACCCGGTGGTGAAGGCCCTCGCGGCGCGCCTCGGCGTGGAGCTCGTGCCGATCGAGACCGACGAGTCCGGCCTGGTGCCGGACGCGCTCGCCGCGGCCGGGCCGGTGCGCGCGCTCTACGTCCAGCCGACGCTGCACAACCCGCTCGGCACGACGATGCCGCCGCAGCGCCGCGCCGAACTCGCCGCGGTCGCCGGCCGCCTGGACCTGCCGGTGATCGAAGACGGCATCTACACGTTCCTGCGGGACGACGTCCGCCCCTTCGCGGCGTACGCGCCGGAGCGCACGGTGTTCGTGGACAGCCTGTCCAAGCGGGTCGCGCCGGGCTTGACCGCGGGCTTCCTGGTGACGCCGCCGGCCTGGACGGCGCGGCTGGCGTCGTCGGTGCGATCGGGCGCCTGGGGGGCGTCCCGGTTCGCCGTCGAGGCGGCGACGCAGTGGATCGTGACCGGCACCCTGGCGGAGATCGAGGCGGCGAAACGCCGTGACGCGGCCGCGCGGGCCGCGGTGGTGGCGGCGAAGCTCCCGGGCCTGCGCGGCGACCCGGCCTCGTACCACCGCTGGTGGGAGCTGCCGGAGCAGTGGCGGGCGGAGACGTTCGTCGCGGCGGCGGCCCGCCGGGGCATCGCGCTCTCCCCGGCGGCGGCGTTCGCGGTGCTGCCGGGCCACGCGCCGAACGCGGTGCGGGTCGCGGTGTCGGCCCCGCCGGTGGCGACCCTCGAGTCGGCGCTCGGCGTCCTGGCGGGGCTGGCGAGCGGCAGCCCGGACGACCTGCTGGCCGACTGACAGGTCCTGCCAGCGGCGTGCCAGCTCCGTGTGCGGTCCGCGCCAGTGATCTTCGCCAGCCTTCGGGGGTCGCACTGAAACCCGAAGGAGCACGCATGCCCGTCACGATCATCGGCGCCGGCCTCGGTGGCCTCACCCTCGCCCGCGTCCTGCACGTCCACGGCATCCCGGCCGAGGTCTACGAAGCCGAGCCGTCCCCGATGGCGCGGATGCAGGGCGGGATGCTCGACATCCACGACTACAACGGGCAGCTCGCCGTCGAGGCGGCCGGGCTCACGGACGGGTTCCGCGACCTGGTCCTGGAGGGCAGGCAGGCGATGCGGGTGCTCCACCCGGACGGCACCGTGCTGGCCGAACGGCCCGACGACGGCTCGGGCGGCCGTCCCGAGGTGCAGCGCGGCGAACTGCGGCAGCTGCTGCTGGACGCGCTCCCGGACGGCACTGTCCACTGGGGACACAAGGCGACCGGCGCCCGCGCCCTGGGCGACGGCCGCCACGAGGTGACCTTCGCCGACGGTCGCACCGTCGTCACGAACCTGCTGGTCGGTGCTGACGGCGCGTGGTCGCGGATCCGGCCGCTGCTGTCGGCGGCGAAGCCCGAGTACGTCGGCGAAGCCTTCGTCGAGACCTACCTGTTCGACGCCGACACCCGCCACCCGGCCGCCGCGAAGACGGTCGGGGGCGGCTCGATGATGGCGCCCGCCCCGCGCGAGGGGATCCACGCCCACCGCGAGAGCGGGGAAACGCTGCACACGTACGTGTCGCTGACCCGGCCGATGGCGTGGTTCGACGCGATCGACTTCACCGACGCGGCCGC